>NZ_JBQFOW010000005.1:0-294916 GCF_056533855.1 Ruegeria sp. F11 | reverse complement strand
CGCAAATCCGCCGCATAATCAAACAATCAGATGCGCCACACCCTCTCTTAGATCAGGCAGCCATCTGTCCCATAATCCCTGACGACGGACAGTCTTCTATTACGTTGGCCACAGCGTTCCTAATGGTGCCCATAGTCTTGCGCTTCACTTTTCTCGACCAAAAGGAGAAGATGCACAGCAAGTGCCTATTTCTACAATAGTTCAAGAACTTAGCCGGCACGGAATAAAGAATTTGGTCTTAATTATTGACGCCTGCCACTCCGGTCGATTGGCATCAGACCCAGCATTGAATGGGGTCGACTACTACTTGGTCTCGGCAACAGGTTTCAACTACACATATAATGCAGCGTTTTCGGATTCATTGCTGCGAGTCATGGAGAGAAAACACAGCAAGGGTGATCAGAGAGTTGATCGACGCAAAGGTGGGATAACATGGCGAAAAATCGTAGCCCGTACTCGCTCAACCATGCTTCAATCAGGGGTTGTTGACAGTGATCTGCCTCGGGAGAATGAAGCCGACAAGTTGGGTGATCAGGTCCTTCACGAAGTGCCTCTGAATGTTCCTACAAGCTTCATAGAATACAATGGAGGGCGAACACTTTATGGCAGGTTACGCAAGGTATTGAGCTACTTCGAGGAAGACGATCTTAGGATCGAGAAGATAACATCGCGCTGCCGATCCGACGACCTTTTTCTTATCCAAAAAGCCTCAGATGATCAAAGCGCCCGCTACGTTGGAAGTGATAGGATAAAGACTTATTTGGGGTTTATGGAAAAGTTGTCTTGGTTATCTGAAAGTGCTGGCCGTTTCAGTATTACCAGCCGTGGACGCGATGCCTTGACGAGAGCATTTAATTCAATTCTCCTTGAAGACATAGAGACCAAAGTGCTTCCAAGTGGCTTAACTCTTTCAGAGCTCGATGAGATTATTAGCGAACTTCTCGAAAACTTGATACCAACCTCTCCCGCTAGAATTGCGGAAGAGGCTAGAGGGCGAGGCCACGATTTTGAACTGTCTGATGTAGTTAGATTCGGCCTTCAGATCCTACCAGCAACTAGTCGATATCTAGGGGCGACAGCAGACAGTCTTTTTCCAGGAGATCGATAAGTTAGGTTCAAATTGCGCCCCTAGTTTTGAGTAATGAAACTTCCCGTATGAAGGTTGCATTCTCATTTCACGGTTAGATGGTTAGGTTTTGCAAAGTCCGCTTTCTGCGCATCGCTGTCATTGGAGCTTCGCGCGGCATCAGTCAATTTGGACTCGGTATCGACCGTCGCTGACTTCCGTATATGTGGCTAGAGGAAGCCTTAGGCCGACCATGCCAATCATGCTTACAGCTCTGCGATGCGGACAACCTATTTGGCACTCGTTTAGCAAGAAGGTTCCCGAAACTACGCGGTGAATTTCGAAGTGCAGCACACTCCGTCTTGACATAGTGACACGAACTGGTTCAGCTTCAAGTCATGACGTACTCACGCATCCACTGCCATCGAATATCGGCCTGAGGTCGATAACCCACGCGAACGTGGGAGGCAGCATTGGTATGCGGGCGAGGCTTATATCCTTGTAATTGCTCCAGATTAGAGTGCACGAGTCGGTTCGATTCCGACGCCTCCTACCATCCTCAGGAGGTGTCCGTCATGTCGGACGACATTACGAACGCAATTGATTTCAACCACATCAAGCAATCGGTCGAGGAGGGCCTCGGCCGCACACCCGAAGGCTGGTCCGGCTTGGTCACGGCGCTCTTCACAGATGTCAAAGAATACTGCGATCTTAAAGATGCCACCTACCCCTTTGTCGTCCAGATAAAAGAAAAACTCGGCGAGCTCCGCATCTACCACAGGTGTGATGATCGACACATACAGTCGATGATCACCGCCACGATTGCACGAGCAAATCATAGCTGTGAACGATGCGGTAATTCTGCCGACACCCAGCTGTTGGACGGCTGGTACATGACCCTGTGCTGTTGGTGCGCGCATGATGTTGCGAGCAAACGCCACCCTGAACGGAAGACGCTTTTTGGTGTTCGGAAAAAGCCTGTTCGGGATCGAATGACCTGCTCAGTTTGTGGCTATTACGGTCAGATCGACCGAACGGATGATCGCGGACGTTGCGCTGCTTGTGTGGCGAAAGGCTGGTGAACGATGCTTAAAATCGTTGTCTACGTGAACGAGAGCGAAGTCGCCCGGGCACAGGCTGGAAACGTCAGCGATGACACCGATGGTCTCTGCGACTACGAAGTGCGCGTGAACGAACGAGAGTTCGAGCAGCTCGGTATCGAAGAGAAAGCAGTACGCTTCGATATCTCGCAGCATGATCGCAAGCAAACCGTGTGGTCACTCGTTGAGAAAATCGCCGCCATGTGGCTGGAGAAGACCGGCGCGCGAGAACCCCCAACTAAGGCTGATGAGGTGACGCGCGCATTCCTGAAGTTGAAAAAGGCTGAGTTTTTGACCGGTCGAGCACCGCTATCTGATACGATCAGCAGCGCAGAGGAGTTCGACGCGCTCATTGCTGACGTAGAGATTGATCCACTAACCCGAGCTCTTTTGGCACTGCAAGAAGCGGCGTTGGCATTGGGCCAGGCAAAGCTGTCTGGTCCGATTTCCGCAGATGAAATCAGAGCGCGCAAGGTAGATGAAGAAGGCAACGAATTGCTGTCACGGATTCGGGCGAGCATTCGCGAGCTGGATGACCGCATCGCTAAAGAGGAGAATGGCGATGACCAAGACGAACACACAGACCCAGCCCTCGACGCCTTCCTTGAGTTTTTGGAGAAAGACATCGCAGCCGGAAACCTCGTTGGAGACCTAGCCGAACACATCGAAGCAAACAAACGTCGATTGAGTGATGATGATGACGAGGGCTATTGAGCCGGTCCTTAGGAGGATTGAAGATTCGAGGCTCCTGAAGATGGCCTTTGCGGTTCACGACAATGAAAGCAGTGTTGTGATCCCAATCTCGCCTGCCAATTTCGAAGGTATCAGAAGATCTGACGGACGAAGAAATCAGGCGTGTTGTTCATGAGAAAGCTGAAACGCTGGCGCAGCTGAAGGATGAGTGATGAACCAGGTTGTTGATTGGAATGACATCCAAGCAAGCGTTCTAAAGGCACTTGGAGAGCATCGTGTAGGCTGGGCTGACCAACTCGTAATAGTGCTTGAGGATGTAAAGCGCAGTGTTACACAACACCCTGATATCTTTGGGAGTGAGCTGCCGGTGGTCGTGCAGATCAAGCAAAAGTTGGGTGGCCTTCGAGTTTACACACGAAAATGCAATCGAAATATCTTTGACGAGCTGGAGACGCGTGTCGACGAGATCGAGAAGACATGTGAATCCTGTGGAAACACCGCGCAGGTGCAGAACATTCGAGGCTACCTAACGACACTTTGCTGCTGGTGCTACAACGACTACCTTCAAAGCCGATTTGAAGGCGCTGAGGCGAAGTGGCCGAGAGATCTCGAGCTCGATATCGCAGATCGCTTTCCAGATCTAGTTAGCGCTGATACTGCCTCACTTTGGCCAAGTGTTGGGCCGGGTCGGCTCGTCCTGCTGGGAAGGTTTCTCGCAGAGGCGGAGCATCTGGTTCGAGAGAACTGTGAGACACCGATTCAAGTGCAGATCTCGGATGCGACGACGGGCCCAGACGGTTCAATCCAGATCATCTTCCGTCTGTATGATCAATGCCTGGATCTCCCGCTCAAACGTCTCGTACTGGACAGCAAGCGCACATGTGCAAGATGTGGTCATGTCGGGAATATCGTACGGAAGAAGAACAAGGCAACTGTCCTGTGCGCGCACTGTCAGGAGCAAGGCGATTGGAATCCCTTCGATGAGTGATGAGTTTTCCGATGAAGAGATCTTTGGACGTCCGTTGGAGTCGATCCCTCTGGATGACCTGATTTATGAGCTGAAAGTACGGCTGAAAGAAGGTTCAGATGCATGGCCAGCACTTCTGACGACTGTACAGGAGCACATCGTGGACGCTGCTCCAGCTGATGGACCAGCAGAATGGACAGACATCTGGATTAAAGAGAATAAGTGGCCAAAGTGACCAAAAAAGACAAAATCACAGAAGGGTCAGGCAGCGTCTATCAAGACCTTGGCCTTCCGGAACCAATCGTCAGCCACCTATTCTGCGACTTAAGGATCGTCGCCGTCCAAGACAGCTTTTACCCGATTGAGATCGCAGTTTTGAGGGTGATCGATGACAAGTCACACATTTGGAGTTCGTCCATTTATCCTGCGCGATCATGGCCACAACAGGTACTGGATGCGTCTCCAATCGACGTGTCGACGGCTCCGGCCGCTGAGGAGATAGCAAACCAAGTACTCGATCTCATCGAGCGCTGTGAAGCCGGATGGATCTACTCGGATTCTTCAGCGACCTCGGGATTGTTGGAGCGTCTTTTGGCTGAAGCAGAGGTTGGGTATCTACACAAAGTCGACGTACTTCGTGCGGACCAAATCATGCAAGATGATGGATTTCGTCGAGCGATGAACCAGCAGCTGGAGGCACACAAGCGGATATCTGACGATCCTCGTGATGAGGTGAAGCGGTTGTGGGCCTGCTATCAAGCAGTGAAGGCCTCAGAGGAAGGAGGTGCGCGATGAGTATGGCAGACGAACCTGGCGGAGATAGTCAAGCAACATGACGAAAGGGATCTTCGCAATGCCAAGTGTTTATACAAAACACTGTTCAGGTCCGCAGGATGCGAGATCGCGAGACTGTAAATGCAGTATTTTCGCGACCTGAATAACATCATGTCAACGGCGGAGCAAAATTCGGCCATGGGGCGGAGCAAAAGTCGGCCACTTTTGGGGTGACCGACGCCATGGCAAACGCGCTCCGCAATAGCTGGTGGTTGCCAAGGCGTCTTGGTCCGTCAGGACCAATCTTTTCTGCGTGTTAAGAGTATTGCCGAGCCTTGCTCTGTGCCAGACGGTAGCCGCATTAGTAATCGCTTCCCGACGATTGTCACCCACAAACATGGTGAGGTTTCAAAGCGCACACCCAAATTCGTGGGAACAATACACAAGGCGCCGGCGATCAAAGCCTCGGCGCCTCTTTTTCCTGACAAAATCGAAGAGTTACGAATTGTGGGCGCCTAAACTCAAACAGAAATCGAACCAGAACTTCCGCTACAAATCAGCCCTCCTTGTCCGAAAAACTCTAACGGCGGACACCAGTTAATAACGTTGTTCAGCGACTACCGCTTCAATCCAGTCCAAATATTGGTAGACATCGACCATGGCGCTGACATTGCCAGGTTTTCCACACAGCGGTTTTTCTTTAGGGTCTTCATTAAAAATATAACTATTCACACCAATTTGGCGACTTGAACCATCGTCCTGTACCGCTTTTGCTGGTCCACCGCTGTCGCCGGGACAGAGACTGCTAGGACGGCGCCCAAACAGATCTGTAGTTTGTGTGCAAAAAACGCCGTCTCTCTTGCATTTTTTTCCCCTAGGCGCAGATTTGACTTCGCCGAACATCAGTTTGCTTGCAACTTGTGAAGGATTCAATTGCCCGAAGCCAAACAAGCTAATCAATGTTTCGGAGGATCTTGTCTCCATTGGCGTTGAGGTCGACTGAACTAGTGGCATTAAGGGCGCTTCTACCGAGCGGTTTAATCGCACAAGCGCAAGATCATTTTTGTATCTACCGGCTCTAAATCCATACTCATTGTGACAATATGGTGTACCAACTACTGGCGTACCGCCGAATTTAGTCAGTGAGGACGCATAAACCCTAACTAGACTTGCCGCTTCGTTCTCATTATTTGGGTTCACAAAGCAATGCGCCGCAGTCAACACCCAATCTTCCGCAATCAAAGAGCCCGTACAAGCGCCCCGTGTGCCTTGTTCCATATCGATGAAGACTGATACGACCCCGCGCCCTTGTTCTTTCGTCGCAAGAAAGCCGTCTGCGATACGCTCTTGCTCCTCAAACGTCTGATCAAACGAGTTTTGTCCGGTAAAGGCATACGATTCAATGTCACCCGATACTTCGCTGGCCAGTTGAAGAACATACGGGTCACTGCTTTTCAATTTAGAGCAAACCGTTGCAACTGTATTGAGGCGGGTTGTTGGGTCTTTTGAAGACGATTCGTTACCCGACCCTGAACCATTGCCCGCGCCGTCCTGATTGGCGCCTTCGTTTCCTGTCTGAGGGGGGCGGAACAAACCTTCTTCACAACCGCTCACTAATAACATTATAGGCAGGAAGCAGGCAAATGCCCAAAAGCTTAAAACTTTACTACGCAATTTCTTTCCATATTCCATAAACCCGTCCTTACTTGAATCGCAGAAATTCGGAGCTATTCGATCAATTCAGAAAGCCAATTTAGAACAGCTTCGTTTTCAAGCGAAGTGTAGATACCTCCTGCCCCGCAGAGTATATCTTCAGTCATGCTTCGACTGGTTACGCCAACCAAAATCATTGGCCCCCCACTTGTTTCTTGCACGTGAAGACCGCCACCGCTATCTGCATAGCAAGTGTCCGCTGGTTGGCGCCCAGCCATAGACTCAAGGTCAGCCTTGCACCCATTTACAGATTCGTCTGTTGCACTGCATTTGCGGCTTATAAAATCGATCTCGGCGTAATTTTTGCTGCCCGGCCACCATTTGTTGTCGCTCTCACCAAAACCAACTGCATATAGCTTGCCCAATTTCGCGGTGCCTGCACTGATTCCGGAGATTGGCTCAACTGGCAAAATCAATTCCCTAAGATCCCTTGGGAGACTTTCAGCCAATTCGACTAAGGCGAGATCCACTTTGGCACGCATGGCTGCTTGTTTATCTCGGCCATAATCAACACAAAAGCCCTTGTCGAAGAACTCGACATGTGAACTGAGTGAAAGGCTGGTCCTAATCCCAGGCAACAAAGTACCATCGCGAACCAGGGTCTCTCCGAAAAAGGCGTTCAGTGGGGAGACGCCGCACACGCAGTGGGCAGCAGTAAGAATCTGGCGTTCCGACACCAGTGTCCCACTACAAAGAACACGGCCACCATCATATTGAAGGGCCACAGTCGTTGGAAATGAAAAGCGATTTACCCGGCTTGCGTAGGAGCCGGAATCATCACTGGAAGCCCCAAATCCCATACCTGCAACTACATTGACTTCAGCACCCGATCCTCCGCTTGAGCTTCCACCACTTTTGCCGCCACGAGGGGTGATGGGTCCTGCACCTGTCCCACCACACACCGCGGTTGGGCCACAATGCGCATCCGGATCTAGAGGAACTGGCGGTTGCCAAATAGCGACCGGCAGATCGATTTCAAACCCACCTTCAAAATCGTAGTTGTTAATGTTGCTTTGCGTAATGCCTTGGTTAGTCCAATATTCTTCAAGATAGAGTAAGTCTTGACCTATGTTGGGGAGAATTGTGGCATCCGAGCCGCTAGGTAGAAGGTTGCCCAGCGAGGTTGTGTTGTTTCCGTCTCCATTGGCCCCAGAACCGAAACCGGTGTTAAAACCTCCACTCGCACTAGAGCCATCTCCAACTCCGCCACTTATCCCGCCGCCTCCACCGCTGGTCCCGCCGCCAAAACCACCTCCACCGCTGGTCCCGCCGCCAAAACCACCTCCACCGCTGGATCCTCCGCCAGAACCGCCGCCGCCAAACTGTGCGAATTGAATTAGCGAAGAGTTATCAAATTCAGCAGATACAATCTCCGGAACACATAACAAAAGTGTTGTTATAAGACTAAGCTGTCGACGACGTGCATTCCAACAACAAAACATTATTTTTTCCCTTCAGCTATTTAAATAACCCAGCTTTTTGAGAAATATATGCGCTCCGAATAGGATTGGATTTTTCAGATCGGTATTGGCAATGGCGAAGAACCAACACTGGAACATTTAATGGTTTTAGAGGAGAGCTTTCCGCACACTAACTTACTGCGACAATATCAACGCAGCTTGATTCGGCGTTGCACCAATATTGGTAACACGCCATAATGGGCTTTCTGTTGCTCCTGATACCACTTGAGTATTGCCAGGCTCTATAAACTCCAAGCGCACAGGTCTAATGCAAACATTTAGTGGATCATCAAATGTTTCATTTACAGTCAGCTCTTCCTTTCTTTCGACTTTTACATTGGGTTTTGCAGAGAACAAATCTGTTACTTTTGCCTCCCCTCCAAGGGACGCTTCATTTTCTGCACTCAGTTTAATTTCTACGCCTTTAGCTTGAATTGAATCACGAACTAAAAAGTACTCACTACCGGAAACCGGTTCTATTGTTTCACCCGCTAAATCAGCAACCGCGCGAAAACCCGCATCGTTCATTAGTTCAAATTGGCCATTCTTAAATGCCACTTTAGATACTTTTGAAGCGGCGACCTTGGCTTCTGCGTCAGCAGTGGCTGCGTCTGGCAATTCAAGTAGTGAAAAGTTTAATCCAGCTGACCTAGAAACTTCCGCGATGTATGAACCAAGCGCAGCCTTAAATGAAAAGGTTTCTGCCTGCTGGCTAAATTGGTCCACCAATAGCTCTGCACCCGTCTTGTCTACTCTGTATACATAGCCTGGACTATAGGCTTCCGAAGGTGTTGTGGAACAGTAGTAACCAGTCGGAACCAACTGCGATGAAACATCATTGAGATCATCACGTGTTGTGCACGCAGAAAGAACAAAAATCGAAAGGAACCCCATAACGGAAGTAGACTTCATAGCAATCCCCCAAAACCTGGAAATTAAATTGGTATTATATTCGAGATCACGGCATAAACTTATCTAAGTGAGTTTGCATAGACATGTGCTGCCTGTCAACTTTGGCTAATTTCGCCTAGGATCAGGAACCATTCATTTTTGCTAATGGGGATGATTCACCTCTCAAAAACGAGAGCGGTAAACGTGTCTGATATTCTTTGGTTGAGCGACGGGCAGATGGTGCGTCTGGAGTCACTCTTTCCAAAATCCCACAGGAAACCTCGCGCTGATGACAAACGGATTCTGCACGGGATTATCTTCATCAATCGCAATGGCTTACGCTAGCGTGATGCGCCCAAGTAATACGGTCCACACAATACGCACTACAATCGTTCGAATCGATGGGGTGACAAGGGCACCGTTGCGCAAATGCTGATGGGATTGGCGGCTGATCACGGAGAGGAAAAGACCGTCATGATCGACGCAACCTATCTCAAGGCCCATCGCATGGCGGCCAACCTCGCGGTGAACAAAGAGGACGTAGACGCTTGATTGGCCGAGCCAATGGCGGCATGAGTACCAAGCTGCACGCTATCTGCCATAGCAAAGGAGGCCCAATGAACCTGCTTGTGACCTCTGGGCAGGTCAGCGATTACATTGGCGCAAGGGCATTGCTGGATAGCCTGGTGACCGTCGATTTGCAGCGCGGGGATCCTGGCTATGGTGCCGATTGGCTCACGGAAGCCTTGAAAGACAAAGGGATACGTCCTTGTAATCCGGGCCAGAAACAACGGAAGACGACCGTCCGATACGACAAGCGGCGCTACAAAAGGCGCAACCGCATCGAGATCATGTTCGATAGGTTCGAGGATTGGCGGCGTGAGGCCACCCGATACGACAGATGCGCGAAGGTCTTCCTATCCGCAATCGCCCTCGCAACACTCGTAGTATATTGGCTATGAGTCCTGAGCCAAGGACTGACTGCGCGTTATAGCTCGCTATAATAGGTGCCCAAAAGCCTTCTTCCCCGCCGTCGCTCTCGCCGCCATTGTCGTTTTCTGGCTACGAGAAAAACAGAGGCCTGTCTCTTAAGTCTCTTCGTATTTTTTTGGCGACCGTGGAGCTATGGCTGCATTAGAGCCAGCACCTGCTCTTCAAGCCAATCGACGTAAACCGAGACCCGGGTGTAAACGCCGAACAAATCGTTACTTCCGCAACCCTTGCCCCAACTAATCACGCCAACCAACACAGCGTCACTGGTTTCGGCGAAACCAATCGATCCCCTGTGTTGATAGATTAACGGTCCTCCACTGTCCCCTTGGCAACTGTCGAAAAAGCCGCTCACGAAGCCTGCGCAAAGCATGCCCGGTGTTATTTCCGAACCGTGCACACTAAACTTTTCGGAACAAAGGTCCTGAGAGACAAGCGGTAGAACAACCTGTCTTAGCAACAATGAGTCCGAGCCAGTCTCCGTGATGCCCCAACCTTGTGCAACCAAGGCCAAATAATCCTGATTGATCCAGCTCGTATCTGAAAGAGTCGGCAAGCGAATTGAAACTCGTTCTGTGACATCGAAGTGAACGTTTTGAGGAGGAGAAAGCTCAAGTATGGCAATATCATGTTCATATGTTCCGGGTTTGTATTGTGCGTGAGAAACCGCGGAAACGACTGATTGCCTTTCAACGCCAGCATGTTTTCGATCTCGATTCCCCCCAACAACATTTATTCGCGTCACATCCAGCATCGTCCCGTCGTCGTTCTGAATGCAGTGCGCGGCAGTGACCAACCACACCGGTTGAGTCCAAGTGGAGTCCCATTTGACTACTTCCCGTTCACCTTGTGCATTGGTACGTGTTCTGGGATGCACAAACGACCCAGCACAAAAAAAACGCCATGAATTGTCGTCGTTCGGAATATGCTGATATTCCAGTGATGCCGCCCAAGGGCCTTGCCCCGGCGGCACTTCCTCGCCTCCGAGAATTCGCCCGGAAAGGGACCTTGCCTTACTGCCTGCCGGTGCGATCTGTCCTTCAGGCAAACCTTGAGCAAAGGCGTGAAAACTCTCCGGAAAAACCAAGTAAACCAATAACGCCAATGTAAGTTGAAAGCGTCGCAATGTGATATCCCCCTTCAATAAGTTTCAAGTTATTCAATCATTTAAATTCTCTGTCAGCCAAACCCTAATTGGTTCGTATTCCAGCGATGTATAGATACCGCCATCCCCGCATTGGATCGCAGAGGAAATCCCTCTACTTGTCACGCCCACCAGAATCATCTCTTGTCCTAGGCCTTGCTGAACGTAAAGCCCTCCACCGCTATCTGCATAGCAAGTGTCAGCTGGGGAACGACCGGCCGAGATTTCGGAACCAGCCTTGCACCCGTTCTGGGTCTCGTCGTTAGTCGTACAGGGGCGGCTATAGAAATCGATTTCCGCATAACTCTTGTTTCCTGGCCACCACCGATTGTTGCTTTCTCCGAAGCCTGCAACAAACAGTTTCCAAGGTTTAGCACTTGCCACGTTTATTCCAATTATTGGATCGAGAGGTAGTATCGTCCTGGCTAGTAGAGCGGGCAGCTCTTGGTCCAAACCAATAAGTGCAAGATCAATCCTACTTCTAAGCGCTTCCTCCGCGTTCGAGTTGTAGTGATCGCAAAATGCATCATCGTAAAACTCAATGTTTGAGCTTAAGGGTATGGAAGCTCTAACTCCGGGCAAGACAACATTCTGCAATACGACAGTTTCGCCGAAAAAGGCATCGAGGGGTGCTGCACCACACACGCAATGGGCAGCCGTCAACACCTTTTTTCGCGAGACTAACGTGCCGCTGCAACGCACTGCTCCAGCCTCGTACTGCAAGGCTACAGTTGTCGGAAATGAAAGACGATTTGCCCTTGCAGCTGGTGAACCGGAATCTTTCGAGGCAGCTTCAAACCCAAAACCGGCAAAGACCGGCGACCCACTACCGCCAGATAAACCGGCCCAAGGGTCTCCACCGCTTAAGCTTGGCGGAGCAATGGGGCCAGCACTGGGTCCGCATGCCGAAGTGGGACCGCAGTGTGCCGTTGGGTCAGCTACAGGACCGGCAAGAGGTCCGCATGCAAAATTCGTCACCGGCGATACCGCTGCAAGTGGACCACAATGAAAATTAAGCCATTTCGGCTCTGTCACGGCATCACGTTCTAAAAACCCTGTGTAAAAGCCGTGCGCCTCAAGTTGCGACAAAACCTCATCAAGATTGAGATTTTCCACCCGTCCTATTTCTCCCATTCGGGAAGCCAATCCTGGACGCGAGGAAGCAATTTCAGCACGGTAGTTCTCGTAAGTTTGATCATGCCTAATCCAAAAATTTATTATGCTGGAGCGGGAATCGTACAAATCGTAATCTGCACTCGCATCGTAAGAGCCTATATTTCCAAACAAATTTCCGAAATGTTCTTGGACTTGCTCGCGGGTGGTGAATTCACCGCCAAGGGCTACATCTCCCTGTCCCAAATTTGGCTGGCCCCAAATCTGTTGACCTAGGTTATTTTGTCCAAAGCCTTGCTGTCCGAGGCCTTGTTGACCTAGGTTATTTTGTCCAAAGCCTTGCTGTCCGAGGCCTTGTTGACCTAGGTTGTTTTGTCCAAAGCCCTGCTGTCCGAGGCCTTGTTGACCTAGGTTATTTTGTCCAAAGCCTTGCTGAACTAAGGCTTGGGCCAACTCGATTTCAGGACTGGAACCGTCGCCTGCTTTACCGCTCGTCGTGTAGAACACAAGAAACGCAGCCGCTCCGAGTAAGATATTCGAAGCATGGAATATCGGTTGTTTCAAATTCACAATGTCGCACTCCAGTAATAATCTGGATTCAGAAGGCATGCTACGCGATGAGATTTATTTCGTCTATGAAAACTGACTTTCTAGTGTCCCACTTATTTTTTTTTGGACGCTTCAGTAGTATCTAGGCTGTTTTCGGTTTCTGTATGGGGGTCAGGCTATTGACCTCCTCGCCTTTAATGAGGTGTAATATTGCGAGACTGGTTTCTCGGACCTCGTCGCAGCAAAAAATACACTTTTTATTTCAACCACTTCGAGTTTCATGGACGACCGTTTTTGCGACGTGAGCCGCGTTGCAACAGCGGATGCGCCGCATGAACAGGATATTGCTACGCCAGCGAAGGCCAAAAACTCAAAGTCGGTATCGTTGCGCTGTTCGTAAATTCAAATCTACTATTCCGAACGGCTGAAACTTCTCCAACTCACTCCGGTGCTAGACATCTGAGCAATGCTTGTTGACTGGCTTTTTACGCCCCTGTCGGGCCAATTCTTCCTGTATCAATAGCATGAAACCCCAAATATCGACACCTGGGCTGTTGGAGTTTCGCGAGCCACGCCAGTTGCTGCGAACGTGACTAGCGCGCTGCCAGTCCGCAGCCGAATCGGCGCAATATCACTATTGGACTAACCGCCGCGAAACCGTCCCGATTGATTGACTGCGATAGTGTCGGACCACAATGAGCGGAGACTGTCGTGGGTTCCAAAGAGCCCCGGCTCCAGTTTCAACAAGCGGCGAATCACCTCGCTCAGGACACGGGTGATCTGGCTGTTGAGGCCATTTGACCAGACTAAAGTGAAGGAATTCTATTCTTACACTTGAGCGCTCTCTCATGCCGCAACGACAACTATCTCTCTTTCAATTTATCCTTACTCGGAAGAAGTGAATTAGGCAGAGCCTAATTCAGGGTCGCATTTTGCAATGCAAGAGCTCCCAAGGATAAATGTTTAAAAACAGTACCTTATTGAGAATTCTGCGGGAATTTGGTATGCTGATTGGCGTGTCGAACCTATCCCAAACTGGGGGGTGCACGAAATGAACGCGAGGCTGAGAGATATGCCATTCGTTGTAGATAAATTTGCTGCTGGTGACGCAGTGCTGAGTTCGGAGGCACCTTTTCGTTGAAAAAGACGAAAAGCACAAATCGGCTAATCAAGGAGGTAGCCAGTTGTTTAGAGTGGGGTCGAATGATCTGACAAATTAGTCACACTTTATCGGCGTAAAAGTCACGTCATCTGTACCCGCATCTTTTCCCTTGCGCAGACCTCCGAGTTTTGAGTACGAGGAACGCCCATGCAAAATGCTGACCATCATATCGCGCCCAATCAGATACGGGTTTTCTGAGTTTCCGATCCGTTGGTAGCTCTCTTCAGCGATAGGTTCACATATCCTTCTTCTGCTGTGAGCTCCTGTAGGCACTAAGTCGATATGAGGCGCTTGTCATGGCGTTTACTACAAAACTTTTGGGGTTCTTGAAGATGTGTTGCGATAGCCATCGCGACATCACTCCTTCTTTTGCTCCGCGTTTCTTGAATCTCACGCGAATAGCCGTGTGATCGGGCGGTTTCGGCCGCCTGCTTCCCACCAAAATTCAAATCACGAGTTTTTCTACCGAACGCGTTCGGTGGGCTCGATAAGACGTGAGGTATTCACATGAAGAAGAACTTTCCTGACGGAATCCGGCTCCCGTCAGATTTTCGTTCAGACCGTGCCATTGCGAAAGCCGCGAAACGCCATTGCACTGCTTACACCGTGATCGGTTCAAACCCGGGTGTAAGGGTTCAGGCGGAGTCTCATCTTGAGTTGGCCAATCTGCTGGTAATGCACGCGCAGCTCGAGGTTGAAGACATCTTCGATCAAGTGCGGTTCCGTTGGAATGGCTTCAGCGAAAAGGTGCGAGAGCATGTGTTTGATTACGTGGCGCACATCCGTGGAGGCTCTAAAGTTGCTTTCGCCGTAAAGCCAAGCTTTCAGGCCACGAAGTCGGTATTTGTAGAAAAAATGCAAGAGGTTGCGTGGTTCTCCGTTCAGTCTGGCTTTTGCGATGAAGTACGTATCCTGACGGAACGCAGCGCAGATCAGGTTGAAAAGAGGAATGCAGAGCTTTTCTGGGGCGTGCGGCAGCCTATGCCTAGTGCTGACGACGTAGCTTGGAATGTAGCTCAAGACCTTCTGGGCGCAGCCTCGCTGCGTGACCTTACAATCAAAACTGGACTTGGTGCCGACGGTTGGCGAGCGCTCGTGCGCTTGGTTGCCGCTCAACACCTTGTGCCACTTACCCGCGAAATCATCGACCCCCAAACACTTGTCCAACGGAAAGGATAATTCCCATGACTGTTCACTATGATCTGACCAAGAAAATGGCTGAAGCGAAGAATACCGCAAGCGCTTCAACAAAAAGCCGCTTCGAAATCTCGATGCATGACCGCGTAACTATTGCAGGCAAACGTATGCGGTTGGCCGGCAAAACTGCAAACGGCTATGTCCTTTACCCAACTTCCGGATCAGGACTTGCCGAGTTTTTTGGTTATGAAGAATTGAGCCGTCGCAACGCCTCTGGCGAAATTGTGCATGAACGTAACCACTTCCTGCCCAAGGCGGATCGCAATCAAAACTTCAATAACTCTATCTCGCTGTTCGATTTGACGGAAAAGCAGAAAGAGCGGTTCTGGAAACGCTACAGCTTGGTAAGCGCATATCTGGAGCTGGAAAGCGAGGATCGTGTCTCACCAAATGACAAGTCGATCAAGGAGTGTATGGCGGAAATTTGTCAATTGGCCGCAACAATTGCCTCGGAAGAGATGCGGACCCCAGAAGAGTGCATGCGCGACGAAGAAATTCGGTCTGGAAAGCGGCGTCGTCGTCAGGGCGGCAAACGGATTGTAGGGAGCGTTGAGCCCGTCCATGCGACCACACTGAGGAAGTGGGTGACTGCATATCGTCGCAACGGCAAGCTTGGTCTCATCGATAGCGTTCATAACCGCGGAAATCGGTATAGTTACTTCAGCTCCGAAGAGAAAAAATTGCTCGATGCAGAAACACGAAAAAGTTACTTCAATCTCAACCGACCGACTCAAAAGAAGACTACCGAAGACGTTCAGCGGGCGTTTGAAAGGGTCAACGAGGAACGTGAAAAAGAGGGTCTGACCCCATTCCGCGTGCCTAGTCGCGATGCAGTGCGCCGATGCATCAAGAGCTATAGTGAGTTCGAAGTTTTGCTGCACCGGTACGGGTACGACGAGGCGATGAAACGCTGCAAGCCGGTAGGGCGGGGAATTGAGACTTCTCGATTGCTCCAAAAGGCTCAAATGGATGAATGGCGGGTCGATCTTTGCACCCTTGTGAACAGCACAGGTCTTGGCGAACTGTTCAATCAGAAAGAGCTCGAGGACCTTGGTTTGCTTGGCGAAAAGGGGGCAAAGAGCACACGTTGGTGGTTGTCTGTCATGATTGATTGCCGCAGTCGCTGCATTCTTGCGATGAAACTGACGAAGAACCCTAAATCCGCTACGGCAATCGATTGCTTGCAAATGGCGGTACAGGACAAAGGTGCATGGGTGGATGCCGTAGGCGCTGAAGCGGCTTGGGACATGTTTGGTTTGCCGGAAGTCCTTGTTACTGACAATGGAGCTGCCTACAAATCGCAAGAGTTCATCAGCACTTGCCTGGATCTGGGAATTACCGTTGAAAAAACCATCGCCGGCATGCCCGGTATGCGCGGAACAGTCGAAAGGTTTTTCAAGACTGCATCGACGGGGCTTGCTGCCCGACTTCATGGTCGCACGTTTTCGAATTCGATTGAACGCGGAGAACATCCGACAGAGGAGCGCACCTGCTTGAACACAGAAGATCTGTGCTTTGCGCTGGTGCGCTGGATTGTGGACGTTTACCATAATACGCCTCATGAAGGTCTGCACGGCCGGACGCCGCTCGAGCAGTGGAACAAAGACATCGCGGACGGCAACTTCCCCGCGCAGGCGACGCCTGATATGCGCAAGAGGCGGCTGATTTTTGGAAAAAGACTTGAACGGACTCTGAGTAAATCAGGTGTCACAGTCTTGGGTGTTCAGTACCACTCAGAGCAATTGGCGGAGTGGTTTGCGCATCGTGGCAAGCAGGATCTGCAAGTCAGCTGGTTGCCTGAGAACATTGGGACGATCTCTGTGAAGCTTGGGGAATATTGGCATGAAGTGCCAGCGGTTTACGAAGAATTCGACAGTGTTCATGCACAACAGTGGGTTGCAGCTCGACGCAAGATGAAGAGTGCTGAACCGCGCCAAAGGGCGTGGGAGCAAAATGTCGTAGCAAAGGCGCTTGAAGCCATTGACGCAATGAACCTCAAAAAAACGCTCGAGTTTGGTCTGGTTTCACAGGTCTACTCTGAGACACGCATGGCGGCGTTGGAAAAAGAACTGTTTGTCGGATTCACCGTTTCCTCGTCTGAGACACGGCTGGAACAGGGGCCAACGCAGTTTGGCACTACCGTTGCTCCGAAAAAACCGGACTACTTGTCCGAGGACGAGGGTAACCAGGACCGTCATCCACTCGTTGAAAAAGATGTTTGGGAGAGCGACGAGGAGGGTGACAAATGAACCAGACCAACCCAGTTATTGATCCTCAGACTATTATGCAGTCGTTGCGGGCCAAGTACTTCACAAACAATCGGCACCACCAAATTACGCGTGAACTTGACCGTTTGCTTCAACCCGACCAGCAAGGTGGTAGGTTGCCTGCTCCGGAACTCCATGCAGGAGGGCTTGAGGCCAGGGGGCTTATGGTTGTTGCAAAGCCGGGGGATGGCAAAACTACCGCGGTTCACAGGGTTCTGAGTCGCCACCCGGCGTTGCAAGCGGCGACGGGGCAGGATTTGCCTCGGTACATCCGCATTCAGGTGCCAAGTCCAGCGACACTCAAAAGCCTGGGCCGCGCCATTCTCGGAGAACTTGGAATGAACGACGTTTCAGAGCGGGCCCCCGCTTGGGACATCTGGCGTGTCGTGAAGCATCGCTTGTCGTTGTCGGGCATCGTCGTGCTTTGGATCGATGAAGCCCAAGACGTTTTCCTGTCACGCTCAGCACGTGAGATTGACGACATGCTCAAAACGCTGAAATCGCTGATGCAAGGAGACCAAGCAGTGGTTCTCGTTCTCAGTGGCACTGACCGGCTTCTTGAGGTGGCGCGTTATGACCAGCAAGTTGACAGACGGTTCAGAAAAATCATGTCTCGACCGCTCGTCGTGGGCCACCACGAACAAAATCTTCAAGGCTTGATTGATACATACTGTCAGATGGCCGGCATCCGAGCCGACATCGAACCGGATACACTGAGGCGACTTATCCATGGCAGCCGGGGTCTGTTCGGAAGAGCAATCGAGACTATTCTCGCGGCCATCGAACAAGCCCTCTACGAAGAGAGCTGCTGTTTGAAACGATCTCATTTTGCGGAAGCTTGGAGCATCCAAGAAGGCTGTTCTTGGGATCAAAACGTGTTCGAGATCAATGATTGGGCAGCGCTGGAGATCGATAGCGACGCCGAAGAGTTTGATGCAGAACGAACCCGGCGGCAACATCAGCAAGTTGGACGGGGTTGATTCATTGAGTACAATTTTGCCAATGATGCCCATTTTGCCAGGTGAGAGCTTTGTTTCATGGGTCAGCCGGTTCGCCCGTGTTCAATGTGATATGTCTGCGAAAGAGTTTTCTTCTTTTGTGCGTATTCCGCTTCAGGACCTCGCCAGGACCCGAGACAACGCGGTTGAGCAGATGTATCAGCTGACCGGCATTCCTGCGGAGCGACTTACGCAGGGCGGATACAAACAGCTTGCCTTTCGCTACTACAAACATCGAGAAGAAGAGTTCCATTCAGAATTCGTTGCGGGCAATCGGGTAAGTTATTGCCCGCAATGCATCTTGAACGACATCTCGGACTGCCCTGAGTCGTTGAGAATGCCGGTTGGGAAGATCAATTGGGCTTTTTCACCTGTGAGAACTTGTCCCGTTCATTCCGTTCCTTTGGTCCGAGAGCCTGGGAGAGGCCGAGGCAATCTCTTTCTGGATTTGGCTGCCCATATGCCAGACGAAGCGCGATTGGCAAAGCTGGCCGAAATTGGGAAACAGAGGCGCGTCTCTGAACTGCAATCTTACCTTGAAGCCAGGCTTGAAGGGCACCCCGGGCCAGAGTGGCTAGACGGGCAGCTGATTGATCTAGCCTCACGTGCATCTGAAATGCTCGGTGCGTGTATCGCATTTGGTCCAAATGCAAATCTTCCAAGTCTATCGCAAGCGGATTGGGACTTGGCCGGGGCTGTTGGTTACGAGTTTACTCGATGTGGCCCCGAAGGCGTTCGAGAAGGGCTTGAAGCGGTGCAGAAGAAGACGCCATGCTCCAAGGTCCAAGCCGGGCCGCAAGGTGTGTTCGGTGTTCTTTATAAGTGGATTCAGTTCAAAAAAAACCGAAAACCGATTGGGCCGTTTCGGCAGGTTTTCCGTGAACATATTCTGGAAACCATGCCAATTGGTGCGGGAACGATTCTGTTTGGAGAACCCGTTGTGCAGCGGCGGCGTCATTCTGTTGTGTCACTGAGCCAGAAGTTTGGTGTGCATCCCAGAACTGTTCAAAATGCGCTGATGGTCGCCGATCTACTGCCTGCGGACTATGACGCGAAACGGGATTTCGGAGCCATTGACGTTGCTCGTTCTGAAGACCTTCTCAGGAGGATGCGGCGTTCGGTTCCGATTTCTGAGGTTCCAAAATATCTAGGCTGCAAACGGCCCCAAGTGGCGCAGCTCATCGAAGCTGGGATGCTTAAACCAATCGCGGGCTGTAGAGATGGCCGAAGGAGCATTGCTCAGGGAGTTGACGCCAACGACCTGGACAGTTTTGTGAACCGCTTGCGAAGTTTCGGACAGCCCATTTCTGAACCCTCAGAGCGTATGTTGGGAATTACCAATGCGGCTGAAGCCTTGAAAGTGCCCGCTGTCAAGATTGTCGAACTGTTGCTCCAAATGCAACTAACTGGAGTTGAGCTTCTCGACGAAGAACTGCGTTACCAATCTGTACTTGTTGACGTGGCAGAAGTGGGTGAAAAACTCGGTTGCCGAACTGGTTCTCCCGGGAAATCGATTTCGGATGTCGCGCGAAAGCTTGGCCTTTCTGCCACCTCAGTCGACTTCCTTCTTCGAACTCCACCAGACGGAATGGAACCGGTTCTGAAAATTTGCGGACAAACTAGACACATGGGGCAGATGCGTGATCTTGTCAGCCCTGCTAGCGTGGACCGTTTCAAGGTGGACTACCAAAAGATCACCGACGTTGCGACGAGAATGGCAACAACAGTTCCGGAAGCCCGAAGGAAATTAAAATCTCGAGGGATCTTGCCAGTTTGGGAACCCAAAGCGGCGGGAGTGGAGCTCTACAGAACCTCAGAATTCTAGAAGAACAAAAGCTGAAGTAACAGCCGCCCTTCGGGGCGGCTTTTTTGTTGCCCAAATTTTTTTGTGGGCGACAATGAGTTGTCAAGATGGGCGAAGTGGCCGCGGCATAATCAAAGGTGATACTAAATATATATAAAAATCAATGATTTAGTTTTTTGGGGGCTGCCGATTATGGGCTATTTATGCCCAACGGAACAAACAGGCGAAGGACCAGTTTTCAACGCGTTAGTCTTAGACCGGTCCAGCCTTCTGATTCACTTCTGCAACATTCATCTGATTGCTGCATTTCGGTCTCTTTTCCGCCGGAATCGGGACTGATAGTAGAATGTGAGTAAGTGGTGGGCAGTCAAAAGGTGCGAGCAGGCAAATGAGAACCGGATCAAACGGTCGTATAGCCATTTCTTGGAAACAAACGGAACTTGACGGGCTCGAGGCTGCGCCTTTGGCCTTTATGGCCGTTGGTGCTGCGTGGTCCTGGCGAGGGCAGGCGGTGGCGTTGGCTGCTGCTTGTAGCCAGAACCTTGAGCAGGCGGGGACAGCCGGCGGCGTTGTGGCCCGGACCAGCGGCGAAGTGCTGGGGGGCCGTGAACCCTCGGGCCAGATTGTCGGGACCGTTACCCTGTCCAATGGGGCGCAGCGATTCAGCGCGGATCTGATTGCTGACGCGGAAGGCGGCGATCCGGTTTTGGTTTTCGAAGGGACCTGCCCGCCGCGGCATCAGGATTTCTGGATCAGCGAGATTACCGAAATTGCGGTCGTGCAAAACCCCGCAATGGAAAGCCGATCCACAGTCATCGTCTTTCCGGCTCAGTAACGACCACTTAGGCGGGATGTGAATAGGGGGCGCTGGTCGCCCCGCTTGTTTCTCATAAAAATATGCCGTTGTCCGGCGCGGCCTGTTGACTCTGCACAATCGGCGGATATAAGCGCGGCTTCATTGGTGTTGGTGGCCCCCGCAAGGGGATGCCTGTCATGGGGGAAACCTCAAGAGGACAACGCCCTTCATAGTAGGCGCCTACTCCCTTAGCAGGGGAGCGCCTTCGACCACAACGAAGGAGATCAGCCGTGACCAAACGCACGTCTGCCAAGTACAAAATTGACCGCCGGATGGGCGAAAACATCTGGGGTCGTCCGAAATCCCCGATCAACCGTCGTGAATATGGCCCCGGCCAGCACGGCCAGCGCCGCAAGGGCAAACTGTCGGACTTTGGTCTGCAGCTGCGCGCCAAGCAGAAGCTGAAAGGCTACTACGGCGATCTGACCGAGAAGCAGTTCCGCCGCATCTATGCCGAAGCCGAGCGTGTCAAAGGCGACACCGGTGAAAACCTGATCGGTCTGCTGGAGCGCCGTCTGGACGCCGTTGTTTACCGCGCCAAGTTCGTGCCGACCGTCTTTGCAGCACGTCAATTCGTGAACCACGGCCATGTCAAAGTGAACGGCAAGCGGGTCAACATCCCCAGCTATCGCGTCAAAGAAGGCGACGTGATCGAAGTGCGCGACAAGTCCAAGCAACTGGCCGTTGTTCTGGAAGCTGTTGGCCTGGCCGAGCGTGATGTGCCGGATTACATCGACGCCGATCACTCCAAAATGACTGCCACTTTCGTGCGCGCACCGGGCTTGGGCGATGTGCCTTACCCGGTGATGATGGAGCCGAACCTGGTCGTCGAATTCTACGCGAAGAACTGATCTTCGCCGACGTTTCGAATTTGGAAAGGCCGCGCCATTCGGGTGCGGCCTTTTCCTTTTGCGGTGCGGGTCAGGCTGCGGGCGATGCCCGGGAAACCATTCCGAACCCGGCAACGTCCTGCTTCAAAACGGCATGACGGAATTGCCGCTTTTCTCAAGGCGTTGAGGCGGGTATGAGGGGCGCAATCAACGGAGCCTTTCATGACCAAGATCACCCCACAACCCGGCATTATGGATATCGCGCTGTATCAGGGCGGCCAGTCGAAGGTGGCGGGGGTGGAGCATGTGATCAAGCTCAGCTCGAACGAAAACCCGTTTGGTCCCAGCCCCAAGGCGATTGAGGCGGCGCGTGAAAGCGCGGCCACCCTGCATCGCTATCCCGGCACTGACCATGCCAGCCTGCGCGCGGCGATTGGGGCGCGGCACGGGCTTGATCCCGCACGGATCGTCTGCGGCGTCGGCAGTGACGAGGTGCTGCAATTCATTGCTCAGGCTTATGCCGGGCCGGGGGATGAGGCCATCTACACCGAGCACGGATTTTCCATGTACCCGATCATCGCGCGGATGGCCGGGGCTACGCCGGTCATGGTGGCCGAACGCGACCGCAAGGTCGATGTGGACGCCATCCTGAACGCGGTGACAGGCAAGACGCGGATCGTGTTTGTCACCAACCCGGGCAACCCGACCTCGACAATGATCTCGGATGCGGAACTGGAGCGTTTGGCTCAAGGCTTGCCGGACACAACCTTGATGGTTCTAGACGGTGCTTACGCGGAATTCGTGGATGGGTTCGACGGCGGTGCGGCTCTGGTCGACCGGCATGAGAACGTCATCATGACCCGGACCTTCTCGAAAGTGTACGGACTGGGCGGCATGCGGGTTGGCTGGGGCTATGCGCAACAGCCGATCATCGACGTGCTGAACCGCGTGCGTCAGCCGTTCAACCTGTCGCTGACCGCGCTGGCGGCGGCTGAAGCAGCGGTGAACGATGTCGAGTTCCTGTCCTTTTGCCAGTCCGAGAACGCCCGCCTGCGGGTCTGGCTGGCGGATGAACTGGCTAAAATCGGCGTGCCTTCGGACGCGTCCTGCACCAATTTCATCCTCGCGCGGTTTGCCGATCAGGCCGAGGCCGAGGCCTGCGACGATTACCTGAAAACCCAGGGTTTGATTGTGCGCCGGGTTGCGGGCTACAACCTGCCGAATGCCCTGCGGATCACCGTGGGCGATGAAGAGGCCTGCCGCCACGTGGTTGCGGCCATCACCGCGTTCAAAGGGGGCGCTGCATGAGCCAGATTTACGACCGCGTGGCGCTGATCGGGCTGGGCCTGATCGCCTCGTCCATGTTCTGGGCCATCAAACGCGCCGGTCTGGCGGGCGAGGTCACCGGCTATGCCCGGTCTCAGGCCACCCGCGACACCGCCCGCCGCATCGGGTTGTGCGACAGGGTCTGCGACACGGTGGAAAAGGCGGTCGACGGGGCCGATCTGGTTGTGCTGTGTGTCCCGGTCGGCGCGATGGGTGCGGTCGCCAGTCAGATTTCGGCGGCGCTGAAGCCCGGCGCGACGGTCACCGATGTAGGCTCGGTCAAGCGGCACGTCATTCAGGACGTCTCTCCACATATTCCCGAGGGTGTGCATTTCATCCCCGCGCACCCGCTGGCGGGGACCGAGCATTCGGGGCCGGAGTCCGGTTTTGCCGAACTGTTCGACAACCGCTGGTGCCTGCTGGTCCCGGTCGAAGGCTCGGACCCCGAGGCCGTTTCTCGCCTGCGCGGGCTGTGGGAAGGGATGGGGTCTTATGTCGATGAGATGGACGCGGATCACCACGATCTGGTTCTGGCCGTGACCTCTCATGCACCGCACCTGATCGCTTATACGATGGTTGGTGTGGCCGATGATCTGCGCCGGGTGACGGATACCGAGGTGATCAAATACTCGGCCGCCGGTTTCCGCGATTTCACCCGGATCGCCGCGTCGGACCCGACCATGTGGCGCGATGTGTTTTTGACCAACAAGGATGCGACGCTTGAAATCCTTGGGCGCTTTACTGAGGAACTTTTTGCCCTGCAGCGCGCCATTCGAACAGGTGACGGAGACCATCTTTTCGACTATTTCACCCGTACTCGTGCCATCCGGCGCGGCATCATCGACGCGGGGCAGGATACGGATGCCCCCGATTTCGGACGGGGGAAATCAAGCTGATGACAGGGCTTTGGGGGCGGTTTCTGATCGGTTTGGCGGTGTTTTACGCCGCAACGGGTCAGGCCGCGCCTTTGGAAAAGTCTCTGGTCCCAGCCGCACGTCCGGCGGAATACACGGATCTGGCGCTGGCTTCGGCAGCGCTTCCCACGGCAGAGCCGCTGGCGATCACCGCAAAGATCAGACCAGAAACGCGCCCGGTTTCACCGCAAATCCAGGCCGTTGCCGCGCGCCGGGCAGATTTGCCCTTGCTGGGCCCCGATACCTCTTTGATGCCTTACATGCGGCCCAAATCGTTGGAGCAGCAGGTGCTGTTCAAGAAACGCAAACTGCGCAAGGGATCGGTTTGCGGCGACATTGATATTCAGGGCAAAGCGGTCGGCAAAGTGCCGGGCCGGATCAAGGCGTGCGGGGTGAAGGATGCGGTGCAGATCACCTCGGTCTCAGGCGTGCAACTCAGCCGCCCTTCGACGATGGATTGCGGCACCGCCATTGCGCTAAACAAATGGGTCGACAAAACGGTCAAACCGACCTTCAAACGGCGTGGGCCAGTGGTACAGCTACAGGTGGCGGCGCACTACGCCTGCCGGACCCGCAACAACCGCAAGGGCGCGCGGGTGTCGGAACATGGCAAGGGCCGCGCCATCGATATCTCGGGCTTCGTGATGGCGGATGGAGAGGTTGTCACCGTCTATGACGGCTGGCGCAAGAACCCCTCGCAAAAGCAGCTCAAGAAGATCTGGCGCGGGGCCTGTGGGCCGTTCGGCACGGTGTTGGGGCCCAATTCGGATCGCTACCACCGCGACCATTTCCATCTGGACACGGCGCGCTACCGCACCGGACCATACTGCCGTTAACGCAGGATCAGGCGCGGGGCAGGGCCCAGCGGGATCGGGCCCAAGGCCACAAATCCGTCGCGGAAATTCAACTGCACGTCCAATGCGTTCGGGTTGCCGCCAAGACCTGCCAGAAAGTTCAGCGCCGTGGTCACAGGGTCTACCGCCTGATCCGGCAAAGCGCCCGCCGCGTTGGCCATTGCGATCATATCCCGCCAGTTTTCGGCCTTTACCGCGACCTCGCCGGTCGGGATGCCTTGCGCATCCACGTCCAGATGGCCCGTCGCAAACAGGCGCAACTCGCCCCATTTGACCTCGGCCAGTTTCAGGTCGATGGCGACCGGCTGCGGGCGACCCTGTTCCAGCGCGCTGCGGTCCCAGGGTTTGTCAAAGGTGGCGAGCATATCCAGTTCCAGCGCCTCGAACGCCTGCGGCAGGGTCGTGGCCGAGCGCATCAGCCTGCGCAAATCCTCGCCGGGCGCGAAGCCGTCCATTTCGGCGGTGATGGCATAGGCCTCGGGCTGGGCCGTCTGTTCCATCACCAGGCCAAAGGTTTCACCGGCCGCGACGGGGCCGGTTTCTTCGGTGACGGACCAAGGGCCAGCGGTTAGGGCCAATTTCTCCACAACCAGCGCGACACCGGGCTGCAGTTGCAACTCGGCAGTCAGGTCGTTCGCTGTAATCGTCGCGGTTTGGTCGAAGTACGACAGCCGCTGGGGCGTGTCGGCAAAGCGTAACACCTGCCGCCCGGGCCAGATGGCGGGGCTTTGGAACTCGATCCAGTCAGCGCTCCAGGCGGTGCCGGTGACCGGGTCCGCAAGGGCCGGGTTGTTCAGCCGGGTCGTGTGATGCGTGGGATACCCGGCGGTGGCGACATCCGAGAAATCGGCCTGCCAGCCCTGCGCCTGCTGCTGGTCGAACCATCCGGTGATGGCATTGCGCAGCCCGTATCCGGCGATGAACCAGTAGGCGCTCCATGCGACGGCTGCAAAAATGAACACGCGTATCAGTCGGCGCATGAGGAATGGCCCTTTTTCCTGCCCTGAAATTGATGTTTATAGGCCCAAACGAGCAAGGACCAGTGCAATGACGATGTGGGTTTTCGGATATGGATCGCTGCTGTGGAATCCGGGTTTCCCGGTGGCCCGCAGCGAACACGCGACATTGCACGGATACGCGCGGTCCTTCTGCATGAGTTCCATCCACCATCGCGGGACCGAGGAAAATCCGGGCCTCGTGCTGGCGCTGGACGAGCAGGCAGATGCCCATTGCACCGGCCTGGCGCTGGCGGTCGAGGCCGGGCATGAGGACCGCACGCTGCAGGAACTGCGCGAGCGCGAACTGATCTCGTCGGCCTATGTCGAGAAGATGCTGGATGTGGAATTGAAGGGCGGTGAGGTGGTGAATGCGGTGATCTATGTCATCGACGCGGACCACGTGCAGTATTGCGGTGGCCTGCCGCTGGAAGAGCAGGCCCAGATCATCGCCCATGCGGTGGGCGGGCGCGGGCCGAACACCGAATATCTGTACAATACCGCCGAACATCTGGCCGAGATCGGGCTGCGCGATCCCGATCTTGAGTGGTTGTCGCAACGGGTGCGGACCCTTACCGCATAAACCCTTGGCGTCACCGGCGGAACTTCGCTAGATTCGGGCCAGAGCAGGCAAGTACCGGGAACCACGCGCATGGCGCAGGCACGACAGGGCGTAAGACCCCATTTCTCGCATCCCATTCGTCAGATTGTGATGATGTTGGTCGCAATTGGCCTTGCGGGGCTTGGGGTGTTCATGGCGCTGCCCTACGTGCTGCCGGTTTTCTACGCCAACCCCTATCTGAACGGCTTTATCCTGCTGGTCTTCGTCATCGGCGTGTTCGCCTGTTTCTATCAGGTCGGGCAGTTGATCGGCTCGGTCCGCTGGATCGAGGCCTTTGTCGGCGGCGTTGTGCGGGAAGATGCCCGCACGCCGCAGCTCTTGGCACCCTTGGCCTCGCTGCTACGCGAACGGGGCGCGCGGTCGCAGATCAGCAGTACGTCGACGCGGTCTATTCTGGATTCTGTTGCCGAACGGGTCGAGGAAGAGCGTGAGATCACGCGATATATCACCAACGTCCTGATTTACTTAGGCCTTTTGGGTACTTTCTTTGGCTTGGCCACCACAGTCCCGGCCATCGTCGACACGATCCGCAGCCTGAACCCGCAGGAGGGCGAGGAAGGGCTGGCCGTCTTCAACCGCCTGATGACGGGACTTGAGGCGCAGTTGCAGGGCATGGGCGTTGCGTTCGGATCGTCCCTGCTCGGGCTTGCGGGCTCGCTGATCGTCGGCTTGTTGGAATTGTTCGCGGGGCATGGTCAGAACCGCTTCTACCGCGAGTTGGAGGAATGGCTGTCCTCAATCACCCGCGTCGGCTTTGCCGGTGTCGAAGATGGCGCGGGGCCTGAACTTGAGGTTCTGACCCCGGTTCTGGACGCGATGTCGGAACAGATGAACGCGCTGCAGGACTTGTTTTCGGCGCAGGAACTGGACCGGGCCGAGGTCTCGGCCAAGCTGGGTCAGTTGGTGGATGCGATCGGCCAGATGAACACACGGCAGTCCGAGACCGAAGGCGTCACCGCCGCGCTGGAACGGGTGGCCTTGGGGCAGGACGCGCTGCTGGATCACATGCGCGATCACGGCGCGGGCGAAGGGATTGATGCCGAAAGCCGCATGCGCCTGCGCTCGATGGACGTGCAACTGCTGCGCATCCTCGAAGAAATCTCGGCCGGTCGGCAGGAGAGCATGAACGAATTCCGCAAGGATATCGAACTGCTGGTCAAGGCGTTGACGCTGCCGCGTGGCGCGGTACGCAGTACGCCGGACGGAGAGTAACCCATGGCCCTGTCCCGCCGCACAGGTCAACGGTTCCAGGGCTCGGTCTGGCCCGGATTCGTGGATGCGATGACGGGGCTGCTGATGGTGCTGACCTTCGTGCTGACCATCTTCATGGTGATCCAGTTTGTGCTGCGCGAAACCATCTCGGGGCAGGAGGATGAACTGACCACCCTTGCGGATGAGATTACCGCCCTTGCCGGGGCGCTGGGGCTTGAGGAACGGGAAAACAGCCGGTTGCAGGCCCGGCTTGGCGCGCTGAACACCACCCTGTCGCAGGCCGAAGACGATCTGGCGCAGGCGCAGGCGCTGATTTCTTCGTTGACGGTTGAACGGGACCGGCAGGCCGCCGCGCTGGATCAAGCGCAGACGCGTATCACCGATTTCGAAGCTCAGGTTGCCGCTTTGCTGGCCGATCAGGAACGGGCTTTGGGGGACATTGCCGCTTTGGAAACCCAACGGGAACAGCTACTGACCGAGCAGGAAGCGCTGAACCTGGCCCTTGCGCAAAGCCGCAATGAAATTGATGCACAAGCCGAGGCGGCCCGTCTCGCCGCCGCCCGCCGCGGGGCGCTGGAAGCCTTGGTGGCCGATCTGGAACAAAGCGGTGAAGATCGCGCGGCGCAGATCGCCGATCTGGAACAACAGCTAACGGATGAAGAGGCCGCACGGCTGGCCGAAGCCGCCGCCGCCGAAAATCTGCGCACCCGCCTGCAGGACGCGGATGCGGAATTGACGGCGATGACGCTGGCCTTGGAAGCGCAGCGGCAAGAGGCTGAAGATACGCTAACCCTGCTGGCCGCCGCGCAGGCCGCAAAGGCCGAGTTGGAACGGCAGTTCGGGGAGTTGAACGCCGAAGAATTGAAGGCGCAACTGCAGGCCGCGCTAGAGGCTCAGTCGCAGACTCAGGCCGAGGCGGACGCGCAAACGGCGCTGGCCGCGCAACGCGATGCCCTGCTGGCTGTTGCGCGCGACACGTTGTCCGATGAGAAAGCGATTTCAGAGGAAGCACAGCGTGAGGCCGCGCTTTTGAACCAACAGGTCGCGGCCCTGCGCGGTCAGTTGGGATCGCTGCAAGCCCTGCTGGATGATTTCGAAGAACGCAATGCCGCTGCCGAGGTGCAGATCCAGACCTTGGGTCAGGACCTGAACGCCGCGCTGGCCCGTGCCGCCTCGGAAGAGCGCCGCCGCCGCTTGCTGGAAGAGGCCGAGCGCAAGCGTCTGGAGGCCGAGGCCGAAGCTCTGGCCGGTCAAAATCAAGAACTGGCGGAGCAGGCCGAGGATTTGCAGCGCTACCGCTCGGAATTCTTTGGCAGGCTGCGCGATGTTCTGGGAGATCAGGAAGGCGTGCGGATCGAAGGCGACCGGTTCGTGTTTTCGTCCGAGGTGCTGTTTGCCACCGGCTCGGCGATCCTGTCCCCCGAGGGCCGGCAGGAGGTCGCCAAGGTCGCCGATATCCTACGCACCGTGGCGGCAGAAATTCCGCCCGGCCTGAACTGGGTTATCCGGGTCGACGGGCATACCGACAACGTGCCGCTGGCCGGATCGGGGCGCTACAGGGACAACTGGGAACTCAGCCAGGGCCGCGCTTTGTCGGTGGTACGCTACATGGTTGATGCGCTGGGCATTCCGCCCAATCGCCTCGCGGCCAACGGGTTCGGAGAGTTCCAGCCGGTCAATCCTGCAGACACGCCGGAAGCGCGGGCGCAGAACCGGCGGATCGAGTTGAAACTGACGGAAAGATAGGGTTGTGGCGGCTGATCAGCGCGTTGTTCGGTACCTTAGCCATCCGCAGGTGCTGATTGAGCCTTCTGTGGACATACCGAACTGGTCGCTGAACGAAACCGGCAGGTCTCGTGTTGCATTTCTCTCGCAAAACCTGGGCGCGCTAGAAGGGACAATGCGGATCATCAGCAGCGCCGAGACAAAGGCCGTCGAAACCGCTGCTCCGCTGGCTGATGCATTGGGGGTAGAGTTCGAAATCCGCCTGGACATGCATGAAAATGACCGCAGCGCGACGGGTTTTCTGCCGCCAGATGAGTTTGAAACTGTGGCCGATCAGTTCTTCGACAATCCCGATGACAGCATACACGGCTGGGAAACGGCCTCCGACGCGCAGGCGCGCATCGTGCGGGCGGTGTCAGAGTGCCTTTCCGAGCCGGGGCAGGGGGATGTTTTGCTTGTCGGCCATGGCGGCGTTGGCACGTTGCTGTTCTGCGCCTTGGCCGGTGTGCCGATTGACAGGATACATGATCAGGGTCCCGGAGGCGGCGGTAACTGGTTTCAGTTCAGAGCGCAGGACAGGAAGCCATTAAACGGCTGGCGGCCGATGGAGGACTTGGCCAGGCGCTAACCGTCCGCATCCTGAAAAACAAAAGCCCGCTGGTCAGACAGCGGGCTTTCAATGTCAGATCGGTGGTGATCCTAGTCTGCGGTCAACAACGGCGGCTTATCACCCGGAATGCGCCGCTGGTCCGGGCCCAGAATCTCCAGATTCAACTCGCCTTTCTTGACCGAGACACGCACCACACCGCCCTTGGCCAGTTTGCCAAACAGCAACTCCTCGGCCAGCGGCTTCTTGATGTGTTCCTGAATGACGCGGCCCAGCGGACGGGCACCCATCTTGTCGTCATAGCCCTTGTCTGCCAGCCATTCGGCGGCTTTCGGGGTCAGGTCGATGGTTACACCGCGATCCAGCAGTTGCGCCTCAAGCTGCAGGACGAATTTCTCGACCACTTGCAGGATGACCTCTTTCGGCAGCGGCGCGAAGGAGATCACGGCGTCCAGACGGTTGCGGAATTCCGGCGTGAACATGCGTTCAATCGCAGCGGTATCCTCGCCCTCGCGGCGGTCGCGACCGAAGCCGATGGCGGCTTTGGCCTGTTCCTGCGCTCCTGCGTTCGAGGTCATGATCAGCACCACATTGCGGAAGTTCACCGTACGACCGTTGTGGTCGGTCAACTCACCATGGTCCATCACCTGCAGCAGGATGTTGAACACGTCCGGGTGGGCTTTCTCGATCTCGTCCAGCAGCAGCACGCAATGCGGATGCTGGTCGACACCGTCGGTCAGCAGACCGCCCTGATCGAACCCCACATAACCCGGAGGTGCACCGATCAGACGGGACACCGCGTGCTTCTCCATGTATTCCGACATGTCAAAGCGCAGCAATTCCACACCCAGCGTATCGGCTAGTTGTTTCGCCACCTCGGTCTTGCCCACACCGGTGGGGCCGGCAAACAGGTAGTTGCCGATGGGCTTTTCAGGCTCACGCAGACCAGCACGGGCCAGCTTGATTGCGCTCGACAGCGCCTCGATCGCCAAGTCCTGACCAAACACCACGCGCTTCAGCGAGGCTTCGAGGTCTTTCAGAACCTCGGCATCGTCCTTGGTGACGTTCTTGGGTGGGATGCGGGCGATCTTGGCGACCACGGCCTCAATCTCTTTCACGCCGATGGTCTTGCGGCGTTTGCTTTCCGCGACCAGATGCTGAGCCGCGCCTGCTTCGTCAATCACGTCGATGGCCTTGTCAGGCAGCTTGCGGTCGTTGATGTAGCGGGCCGACAGTTCTACGGCGGTTTTGATCGCGTCTGCGGTATACTTGATCTCGTGATGCTCTTCGAAATAGGGCTTGAGGCCGCGCAGGATTTTTACGCTGTCCTCGACCGAAGGCTCGTTCACGTCGATCTTCTGGAACCGGCGGCTCAGCGCGCGATCTTTTTCGAAATGCTGGCGGAACTCCTTGTAGGTGGTCGAGCCCATCGTGCGCAGCTTGCCACCCTGCAGTGCAGGTTTCAGCAGGTTCGACGCATCCATGGCCCCGCCGGATGTCGCGCCTGCGCCGATAACAGTGTGAATCTCGTCAATGAACAGCACTGCGTCGGGGTGATCTTCCAGTTCGGTCACGACCGCTTTCAGACGTTCTTCGAAATCGCCGCGATAGCGGGTTCCGGCCAGAAGCGCGCCCATATCCAGCGAATAGATTGTCGTGTGGGCCAGTACATCCGGGGCCTCACCGGCGACGATCTTATGAGCCAGACCTTCGGCAATGGCAGTTTTGCCCACGCCCGGATCGCCCACCAGCAGCGGGTTGTTCTTGCGGCGGCGGCACAGGACCTGAATGCAACGCTCAACCTCATCGGCGCGGCCGATCAGCGGGTCAACGTCGCCCGCGCGGGATTTTGCGTTCAAGTCGATGCAATACTTGCCGAGCGCGCTTTCCTTTTGCTCGCCTTCGCCCGTGCTGGCCTGAACCTCTTCTTCCACCTGATCTGCGCCCGAGACCGAGCGGTTTTCGCCATAAGCCGGGTCCTTGGCCACGCCATGGGCGATGAAATTCACCGCGTCATAGCGGGTCATGTCCTGTTCCTGCAGGAAATAAGCGGCATTGCTTTCGCGTTCGGCGAATATGGCAACCAGCACGTTGGCCCCGGTCACTTCGGTCCGGCCCGAGCTTTGCACATGGATCGCGGCGCGTTGAATGACCCGCTGGAAAGCAGCAGTGGGGACCGCTTCGGACCCATCGATATCGGTGACCAGATTTGACAGGTCTTCGTCAATGAATTCGACCAGAGTGCTGCGTAGCTCGTCCAGATCGACACTGCAGGCTTTCATGACCCGGATCGCGTCGGGTTCTTCCAGCAGCGCCAGCAGCAGATGTTCCAGCGTCGCAAATTCATGTCGCCGTTCATTCGCAGCCGCCAAGGCCGCGTGGATGGCTTGTTCCAGTGTGCTCGAGAATGAAGGCACGCGGGTGCTCCTCTGTCTTGGGTCAGAAGGGGGCGGGTTTTTGGCCGGAACCCCATCCCAACCATGTCCTCATACTATTAGAGTTTGGTTGATCGTGGCGCGGCTTCAAGGGTTTTCTTCCTCTTGACAGTCTAATTTCCTGTGACCGTGACCGTGAAGAGGGGCATTTGTGCATTAAAACCGGTCCTTTCGCGCTCGAATTTCCGCAAAAACTGACGCAGGGTCAGAATTTTCCATCCCCAGATGCGCCTGAATCGCCGGGTCTTTTGCGCGCAAAAACGGGTTCGTGGCCTTTTCCAATGCCAGAGAGGACGGAACCGTGGGCTCTCCGGCTGCACGGGCGCGCGCAATATCATCAATGCGTTTCTGCAGCGCGGCGTTGTCGGGGTCGACTGTGATGGCAAATTTGCCGTTGGATTGTGTGTATTCGTGACCAGAACACACGATTGTTTCGTCTGGCAGGGCAGCGAGCTTGCTGAGCGAGGCCCACATCTGCGGCGCGGTACCCTCAAACAGGCGGCCGCAACCCAAGGCCATCAGGCTGTCAGCGGTGAAAACGGCCGCGCTTTTAGGCATGTAATATGCCACGTGACCGACCGTGTGGCCCGAGACATCCAGCATCTCGACCGGCTCGCCCCCGACTTCGAATGTATCGCCCTCACTCACCTGCTGATCCAGCGGCGGCAGGCGGTGGGCATCGGCGGCGGCACCGATCACCTTGGCCGATTGCTTTTCCAAAATCCCTGCAAGACCGTCCACGTGATCCCAATGGTGATGAGTCAAAAGGACGTGCGACAGCCTCCAGCCGCGCCTGTCCAGTTCGGCCAGAATCGGCCCCGCCTCGGGCGCGTCGATCAGTGCGGTGTCGCCGCTGGCGGCATCATGCGCCAGAAAGGCGTAGTTATCGCTGAGACAGGGGATAGTGACGATCTCAAGAGGCATGGCCTTTTGCCCTTTCGTTGCTAGACTGCGCCCAGCTAAGCCGATTGACCGGGTGTCCGCAATGCATCTTGATGTGCAGGATCTGAGGAATTTTTACTACCGCAGCACCTTGGGTCGTGCGGCGCAGGCGGCGATCCGCGGTCGGTTGGTCAAGCTGTGGCCCGAGGCCAAGGGCCAGACCGTTGCGGGCTTTGGCTTTGCTGTGCCGCTGCTGCGACCCTATCTGGCCGATGCACGGCGGGTCATCGGGCTGATGCCGGGGCCACAGGGCGTGATGCCGTGGCCTGCGGGCATGCCGAACGTATCTGTGCTGACCGAGGAGACGCGCTGGCCCATCGAAACCGGCCATGTGGACAAGCTGGTGGTGATGCATGGGCTGGAAACCTCGGGGCGGCCCAGCCAGTTGTTGGACGAATGCTGGCGCGTGCTGGGGCCGGGGGGCAGGGCGCTGTTTGTGGTGCCAAACCGTGCGGGCCTGTGGTCGCGGACAGACCGGACGCCGTTTGGGTTCGGTCGCCCCTATTCCGCGTCTCAGTTGGAAAACCAGCTTAGGGCGCATCACTTCCTGCCCGAAACCCATTGTTCCGCGCTGTACCTGCCGCCGTCCTTCCGCCGTTTCTGGCTGAAATCCAGTGGTCTGATCGAGAAAACGGGACAGAAGTTGCCAACGATCATGGCGGGCGGCGTGCTGATGGTCGAGGTCAGCAAACACATCCGTCCGCCCAGCGGCAGTGTTACAAAAGATACCCAGCGTCGCCCGATCAAGGCACTAGATGGGGTGCTGAAGCCCGCGTGAAGCTTTCGTAGATTTTCACCGTCTTTGACGGAAAAAATGCGGGAAAAGGGCCGCAGGAATCGCAAAAACCTACACTTCGGTAACATTTTTCGCGCCTGCCAAGCGGATAAAAGGGTCGCACCCTTGCTAACCGACTGAAATCAAACATTTTGTGGATAACGTTTCCACCGTGATAATATATTGCTAGCTGGGTTCGGCTCTGCTACATCCCCGGTGATTTTGATCCCCGCCCTTTCAGGACGGGGTTTCCTCACGCCCCGGGTAGCGGCCGCTACACACTTTCGGGGCCTCAAATATCGGAAGGGTGGACGTGTCCGAACCAGCTTCGATTTCCACTGGCATTGCGGAACGCTATGCCACAGCGATCTTCGAGATCGCCAAAGAGAATAAAGACCTTGCAGGTCTGGAATCCGGCATCAACGATCTTGCGGCAGCCCTGGGTGACAGCGCCGAACTGCGCGACCTGATCGCCTCGCCTTTGGTTTCGCGCGCCGAACAGGAAGGCGCGATCACCGCAATTGCTGACAAGATGGGCCTGAACCCGATCCTGCGCAACACGCTGGGTCTGATGGCACAGAAGCGCCGTCTGTTTGTGGTGCCGCAACTGGTGCAGGTTCTGCGCGACATGCTGGCCGAAGAGCGCGGCGAAGTGACCGCCGATGTCGCCTCGGCCAAGGCGCTGACCAAGACACAACTGGATAAACTGTCCAAGACGCTGTCCGAGCGTGTGGGCAAGACCGTGACAATCAATGCGACCGTTGATGAAAGCCTCATCGGCGGTCTTGTCGTTAAAGTGGGCTCGAAGATGATCGACAGTTCGATCCGTTCGAAGCTGAACTCCCTACAGAATGCAATGAAAGAGGTCGGATAAATGGGAATCCAAGCTGCAGAGATTTCTGCAATCCTGAAGGACCAGATCAAGAATTTTGGTCAGGAAGCCGAAGTGGCCGAGATCGGCCGCGTGCTGAGCGTCGGTGACGGGATTGCCCGTGTATACGGCCTGGACAACGTGCAAGCCGGTGAGATGGTCGAATTCCCCGGCGGCATCATGGGCATGGCGCTGAACCTGGAAAGCGACAACGTAGGTGTCGTTATCTTTGGCTCCGACCGTGACATTAAAGAAGGTGACACCGTTAAGCGCACCAACTCGATCGTGGACGTTCCGATCGGGGATGAGCTGCTGGGCCGCGTTGTGGACGGTCTGGGCAACCCGCTGGACGGCAAAGGCCCGATCAATGCCTCCAAGCGTGGCGTTGCAGACGTCAAAGCGCCGGGCATCATCCCGCGTAAATCGGTGCACGAGCCGATGGCAACCGGCCTGAAATCGGTTGACGCGATGATCCCGATTGGCCGTGGCCAGCGGGAACTGATCATTGGTGACCGTCAGACCGGTAAAACTGCCGTTGCTCTGGACACCATCCTGAACCAGAAAGTCTATAACGACGCAGCAGGCGACGACGAGTCGAAGAAACTGTACTGCGTTTACGTCGCGATCGGTCAGAAGCGTTCGACCGTTGCGCAGTTGGTGAAGAAACTGGAAGAATCCGGCGCGATTGATTATTCGATCGTTGTGGCCGCAACCGCGTCCGACCCGGCGCCGATGCAGTTCCTGGCACCTTATGCCGCAACCGCGATGGCCGAATACTTCCGTGACAACGGCCGCCACGCGCTGATCATTTATGATGACCTGTCAAAACAGGCCGTGTCCTATCGTCAGATGTCCCTGCTGCTGCGTCGTCCGCCCGGACGTGAAGCGTATCCGGGTGACGTTTTCTACCTCCACTCGCGTCTGCTGGAGCGTTCGGCGAAGCTGAACGAAGACTTCGGTGCAGGCTCGCTGACCGCTCTGCCGGTTATCGAAACCCAAGGTGGTGACGTATCAGCCTTTATTCCGACCAACGTGATCTCGATCACCGACGGTCAGATCTTCCTTGAAACCGAATTGTTCTATCAGGGCATCCGTCCTGCCGTGAACACCGGTCTGTCGGTTTCGCGTGTGGGCTCTTCGGCTCAGACCGATGCGATGAAATCGGTTGCGGGTCCGGTGAAACTGGAGCTGGCGCAGTACCGCGAAATGGCGGCCTTTGCGCAGTTCGGTTCCGACCTCGACGCCGCGACCCAGCAGCTGCTGAACCGTGGTGCGCGCCTGACCGAACTGATGAAGCAGCCGCAGTATTCGCCGCTGACCAACGCGGAAATCGTCTGCGTCATCTTCGCGGGCACCAACGGCTACCTCGACAAGATCGACGTATCTGACGTTGGCCGTTACGAGGCCGGTCTGCTGGCGCATCTGCGCGGCAAACATGCCGACCTGCTTCAGTGGATCACCGACGAAGACCCGAAGGTCAAAGGTGACGCGTCCGACAAGATCAAGGCAGCGATCGACGAATACGCCGCGACCTTCGCTTGATAGGGGGTTCCGATGCCTAGTCTGAAGGACCTTAAAAACAGGATCGAGTCGGTCAAATCGACCCGCAAGATCACCAAGGCCATGCAGATGGTCGCGGCTGCAAAACTGCGCCGCGCCCAGGAATCTGCCGAAGCCTCGCGCCCCTATGCCGAGCGGTTCAATGCCGTGATGGCGGGGCTGGCGGCGTCGGTCGGGGGCAGCGACAGCGCCCCCAAGCTGCTCCGTGGTACGGGCAGTGATGATGTCCATCTGCTGGTTGTCATGACAGCTGAACGCGGCCTGTGTGGCGGCTTCAACGCGAACATCGCCAAGCTGGCCCGCGCCAAAGCGGAAGAGCTGCGCGGCAAAGGCAAGACGGTTAAGGTTCTGACCGTTGGTAAAAAGGGTCGCGACGCCCTGAAGCGCGACTTTGCCGATCTGTTCGTAGGACATATTGACCTGAGCGAGGTCAAGCGTCTGGGCTATTCCAACGCGCAAGACATCGCCAAGGACGTCCTGTCGCGCTTTGACGGGGGCGAGTTCGATGTTGCCACGATCTTCTACTCGAAGTTCGTCAATGTCGTGACCCAGATCCCGACGGCACAGCAGGTCATCCCGGCCTCGTTCGAAGAGACCAAGGGCGACGACAGCGGTGCCATTTTCGACTACGAGCCCAGCGAAGAGGCCATTCTGGCCGACCTGCTGCCCAAGGGGGTTGCAACCGCGATCTTCTCTGCTCTGCTCGAAAACGGAGCGTCTGAACAGGGTGCACGGATGTCTGCAATGGACAACGCGACACGCAACGCGGGTGAGATGATCGACAAGCTGACGATCCAGTTCAACCGCTCGCGTCAGGCCGTGATCACCAACGAGCTGATTGAAATTATTTCCGGCGCCGAAGCGCTGTAGAGACATACCGGAGACGAAACATGGCGAATGCAAAAGGCAAAGTCACACAGATCATCGGGGCCGTCGTCGACGTGCACTTCGAAGATCAGCTGCCTGAAATTCTGAACGCGCTGGAAACCACCAACAACGGCAAGCGCCTGGTGTTGGAAGTTGCTCAGCACCTGGGTGAAAATACTGTCCGCACCATCGCGATGGACGCGACCGAAGGTCTGGTCCGCGGCGAAGCCGTGACCGACACCGGCGCACCGATCTCGGTTCCGGTTGGTAACGCAACCCTGGGCCGTATCCTGAACGTGGTCGGCGAGCCGATCGACGAAAAGGGCCCGGTTGAGGCGACCGAGACCCGCGCCATCCACCAGCCCGCGCCCGAATTCGACGAACAGTCGACCGAGTCGGAAATTCTGGTCACCGGCATCAAGGTTGTTGACCTGCTGGCCCCCTACGCCAAGGGCGGTAAGATTGGCCTGTTCGGCGGTGCCGGCGTTGGCAAAACCGTTCTCATCATGGAACTGATCAACAACATCGCAAAAGTGCACTCGGGCTTCTCGGTGTTCGCGGGTGTTGGTGAACGGACCCGTGAAGGCAACGACCTGTACTGGGAAATGATCGAATCGAACGTGATCAAGCCCGACAACCTGTCGGACTCGCAGGTTGCGCTGGTTTACGGTCAGATGAACGAACCTCCGGGAGCGCGTGCGCGTGTTGCTCTGACCGGTCTGACCCTGGCCGAGCAGTTCCGTGACCAATCCGGGACCGACGTTCTGTTCTTCGTCGACAACATCTTCCGCTTCACGCAGGCGGGTTCCGAGGTTTCGGCTCTGCTGGGTCGTATCCCTTCGGCTGTGGGCTATCAACCGACGCTGGCCACCGACATGGGCGCGCTGCAGGAACGCATCACCTCGACCAAAGCCGGTTCGATTACCTCGGTGCAGGCGATCTATGTTCCGGCGGACGACCTGACCGACCCTGCGCCTGCGACCTCGTTTGCGCACCTCGACGCGACCACCGTTCTGAACCGTGCGATCTCGGAAAAGGGTATCTACCCGGCTGTTGACCCGCTCGACTCGACCTCGCGTCTGCTTGACCCGGCCATCGTTGGGGAAGAGCACTACAAGGTTGCGACCGATGTTCAGCAGATCCTCCAGCGCTACAAGTCGCTGCAGGACATCATCGCCATCCTCGGCATGGACGAACTGTCGGAAGAAGACAAACTGACCGTGGCCCGTGCCCGTAAGATCGAACGCTTCCTGTCGCAGCCGTTCGACGTGGCCGAGGTCTTCACCGGTTCGCCCGGCGTTCAGGTTCCTCTGGAAGTCACCATCTCGTCGTTCAAGGCCGTTGTGGCTGGCGAATACGACCACCTGCCCGAGGCGGCCTTCCTGATGGTTGGCGGCATCGAAGAAGTGATCGCCAAAGCCGAGAAGATGGCCGCAGAAGCCGCCTAAGGAGTATCCCTGATGGCAAACACGATGCAATTCGACCTCGTCAGCCCCGAGCGGAGCCTTGCTTCGCTTGAGGCCACCGCGGTCCAGATTCCCGGCGCGGACGGGGACATGACGGCAATGCCCGACCATGCCCCCACCATCACCACGCTGCGCCCAGGTCTGCTGAAGGTTGAGGCACCCGAAGGGTCCAGCGAATACCTGGTCACCGGCGGGTTTGCCCAGATCAACGGCGACAGCCTGTCGGTTCTGGCCGAAAAGGCCATTCCGGTTGCCGAAGTGACCCGATCGCATCTGGATGACATGATCGCCGAAGCCCGCGCCTCGCACGAGGCCGCAAAGGCAGGTGACGATCAGACGATTGTCGACGACGCCGCCAAGCTGCTGGCCGATATGGAAGCCCTTGGAACGCATATGAGCCTGTAAGGTTCTGAAAGCGTTGAAAATATTAGCGGCCTCGCGATTGCGGGGCCGTTTTTTTGTCGTGCTTTTGCCGGGGGTTCGCGGTAAGTTTCGGGAATTCAATAATAATGATCGCGAAATGAAGAAGTTTCAGACCCATCCCATCGGTATTGATCAGGGCGAAGAAGTGTTGTTTTCCGAGTTTGCCGATGGTGGCGAGATGTGGACCGGAGACGGCCCCCGAGAACGCCGCACCGCGATCCGATTCTCCGAGCCGTTCCGCTCGGCTCCTGTGGTCCAGATCGGCGTGTCGCTATGGGATGTGGACACATCCTCGGCCCTGCGCGCCGAGGTTCAGGCCGAAGATATCACCCCCAAAGGCTTCAACGCCGTGTTCCGAACCTGGTCCGACACCCGCATCGCCCGCATCCGCGTCACCTGGACCGCGATCGGAGAGGTGGCGCATGCGGATGACTGGGATATTTCGTAGAGCGTAACTGCCTCAGAACTCTGTCCCTTTGTTTTCCATAATGCGCTTATTGAAGGGCGGGGAGGAAAGGTTCCACTTCGCTGAGGCCGACGCCTGAAATGCGGATGATAGAAAAAGCGATCAAGGCACCCAGAAGAAAGTACATCGGTACGCGACCAAGCGCATACCCGCGAAGGAAATTTCCAAGAAATCCTGTAAGTGATGCCACCACAAACAGCGCAGCAGCCAACTTAGAAACACCGTGGAAAAGTTGCTGGGCGGGTTCCGTTTCGATATGCATCGTTCGTGCGGCAACATATGTTAAAAGGCAGGCACCGACACCAAGCGTGGAGCCAAACAGCGAGGCAAAGAACTGCGCTTTGCCCGATGCTTTTCGGTTTGTTCGTTCACCGGACAGCGCGCCAGAAGAACCCTGGCCAGTGCGCCGCGCCCGAAGCGCGGACGCTCCGCGCACCATTACGACCACCCCGATGCAAAAAACCGCCAGCCCGGCAAGGCTATATCCGACAGCCGCTTCTATCCCGCTCCCGTCTCGGATGGCTTCGTAGTTTTCATTTGTATACTTCAGAACTTTTCCGCCAACGCTCAGAAAGAGGGCACCGATAATCAGCTTTGGCAAACCCGATTTGGAAGTTCGGGTCGGACCCGCATTGGGGCCGCTTGAGTGGGCAGGCTGCAGTTGCGGAGATTTGGCATTAAGACGTCGAATGCGATCTTCAAAACTTGCGTTGGACATAGGGCGAAAATTCCTGATTTCGAATTTGCTTTCCGCTGTCACAGTGAACCGGGAATGTGGTGACAATTGGTCGGATCACGGCGCTGTCGGCAACAATCCTTGATCCGGACCGACAGCCGACGATCCGCGCTGAGATCACAGGTATCAAACGGACCAGAGGCCATTTAGGCGCGCGCAGAAAACCACCTAAGGAACGGGCGTTATCCGTGTCTGTAGGTGCAAAGACGCGCCACGACCGGCGTCATTTCGGGGGGGCTAGCCGTCCAACCCCTCAATCATATCCACCCGCGTCGCATGGCGACCGCCTTCGAACTCAGCGCTCAGGAACGCATCCACGATGTCCAGTGCCTGTCCTTCGCCGACGACCCGTGCGCCGATGGACAGCATGTTGGCGTCGTTGTGCGCGCGGATCATGCGGGCCGAGAAGGCGTCTGAGCAGACGCCGCAGCGGATGCCGGGCACTTTGTTTGCGGCCATCATGATGCCTTGCCCGGTGCCGCACAGCACGATGCCCAGCTGACAATCGCCCGAGGCGACGACCTGCGCTGCGGCCTTGCCGTGCTTGGGGTAATGCGTGCTTTCGGGGGTTGTAGGACCGATATCCACGACCTCCCAGCCTTTGGCGGCGACGTGGTCGGCGACCGCCTGCCGCAACGCGATGGCGGCGTGGTCGCTGGAAAGAACGATGCGGTTCGAGGCAGTCATAGCGGCTTCATCCTGTCGTTGAATGTGTCCGGTGCAATAGGCATCCCGCCCAGACCTCAGTCCATATGATAGAGGGACTCGTAAATCGGTTTCAGGGTTTCGTCCTCGAACAGGGACGACACACTGGTTCCGTTCCAGATGTTCAGGATTGCCTGCGTAAACATCGGTGCGGTGGGTACGATGCGGATATTGGCGGCGCTTGCGACCTCGGGGGTCGGTTGGATCGTATCTGACAAAACCAGAGATTTCATGACAGAACCGGTGACGCGTTCAACCGCAGGGCCGCTCATGACGCCGTGCGTGATATAGGAATGCACCTCTTTTGCGCCGTTATCCATCAGGACTTGTGCTGCTTTGCAGAGCGTTCCGGCGGTGTCGCAGATGTCGTCGATGATCAGGCAGATTTTGTCTTTCACGTCGCCAATAACCGTCATCTCGGCCACTTCACCGGCTTTCTCACGGCGCTTATCCACGATCGAGAGCGGGGCGTTGATACGCTTGGCCAGTTCACGCGCGCGGGCCACACCGCCCACATCCGGCGAGACGACCATGATCTCATCCATCCGGCCCTTGAACTGGTTCTGCACATCAAGCGCAAAGATCGGCGAGGCATAGAGGTTGTCGACGGGCATGTCGAAGAAGCCCTGAATCTGCGCCGCGTGCAGGTCCATGGTCAGGATACGCTCGATCCCGGCTCCGGTCAGCATGTTGGCGACCAGCTTGGCCGAAATCGGCGTGCGGGCCTTGGTGCGACGGTCCTGACGGGCATAGCCGAAATAGGGAATGACAGCGGTGATCCGCTGGGCCGACGACCGGCGCAGCGCGTCGGCGATGATCAGCAGCTCCATCAGGTTGTCATTGGCCGGGTTCGAGGTCGGCTGGATAATGAACATATCCTCGCCGCGGACATTCTCGAAAACCTCGACGAAAATCTCGCCATCATTGAAGCGTTCGACGCGGGCATCGACTAGACCCTGGTTGACGCCGCGATGCAGGCTCATGCGGCGGGCGATGGTTTCGGCAAGCGGAAGATTGGCGTTCCCAGCGATCAGCTTGGGTTCGTGAAGTGTCGGCATCGGCTGAAGGTCCCCGGGCAGCAATGGCAATGTGACAGATTCGTGATGTTGACACCGCTTAGCATGGCCTTACCGTTCCGCAAAGATAACGCAGCGGAGAAAGTGAAGATGGCCCAGATTGACTACTATTTTGCGACAATTTCGCCGTACAGCTACCTGGCGGGCACCCGGCTTGAGGAGGTTGCGGCGAAGCACGGGGCCACGATCAACTATAAGCCGCTGGACATTATCGCCCTGTTCGGGCGGACCGGTGGCACCGCGCCGAAGGACCGGCACATCTCGCGCGTCGAATACCGCGCGCAGGAGTTGCTGCGGCAGTCGCGTTCTTTGGGTATGGAGTTCAACCTTCAGCCCGCGCATTGGCCGACCAATGCGGCCCCGTCCTCGTACGCGATCATAGCGGCGACCAAGGATGGATCGGGTGACATCGGCAAGCTGTGCCATTCGATCCTGCGCGCCTGCTGGGCCGAGGAAAAGGACGTGGCGCAGGATGATGTGATCCGCGATTGCCTGTCGCAGGCCGGGTTTGATCCGGCGCTGGCAGACAGCGGCCTGTTGGTCGGGGCCGAGACTTATGCCGCCAATCTGGAGGAGGCGGTCGAGCGCGGCGTGTTCGGCGCGCCCTTCTACATCACGCCCGACGATCAGCGATTCTGGGGGCAGGACAGGCTGGATGATCTGGACCGGCATCTGGCCGAGATGAAGGGGTGACGACCGACCCGGCGACCCCGTCCGTGTATGTAAGGAAGATGGGAGAGGGCGCGCGGCATGCCCTCGCTCTGCATTGCACGCTGGCGCATTCCGGCGCGTGGTCGGGCGTGTCACAGGCGCTTGGCGATGCCACACTGGTCGCCCCGGATATGCTCTCGCATGGCCGCAGCCCGGAATGGGACGGTCACAGCGATTACTTCGACGCGGTTACGGCCCATGCCAAGGACCAGCTGATCGCACCGATGGACATCATCGGCCATTCCTTCGGCGCGATGATCGCTCTGCGCCTGTGCGTCGAATGCCCTGAACGGGTGCGCAGTGCGGTGTTGATAGAACCGGTGTTCTTTGCGGTCGCCCGGCATGACGCCCCCGAGCTGTTCGCCCGGCACGAACGGGACGCGCAGCCGGTAGACGACGCGTTCGCGGTCGGAGATACGGCCATGGCCGCCCGGCTGTTCAACCGGATGTGGGGGGCATCTTCCGGTCCGAAATGGCCGGACCTGCCGGACCGCACCCGCGCGGCGATGATTCGGGGGATTGATGTGGTTCCGGCAGTCCACGGTGCTTTGTTCGACGATGCTGCGCAGTTGCTCGAACCGGCCAGACTGAAACGTGCGTCGATGCCGGTCCTGTTGTTGGTAGGCACGGACACGCACCCGGTTCTTCCTGCCATCTGCGAAGGTCTGAGAACGCGGCTGCTCTCAGCCACCAGCGCTGTGGTCGACGGGGCGGGACATATGCTGCCGATCACGCACCCCCGCGAAACCGCCGCGCTGGTTCAGGACTTCTGGCGCAGCACCCCTACAGAAGGGCCAAAAACCGGTCGATCTGATCCGCTTCAATAGACCAGTCGCAGACGAGCCTACAGGCGAGATCTTCTGCCTCGTCCTCGCCCTCCAACTCGTCGCCCCACAGGTGATAGACCGCCCCGGCCTCATGCAATTGCCGGTGCTTGGCGCGCGGGAAAGAGGCGAAGACCATATTGGCTTGCGGCTCATGCAGGAACGAGGCCCCTTTGGCGCGCAGCCCATCCACCAGACGGGCGCAGCTGTCATTGGCCTGACGCGCCAGTTTCAGCCACAGATCGTCCTGCAGATAGGCCGCCATTTGGGCCGACAAATAGCGGTGCTTGGAAAACAGATGCGCACCGCGTTTGCGGCGCAGCTCGAACTCCCACGCCTTGCTTTCATCAAAGAAAACAACCGCTTCGACCCCCATTAGCCCGTTCTTTGTGCCGCCGAAACTGACCGCATCCACACCCGATTTCCACGTCATCTCGGCGGGCGAGCAATTCAGCGCGACCAGCGCATTGGTGAACCGCGCGCCGTCCATGTGCACCGGCAGACCGAACTCTTTGGCCACTGCACAGAGCGCTTGCATTTCCTCTAGCGAATAAACCGACCCCCGCTCGGTCACTTGCGTGATCGAAACAGGGCCGCGTTGCGGGCCGTGCACGCCGCGGGTTTCTTCCTTCAGTATCGTCTCACGCAGGGCCTCGGCAGTCATCTTGTCGCCGCCGGGCACAAGAGTCAGCTTGGCCCCGGTGTAAAACTCGGGCGCGTTGCATTCGTCTTCGTGGATATGCGCGACCGGAGAGCAGAACACCGTCTCCCACGGCTGGGAAAGCGTCGCCAAAGCCAGCGAATTCGCCGCCGTACCCGTCGCCACCAGATAAACCGCCGCGTCCGGAGCCTCGAAGATACTGCGGATGCGATCCCGTACCTCGTTCATCAGGGTGTCCGCGCCATAGGCCATCTGATAGCCCTGATTGGCCTCGGCCAGTTTTGCCATGACCTGCGGATGAACGGGGCCGGAATTGTCAGAGGCGAAGTACATCAGCTGGGCTCCTCAATGATATAGTCTTCCCATTCTTCGACGGGCGTTTCGAACTCGGACACCGTGCGTCCCTGAACCGACACGCCCGCACGGTGCACGCTGTCCGGCGTACCAGACAGCAGCGGGTGCCAGTCGTAAAGCGGTTTGCCCTCCCACAGCAGCCGATAAGCGCAGGTCTGCGGCAGCCAATAGGCGTGGCTGTCGATGTTATCGGGCGTCATCACGATGCATTCGGGCACGAATTGATGCCGGATGTCGTATTGGGTGCAGCGGCAGCTATCATCGTCCAGCAGGCGGCAGGCAACGCAGGTCAGGGCGACCTCGCCCGAGTCTTCGTCTTCCAGCTTGTTCAGACAGCACTTGCCGCAGCCGTCACACAGCGCCTCCCACTCGCGCTGGTTCATCTTACGCAGAGGTTTGCGTTCCCAGAACCTGTGGGCTAGGCCGGTGCGATCAATGGGGTCTCTGCTCATAGTGCCGCCAGAAGGTCACGCGCCTGATCGCAATCGGCGTCCATCTGAGCGATCAGCCTGTCCAGCCCGTCAAAGGTCGTTTCCGGGCGCAGGAAGTCGACCAGACCGACTGACAGAGTTGCGCCATACAGGTCGCCCGAGAAGTCAAACAGGAAGGTTTCGATATTGGGCAATTCACCCTGAAACATGGGCCGGACCCCGACCGAGGCCGCACCGTGATAGCTGCCCTTATGCGGGCCATCCAGCACGTCGACAAGCACCGCGTAGACACCGAATTTCGGCGGGTGCAGCCCTTCGATCGACATATTGGCGGTGGGAAAGCCCAGTTCTCGCCCGCGCTGTTCGCCCCCGATCACGGTACCTTCGATCCGGTGCCAGTGCCCCAGCATCGCCGCCGCATCGCGGGGGCGGCCTTCGTCGAGTGCGGTGCGGATCGCGGTCGAAGAGACAACGCTGTCGGTTCGTTCCATCAACGGTGCGATTGTCACGCCAAACCCCATCTCATTCCCAAACCGGGCCATATCTTGCGCCGTGCCGCTGCGGCCCTTGCCAAAGCAGAAATCGGCCCCCACGACCACATGCGACAGGCCCAGCCCATTGCGGATGACGTTGCGGGCGAATTCATCGGGGGACAGCCCGGCAAGCGCTGCATTAAAGGGCAGTTCGTACAGTTTCTGCACGCCCAGCTTTTGCAACCGGTGCGCCCGCGCATTGCCCCGCATCAGCCGGAACGGAGGCGCATCGGGTGCAAAATACTCACGCGGGTGGGGCTCAAATGTCAGCACGCCCAGCGGCGCATCCGGAGCGGCGTTGCGGGCCAGTTCGATGACCGAGCGATGCCCGACATGGACACCATCGAAGTTGCCGATGGCCACGCTGGCACCTCGGTCCTCGGGGTCGACAAACTGGAAATCCCGGATGATCTGCATGAGGCGTGGGTACTGTTCCTCAGGCCTATGTTCAAGCATATGATTTTCGAGCCGGGTCAAAATCACCGATGAAGCCGGACTAGAACCTTAGGTTACATGGATCGCAGCCGTTTACGGATGTATTTTGCGGCCGACCTGAAATGGCTGGCCCCTGCGGCTTCGGCCCACCGGCCCAATGTCCAGTTGTTTTTGGCACCTTTCATGGGACCGTCGTACAACTCGGCGTCAGAATGTGCTTCAAGAAACTCACCCAACCTGCGGTACGCGTTGTCAAGCAGTTGCACCGCGTCCTTCCAAGACATCGCCGCCTGCCTTTGACGCAGCTCTGCGTTATAGCGGCGCAAGTCGTTCCATTTGTAACCCTTGGCCGGGAAATGCACCTCTTTTCCGGCCTGCCCATCGGCGTGCCATCCCAGGAACAGATCGATCCAGTGCGCTCTGTGCCCGATGACGTCCTTAATGGATGTGTTGTCGTCATCCTTCACAAGGGTCTGTTTCGCATCCAGGGACGCAATCAACGCCCGAAGCTTCGAAAACTCCCGTTCGATAATCTCCTGCAGTTCCGATTTGCTTGATGCCGCCATGTTTCACCCCCAGCAGATCAATCAACATCGGAGTGTATCGCGCCGCGCCGCGCCGCGAATGATACAGATCAAGGGTGGACAGTGCGGGTCAGTCGAACTTGCGCGACGGGGCCAGAACCATCGCCTCACCCACCAGGACCTTTTTGCCATTGACCGAGCAGTGGCAATCCAGCTTCACGCGGCGCTTGGCGAAATTGATGTCGATCACCTTGACTTCGGTATAGACCATGTCGCCGGGCCGCACCGGAGCGAGAAATGTCAGCGACTGTCCCATATAGACCGTGCCGTGGCCGGGCAGTTGCTCGCCTATGACCGCCGAGATCAGACCGGCCGTCAGCATCCCATGGGCAATGCGCCCTTCGAAGATCGTGTCGCGGGCGTAGTCATCGTCCAGATGCACCGGGTTCCGGTCGGTCGAGACCTGAGCGAACATTTCGATATCTTCATCCGTCACCACTTTGCGCAGGTGCCGGGTCATGCCCATTTCGATGTCTTCGATACAGATCGTTCCGCGCGGAAGATTATCCAACATGTTGCCCTCGCTCGCATTCAAAGAGTAACAAAGAAACCCAAGTTACCCAAGTTCGGTAACTTTATTACTTCGCAAGCGCAGAAAATCAAGCCTTTTCTGGCTATCGCAGGCGGCCGATCGTGTACGTTGGGTTGATATTTTCCCTTTGTATATAGTCCTTTAAAGACTCATGATGCGGGTGGTGCGACGTTTTGGTCTCCGCCGCCGCCAACCCACCTGAAATAAAGAGCGTATCGATTCCCTCGCCCATACCACCCAGGATGTCTGTATGGGGGCCATCGCCGATGGCGAGGATGTCACTGTCGGATACATCAACGCCCAGTTCCTGCAGCCTGCGGCGGGCCAGATCGTAGATCGGAGTGTGGGGTTTGCCGAAATACAGGCTCTCACCGCCCATTTCGGTGTATAACTTCGCCAACGCTCCGGCGCACCATTCGCGAACCTCACCCCGGTCCACCACGATGTCGGGATTGGCGCAGAGCAGTTTCAGGCCCATTTGTTTGGCATAGAGGAAATCGGGGCGGTTCACATCAGGGTCCGCCATCGGATCAAACGGGCCGCAACAGACGATGCCCTCGGCCTGATCCAGCGGGACGCGCTCAATGTGAATGGGGTGTTGCAACAGTTTCAGCGGCTCGAAAAAACCCGCGTCGCGACCCCACTCGCCCATGTAGTAGACCTTGTGGCCAACAGCCCCGCGAAACATTGCGGACCGAGCTGAATCTCCGCTGGTGGCGATGGTGTCATAGGCGTCGGATGGCACGTTGAACTGGGTCAACTGCGTGGCAACCCCGGCGCGCGGTTTAGGGGAATTCGTGACCAGCACCACGGTTCCGCCCTTTTGCCGGTACGCCTGAAGCGCGGCAACGGCCTCGGGGTAGGCGGTGATGCCGTTGTGGACGCAGCCCCAAAGATCGACGAACAGCGCCTTGTAGCGGTCAGAGATTTCGGCAAGCGTGTGGACGATCTGAGTCATGACAGGCCCTTGTTGAAACGGCAGGATTGCTGCCCAAGCCTATGGCAGAGCCTGACCCGTTTGGCCAGTAGGGGGCTTTGCCCCCGCCGCCCTTCGGGCGACTCCCCCAGGATATTTTTGGCCAGATGAAGCAGGGGATCCTTTATTCATCTGGCTCTAAATATCCCGGAGCGCGAGGCAGAGCCTCGCAAGAAAAAGCGCCCCGAAGGGCGCTGATTGTCGGGTCTCAGACTTTGAGGTTCGGGATGATCTGCTTTTTCCGGCTCATGATGCCGGGCAGTACAACCGCGTCGCCATCGACCGATGCTCCGAAGCTCTTTTCGGCAACGCCTTTGACCAGATCGTTGGGCACCAGTAGGGTTGCTTCCTCGTTCAGGATGTCCACGACGAACAGAAGAACCTGATCGACGCCATCTTCCTTGGCGACATCCACCATCGAATCCGCGAGGCTGGCCTTACGATCCAGCACAACGCCCGGTGCGGTGGTTTCCAGAACCGAGACGCGGAACTTGGTGCCGTCGACCTCGTATTCCTTGCTGTCCATGCGCAGCAATTCGGCATCCGAGAAGGATGAGACATCAGATTTCGCCGCGAACATGTCGGCGGCATAGGCCGAGATGTCTAGCTCGAGCTCAGCTGCCAGTTTTTCGGCAACGGCGCGGTCATGGGCGGTGGTGGTGGGCGAGCGGAACTCGAGCGTGTCGGACAGGATGCAGGTCAGGGCCGCGCCTTTGATGGCGTCGGGCATCTTGGCCGCGTCATCGCCCATCAGATCGACCATGATGGTCGCGGTGCAAGCCAGCGGGCGCACGGTGATGTCGATGGGGCCTTTGGTTTCCAGACCGCCGACCAGCTTGTGGTGGTCGATGATGGCGCGGATATCTGCGTCGTTGATCGAGGCGGGCAGTTCTGCCGGGTTGTTGGTGTCGACGATCACAACGGGCGTGTCCGCGGCCAAGTCTTCGATGATGCGCGGCTTGGGCAGGTCCCAATTGTCCAGCATGAAAGCTGCTTCGGTGTTGGGTTCTCCCAGCAGTACCGGTTCGGTCGTCTCACCTTTGACTTCGTTCAGGTACCAGGACCACAGGATCGGAGAGCCTGTGGAATCGGTGTCGGGGGATTTGTGGCCAAATACGAGCGTTGTCATGTCAGCGTCCTGAGAATGATAAATTTGCGCGCCTTATAGGGCCGTCGGGGCGGGTTGTCACCCGGCAGCTTTGCCTCTGCGGCGGTTGGTCTTGAAATCGCCGGTTTCGGTCAGAATGGCGCGCGGGTCAGGGTGTAGCCTGCCTGCTGCAATTGGTGCAGAAGACCGTGTTCGCCGCTTAGATGTCCGGCCCCCACCGCGATGACGACGGTTTGGTCCGTGATCGCCAGAATGTGCCGCATCCAGTTGGCGTTCCGGTCGACCAGTATCTGCTGTTCGAAGCCGCTCCATTCGGCGTTGAACACCTCGGGCTCAAGGCCGGAAACTTCCAGCCCGTGAATGCGCGCCAGTTGCATGATCTCGGCGTGTTTCTCTTCGATATAGGCGTTGGCCAGCGTGGTCAGTTGATCTTCGCTTCCTTGAATGGCACCCGACAGGCGCAGGAGGGACTGCACCTGTTCCTCGATCGTGTGGCTGTCGAACATGGCCACAAGGTCTGCGATCTGTTCCAGCGAATGCTGCGGGATGTTTTTCGCTTCGGCCAGTTCAGTCAGGCGCGCATCCATGCCGTGGTTCGCATCGGGGTTTTGCAGCAGGCAGGGTGGTACGCCCAGCATCATGCTCAGAAACCAGGGCCGCATCTTGGCGGCCATCCAGCTAGGAATGCCGCGCTCGGCTAGCGTTGCGGATAGCGTGGCCCAATCCTCTTCGGGTATTAGGTCAATCAGGGTCGGGCCAGAGGTGATCATCACCGGGCTGAGGTCTTTGGCCAAACCCTGTTCAAACGCCTCCATCTCGGCCTGCGTGACCTCGAAGTAAAACGCATCGGCCTGGCTGAGGGATGGGGTCAGACGGTCGACAACCGCCTCCATGCGCGGGTCGGTTGTGTGCAGGGTGCCGATCAGATGCAGAACCGTATCGCCTTTCCGTGCAATCCAGTGGTTGCCTTCCGGAAAGGGGATGTCGGCCATGGCAAGCTGCAACTCTTGCCGTTGCTCGGGCGTCAGGTCGAGCCGGAGGTCGCGCCCCTCACACGCCGCATGGGCAAACGCGGGCAGCAACAGAAAGGCAATGAATGTTATCAGGCGCATAGGTCTATCCATTCGGACGAAGGGGTTGCGCCAAGACATAGCCGTGCCTGCGCATTTCATGCAAGCGGCCCGGTACCGCAACTCTGGCATTCCTCAGCATTTCGAATAGCATGCAGGCATGGACCGCGAGCAGGATCTGTACTCTCCGATCAAGGCGCTGCTGGAGCGTCAGGGCTACACCGTCAAGGGTGAGGTCGGCGCTGCCGATGTGGTGGCCATGCGCGATGGCGAAAACCCGGTCATTGTTGAGTTGAAACTGCGGTTCTCGCTTGCCTTGTTCCATCAGGCGATTGCCCGGCTCAGGATCACCGATCAGGTCTATATCGCGGTCTGCAAGCCCAAAGGGCGGTCTGCGCGCCGGGCGTTGAAGGATAACCTTGCCCTGTGCCGCAGGCTGGGGTTGGGTCTGATCACGGTTCGGGCTGACGGGCGGGTCGAGGTGCAGTGCGATCCCGGCCCATATGCGCCACGTAAGGACAAGGCAAGAACCGCGCGCCTGCTGCGCGAGTTTGACCGGTTGGAGGGTGATCCGAATTCCGGCGGCGCAACGCGCCACGGGATCGTGACAGCTTATCGGCAGGACGCTTTGAAATGCGCTGCGCATCTGGCCGAACACGGCCCGACCAAAGGGTCCGAGGTGGCAGGTGCGGTCGGCGTACCGGTGGCCACACGGTTGATGCGGGAAAACCACTACGGGTGGTTTGAGAAGATTGAAAAGGGCATCTACGGGCTTACATCCGAGGGGGCCGAGGGGCTGAAACACTGGGCTTACAGTTGGGAAGAGGCCGACTGATCCGCCGATAAGCCCCCAATGCCAAAAAATCTTTCACGTCTTGTTGACTCGGGGTTTTCGACCCCCTAGCTATGCGTCGTTATCACTCGGCAAGCATGAGTGCTAACGCCTCGTCATCCGGCGAGGGGAGGATAGATAAACTTTGAGCCCAAGGAGCTGCAAAGATGGCATTGAAACCGCTTCACGACCGTGTGCTGGTCCGTCGCGTTGAAAGCGAAGAGAAAACCGCAGGCGGCCTGATCATTCCTGACAGTGCAAAAGAAAAGCCCAGCGAAGGCGAGGTTGTCTCGACCGGCGAAGGCGCACGCAAGGACAGCGGCGAGCTGATCGCGATGGCCGTTAAGGCCGGTGACAAAATCCTGTTCGGCAAATGGTCGGGCACCGAGGTCACCATCGACGGCGAAGAGCTGCTGATGATGAAAGAAAGCGACATCATGGGGATCATCGAGTAAGCGGCACGCTTTCTCTGATCTTTATTCCAAACATATTTCTCAAGGAGAAACGACATGGCTGCTAAGGACGTCAAGTTCGAAACAGACGCGCGCAATCGTATGCTGGCAGGTGTGAACATCCTGGCCGACGCGGTTAAAGTGACCCTGGGCCCCAAAGGCCGCAACGTGGTTCTGGACAAATCCTTCGGCGCACCGCGCATCACCAAAGATGGTGTTTCGGTTGCCAAGGAAATCGAACTGGAAGACAAGTTCGAAAACATGGGCGCGCAAATGGTGAAAGAAGTCGCCAGCCGCACCAATGACGAAGCCGGCGACGGCACCACCACCGCAACCGTTCTGGCTCAGTCCATCGTTCGCGAAGGCCTGAAGCAGGTTGCTGCTGGCCTGAACCCGATGGATCTGAAGCGCGGCATCGACCTGGCAACCGCCAAGGTTGTTGAAGGCATCAAGTCGGCTTCGCGCGAAGTCAAAGACTCGGCAGAAGTTGCTCAGGTTGGCACCATTTCGGCCAACGGCGAAGCCGAAATTGGCCAGCAGATCGCAGACGCGATGCAGAAGGTTGGCAACGAAGGCGTCATCACCGTCGAAGAAAACAAAGGTCTGGAAACCGAGACCGATGTTGTCGAAGGTATGCAGTTCGACCGTGGCTACCTGTCGCCTTACTTCGTCACCAACGCAGACAAGATGATCGCAGAGCTCGACGACTGCATGATCCTGCTGCACGAAAAGAAACTGTCCTCGCTGCAGCCGATGGTTCCGCTGCTTGAGCAGGTGATCCAGTCGCAGAAGCCTCTGCTGATCATCGCTGAGGATGTTGAAGGCGAAGCGCTGGCGACTCTGGTTGTCAACAAACTGCGCGGCGGCCTGAAAATTGCTGCTGTCAAAGCACCGGGCTTCGGCGACCGCCGCAAAGCCATGCTACAGGACATCGCGATCCTGACCGGCGGTCAGGTCATCAGCGAAGATCTGGGCATGAAGCTCGAGTCCGTGACCATGGACATGCTGGGCACCGCCAAGAAGATCGAAATCACCAAAGACGAAACCACCATCGTCGACGGTGCTGGCGAGAAAGCCGAGATCGAAGCACGTGTTGCTCAGATCCGCACCCAGATCGAAGAAACTTCGTCGGACTACGACCGCGAGAAGCTGCAAGAGCGCGTTGCCAAACTGGCAGGCGGTGTTGCCGTTATCCGCGTCGGCGGCATGACCGAAGTGGAAGTGAAAGAGCGTAAGGACCGCGTTGACGATGCTCTGAACGCGACCCGTGCTGCTGTGCAGGAAGGCGTTGTTGTTGGCGGCGGTGTCGCTCTGGTTCAGGCCGGTAAAGCGCTGAACGATCTGGAAGGTGCAAACGCTGACCAGGATGCAGGCATCAACATCGTGCGCAAGGCCATCGAATCGCCGCTGCGCCAGATCGCTGAAAACGCAGGCGTTGACGGTGCAGTTGTTGCTGGCAAAGTCCGTGAATCGGCTGACGCAGCATTCGGCTTCAACGCTCAGACCGAAGAATATGGCGACATGTTCTCGTTCGGCGTGATCGACCCGGCCAAAGTTGTCCGGACCGCTCTGGAAGATGCGGCATCGGTTGCTGGTCTGCTGGTCACCACTGAAGCGATGGTTGCCGACAAGCCCGCCAAAGAAGGCGCGGCACCTGCCGGTGGCATGCCCGACATGGGCGGCATGGGCGGCATGATGTAAGCACGTCGAGTTCGCTCTGGCGAATTCTGACGACCCCAACAGGCGCTTGGCCAAATGGCCAAGCTGCCGAAAAGGAGGCCGCAGCACAAGATTGACGGGGTCGCTTTCGGGCGGCCTCGTTTCGATTGGAATGCCCGCTGGGCGGGCATGCCTCCGGCGGAGGTATTTTTGAACAGAAGAAGGGCGGCTCGCTGGTTGCGCGAAAGTGAGTGTGCAAACCCTGCCGAACCCGCTATGCGGTTGATATGCGACTGTTTCTGCTTACCGCTTTGACCATGTGCGCCTTTGCGGCGAATTCCATTCTAAACCGTCTGGCCATAGACAGCGGGGCGAGCGACCCGGCGGGTTTTGCAGTGGTGCGCGTTCTGTCCGGTGCGGTTGTTCTGACCGTTCTGGTGTTCTTGAGGCGAGGGCATCTGCCCCTGCGCAACAGGCGCAGGATTGCGGGTGCAGGTGCGCTGTCGCTTTATATGATCGGGTTTTCAATTGCTTATCTAACGCTGGACGCAGGCCTTGGCGCGTTGATCCTGTTCGGAGTCGTTCAGATCACGATGTTTGCCGTCAGTTCTGCCACCGGTGGCGCGCCAACGGGTCGGCAGATTTCCGGGGCGGTGATTGCGTTGGTTGGGTTGACCTATGTGCTGTGGCCGTCCGGGGCCGTTCAGGTCGATCCACTGGGTGCTGGGCTAATGACCGCTGCGGGAATCGGCTGGGCGATCTATTCGCTGGTCGGGCGGACTGAACCGGATGCGCTGGCCGGGACGGCGGCCAATTTCATCGTGGCGCTGCCCGTTACGGGTTTGGCTTTGCTGGCGACGGGCGGGGGCTGGCATATGACTGGAGCGGGCTATCTGCTGGCGGCTCTGTCCGGAGGGGTGACGTCGGGGATGGGCTATGCGCTCTGGTACCGGGTTCTGCCGCAACTTGCTCCTACAACGGCGGCTGTTGTGCAACTGAGCGTTCCGATCATCGCCATAATCGCGGGTGTTGTGCTTTTGGGCGAGGTCGCCAGCCTGCGTCTGATCCTTGGGGCGGCGCTGGTTCTGGGCGGCATTGCGCTCGCGGTGCTGCAACGGAAGCCGCGCTAGGGGTTTAATCCGCCCCTGTTAGGCTTTATCTGGCGGCTTATGAGATACCTGCTCGCCCTGTTTCTGTTCCTTGTTCCGGCTGCGGCTCAGGCCAAATGCGTCGTGCTGCTGCACGGCCTTGCACGGACTGAGGCGTCTTTCACGGTCATGGAGCAGTTGTTCAAAGCGCACGGCTATACCGTTGTGCGCCCGGGGTATCCGTCGACCGACCTGCCCATTCCCGATCTTGCCGACCAGACGCTACCGGATGCATTTGCCGCCTGTGGTGACGACACGGTAGATGTTGTGGCGCATTCCATGGGCGGTATCCTGTTGCGCTATTGGTTGCAGGACAATCACCCGGACAATCTGGGCCGCGTCGTCATGCTTGGCCCGCCCAATCAGGGCAGCCAGCTTGTGGATGAGCTTGGCGCGTGGGAGGTGTTCGGCATGCTCAACGGCCCCGCCGGTTTGGCGCTCGGCACCGGCCCCGAGGGCATCCCGCGAAAACTGCCGCCTGTTGATTTCGAACTGGGCGTGATTGCGGGCGAAAACTCTCTGAATCCGTTGTTTTCATCGATGATTGACGGCAAGGATGACGGCAAGGTCTCGATCGAGACCACCAAGGTCGAGGGGATGGCGGATCACATTGTTTTGCCCGTGACCCATACTTTCATGATGAACAATCCGCGTGTGATGGCGCAAGCACTGCATTTCATCGAGTTCGGCCAGTTTGACCCGCAGATCACCTGGCTGGACGGGGTGCTGGATGCGATTGACGAGATTTGCATCGGGCTGGATTGCTCAGAGCCTGACTCGGAGCCCAGCGAATGACTGCGTTAGACCTAACGCTGACCGGCGCAGAGGTTCTGTTGCCGGAACATGGACTGACGCGCACCGATCTGGCGATTGCGGAGGGTCTGGTCAGCAAAAGCGCGACAGGTCGCCGGATCGACTTGACCGGATATCTGGTTCTGCCGGGGATCGTGGATTTGCATGGCGACGGGTTCGAACGCCACATCGCGCCGCGCCGGGGTGCGATGAAACAGATGGATCAAGGCATCCTGTCGGTCGAGGCCGAACTGGCGGCCAACGGCATAACAACCGCTGTTCTGGCCCAGTTCTACAGTTGGGAAGGCGGAGTGCGCGGCCCGGACTTCGCCGCGCAAGTCTTCGGAGCCATCGCTTCGATCAAAGACAGCACCGTCACCGATCTGATCCCGCAATTGCGGTTCGAGACGCACATGCTGGACGACTACGATGGTCTGCCACAGCGCATTGCCGACTGGCAGGTGCCTTATGTGGTGTTCAACGATCACCTGCCGCATGAGCGTTTGGCGCAGGGCCGCACGCCGCCCCGCCTGACCGGGCAAGCCCTGAAAGCCGGACGCAGCCCCGAGGCGCATCTGGAGATGTTGCAAACCATGCATGCCCGCAGGGACGAAGTTCCATCCGCGCTCACCGCGCTCTGCGCCGACTTGAACCGGCAGGGCGTCCGGATGGGCAGTCATGACGACGCGACCTCTGAGACCCGCGCGTGGTGGCGGCAGGTCGGCGCGACGATCTCGGAATTTCCCGAAACACTCGAGGCCGCCGAGGCCGCTCGCGCCGCCGGGGATCACATCATCCTCGGCTCTCCCAACGTGGTGCGTGGCGGGTCGCACAAGGGCAATGCCAGCGCACTGGACCTGATCGCGATGGGGCTGTGCGATGCGCTGGCCTCGGACTACCACTATCCCAGTCCGCGCCGCGCCGCGCTGATGCTGGCCAAATCCGGCCTGCTGGATATGGCCGGAGCCTGGGCGCTGGTTTCCTCTGGCCCCGCCCGCGTGCTGGGCCTGACGGACCGGGGCACGCTGGCCTCAGGAAAACGCGCGGACCTGACCATTCTGGAGGCGCAGACCGACCGCGTGGCCGCCACCTTTGCGGCAGGGCGGGTCAGCTACATGGCCGGGGATATCGCGGCCCGGTTCGTCACCTGATCCGCGCTTCATCTGGCCAAAAATATCCCCGCCGGAGGCATCGCGCGTCAGCGCGATTTCTCAGCGCACGATCCGGTTGAAATGCCCCATCTTCCGGCCCGGCTTGACCTCGGCCTTGCCATACAGATGCAACGCCACATCCCGCTCGCGCGCCAGTTCGGGCACCCGATCCATGTCGTGACCAATCAGGTTTTCCATCACCACATCCGAATGTCGCTGCCCGTCACCCAAAGGCCAACCCGCTACGGCACGGATATGCTGTTCAAACTGGTCAACGGCGCAGCCATTCTGCGTCCAGTGGCCCGAGTTATGCACCCGCGGTGCGATCTCGTTCACGATCAGACCGCCCGGCGTCACAAACAGTTCGACCCCCATGACCCCGACATAGTCCAGAGCGTTCAGGATGTTGGCGGCCAGCAGAACCGCATCGGTGCGCCGGGCCGGGGGCAGGCGTGCGGGAACGGTGGTGGTGTGCAGGATGCCATCCCGGTGCACGTTCTCACCCGGATCGAAACAGGCGACCTGACCGTCCAGACCGCGCGCAGCGATGATCGAGACCTCGTGGCTGAAATCAACAAACCCCTCAAGGATCGAGGGCGCCCCGGCCATTTCCGCCAACGCGCTTTCGGCATCCTCGGGCGCGCGCAGCCGGGCCTGGCCCTTGCCGTCATAACCGAACCGGCGGGTTTTCAGAATGGCAGGCGTTCCGATCTCGTCAATCGCCGCATTCAGGCTGTCCAGATCGGTGATATCGGCGAAGGGGGCGGTGTGCAGGCCCAGCCCCTGAAGAAAGGTCTTCTCGGTCAGCCGATCCTGACTGACCCGCAGCGCCTCGCGCCCGGGTCGGATCGGACGGTGTGCCTCCAGCAGGTCCAGCGCCTGCGTTGGGATGTTTTCGAATTCATAGGTGATGACATCGACCGAGGCGGCAAAGGCCTTTAGCGCCTCGGCGTCGTCATAGGCGGCGGTCGTGATGCGGTCTGCCACCTGTCCGGCGGGTGGGCTTGCGCCGGGTTCAAAGATATGGGTCAGAAACCCCAGCCGTGCTGCCGCGACCGACAGCATCCGGCCCAGTTGACCACCGCCCAGAATTCCAATCGTTGCGCCGGGGGCGAGCATGTCTGTCATCGTCAGGTCTCCAACCGTTTCCCAATGGCGGTCAACGCCGTGTGTAACGCCTCATGCGCTTTGCCCGCGCGCAAGGTTTCCGTCATCTGCAGGCTCAGCGTGCCGTCTGTTGCCAGCGCGTCGCGTTCCTGCGCCAGCAGCCCCGCTTTGCCCTTTTCCATGACGGAAAGAAAGCCCGCAACCAATTGGGTTGTATAAAATTCCGCCCCGTCCGCATCGCCGGTTTCCCCGGCCAGCCAGTCCGCGCCAGTGGCCAACAGATCCAGCAGGCCCGGCACCATGGCGCAGACTGCGAAATGGGCGTTCAGCGCGGCCTCATCCGCGACTTTGACCACGGGGTTTTCAGGTTCGAAAAGAACGGCCAGAAGGCGGTCATTGCCAAAGGCGGCCAAGGGGCAACCGCCCGCTTCCAAAAAGCCCAGCGGAATGGTCTGCGCAAAATCCGAGGCCGGGGCGCAGAGCATCGCCAGTTGTGCCGCAGGCACGGCAGCCATGACCGATACGATCTGTTGATCCGCGCGGAAGGTGAGCGGCGTCAGGACCTCTTGCGCCAGATGCGGGCGCAGGCAGAGGAACACGATCTCTGACGCGTCGATCACCGCCTGCGGCGCGCCGATGGTAACACCCAGTTCGGCCTTCAATTGTGCCGAGACCTGCGCGTTGCGCTCTGTCACAGCGATCTCGTGACCTTTGGCCGCCAGAAACCGCACCATCGGGGCCGCAATATGCCCGGTACCGATAAAGCCGATACGGCTCATCCCTCGGGTTCTTCAGCGATCGAGGCAGACAGGGCAGCACGCCAAGCCTCCAGCCGCGTGGCCAGAGCCTCGTCCTGCAGTGCCAGAATCCCGGCGGCCATCAGGCCCGCATTGGCCCCGCCTGCAGTGCCGATTGCCATCGTTGCAACCGGGAACCCCTTGGGCATCTGAACAATCGAATAGAGCGAGTCGACCCCCGACAAAGCCCGCGTCTGAATCGGTACCCCAACCACGGGAACCCGCGTTTTCGAGGCCATCATCCCCGGCAAATGCGCCGCCCCGCCAGCACCTGCGATAATCACCTGTAGCCCACGGTCGACAGCGGTTTTGCCATAGTCCCACAACCGGTCCGGGGTGCGATGCGCCGAGACGATGCGTTTTTCGTAAGCAACGCCCAACTCGTCCAGAATATCAGCGGCCTCTTTCATCGTGGGCCAGTCCGACTGGCTGCCCATAATAATGCCTACTTTGATCTCACCCATCCGCAGTGTCCCCGGCTTTTTAAAGAGCGCGAACTATAGCCAAATCCGCCTTCGTGGCAATGCGTCAGGCGATGATGTCGGGGGTCAGGCGATCTTCGATCAGGCGGATGATGTCTTTCAGCCTCAGTTTCTGCTTTTTCAGCCGCTTGATCGTCAACTGGTCCGAGGTTCCCTTGGCCTGCAGCGCCTCAATAGCTTCGTCCAGATCGCGGTGCTGGCGGCGAAAAACTTCAAGCTCAACGCGCAGAACTTCATCTGTTTTCATGGAAAGATCGGTGGGCGCGTTCATGGGCGACTCGGTGGCTGTGGTGGTGCTTGCCACACAAGATAGTGTGTCCGGGTTTATCCCGCCAGACCTTGTGGACATCCCTGTATCTTCCCATATTCTATCATACGCGGTTGCCAGAACGGGGCCGCACCATACGTCGCTTTGACATAAAAGGACGAGACACCGTGTCAAAACTTACCTTGGGCTCATACCCGCATCTTTTGGGGTTCGAGCAACTGGAACGCCTTCTGGAACGGTCTGCAAAGGCCGGAAATGAAGGATATCCGCCCTATAATATCGAACAGACCTCGGACTTTTCGTACCGTATCACCCTGGCGGTGGCCGGGTTCGCGGAAGAGGATCTGTCGATCACCATCGAGGATCGCCAACTGGTGATCCGGGGCCGTCAACGTGACGACAGCGAGGGGCGCATATTCCTGCATCGTGGCATCGCCGCGCGTCAGTTTCAGCGCATGTTCGTGCTGGCCGACGGCGTCGAGGTCGGCGAGGCGATCATGGAAAACGGTCTTCTGCATGTGGACCTGACCCGCGCCGTGCCGGAAACCGTGGTGCAGACAATCAACATAAGAAAGGGGTAAGAGCTATGAATACACCGATTGAAATTAACACCGAAGGGGATCGGATTGTTTACGTAAAAACCGTCGAAGTGGCGGACTTGCCGCGCGATCTGCGCGATCAGGCGGGCGATCTGGATCAGCTTTATGCGGTGCACGATTCAGATGGGCAGCAGTTGGCGCTTGTGGCCGACCGCAAACTGGCCTTTGTGCTGGCCCGCGAACACGACCTGTCCCCGGTGGCCGTTCACTGAACGGCCCCCTCCACGCCGTTTTGGGGCGTGACATTTCCCGCAACACGCGCGACACATACGAACCGGCGGGACCTGCCGCTTGCACTGCATCAGGGATTTATCTGCATGAGCTGGTTCGATTTCGATTGGGTAGACGCATTTAGTGATCGCGCGTTCGGCGGCAACGGATGTGCCGTTGTCCATGGCGGGGCCCATCTGCCCGAAGACGTTTGCACCGCCTATGTCCGCGAAACCTCTCTGGTCGAATGCACGTTTACCGGGCCGTCCGATGTAGCGGATGTAAAAGTACGCTATTTCCTTGCCAGCCGCGAGATTCCCTTTGCAGGGCATCCCACTATTGCCACCGTTGCCGCCATGCGCTCGCGGGGGCTGTTTTCGGGGGATGAACTGACGCTGGAAACTGGCGCCGGGATTGTGTCCATCCGCCTTGCGGGCGATGAGATCGAGATGACCCAGGTCGCGCCCGAATTCGGCGCGCATGTCCCTGCTGACCTTGTGGCCTCGGCGATCAGCTTGCCCGAGGACGCCATCATATCGCCACCGCAGATGGTCTCGACCGGGCTGACCTTTTGCATCACCGTTTTGAAGGATCATGAGGCCCTGCGCGCCGCCAAGCTGGCCGAAGGTCCGCTGCGCGAAGTGGCTGCTAAGGCAGGGTTTTCAGGCTCAGACATGGCCGAGCCGTTTCTGGTCACGCTTAAAGGCGCGACGGAGATGGGCGACACATTCTCGCGCCTGCTGATGGCCCCGCCCAGCCCGCCCGAGGACCCGTTCACCGGGTCGGCGACTGGTGCGATGGCGGCCTATTTGTGGAAATACGGCCTGATGAACAAAGATACATTCACTGCCGAACAAGGCCACGACATGGGCCGTCCGGGGCAGGCCACCGTGACACGCGTTGGTCCGGTTGAGGCGATGACCGGGATCAAGGTCGCCGGGCGCGGCCATGTCCTGATGCGGGGGCAGGTGGATTTGCCGGACAGGCTGCAATGACCGAGCCTGCGATTGCGATATTGCCCTATGGCCACCGGCTTGGCCCTGATCTGGCCAAGGTGCCTCTGGACGAATTGATCTGGCCTGAAGGCTTCCCCGGACGGCTGGAGGGGAAGACAATCGGAGACCTTGAGCCGACCGATCACCTGATCATGTACCCGAATTCGACCGTGCATCTGCGGTGGCGCAGGGGCACCCGCGCGCAGATTTCACTGATGATGGGCGAGCCATCTGCAATCCACGCCAAGCACGACCGTATGCTGCGCTTCACCTGGCGGCGGTTTTTCCGGGTGCTGACCTTTCACGATGTCCTGCTGCAGGGCATCCCCAACGCCGTGTTCCTGCCTTACGGCCCGACGATGGTGCCCAATTGGCGTGATCTCGATGCGACGAAAACCAAATCCTGCTCGCTGATCGCCTCGGCCAAGCGCGATCTTGTGGGGCATCAGTTACGCCATTCTTTGATCGACTGGGTGCGCGAAACCGGGGTGGACGTGGACATCATGGGCCGGGGCTATATGCCGTTCGACGAGAAATCGGACGGGCTTGCGCCCTATCGCTATTCAATCGTGATCGAGAATGTGCGCGAGCGGAATTATTTCTCTGAAAAGCTGACCGATGCGATCCTGTGTGCGACCGTGCCGATCTATTGGGGCTGCCCCAATATCGGCGATTTCATGGATACATCGGGGATGGTCCTGTGCAAAACGCAGGCCGATATCCAGCGTGCGGTCGATTCTATGTCGCCCGAGGATTACGCTGAACGCCTGCCGCATCTGCAAGCCATTCAGCCCAAGGCCGCAGAGTTCGGTGATTTCGAGGGCCGCGCCGTGGCGGCGATCCGGGCCGAGTTGTAATAAACCTTCGTCACAACGAAAAAGCCCCCGGCGGGACCGGAGGCTTTTCAGTGGGTTTTGACTTCGCTTACGACCCGGCGATCAAGCCCATGCTTTCCAGTTTCAGCAGCACCTGATGGGCGCAGTTGTCGACCTCGACATTCTCTGTCTCAACGCTGAGTTCGGGGTTCGCGGGCACGTCGTAAGGGTCGGAAATTCCGGTGAATTCCTTGATCTTGCCCTCTCGCGCCAGTTTGTACAGGCCCTTGCGGTCGCGGCGTTCGCATTCCTCGATCGACGTTGCGACGTGGACTTCACAGAAGGCACCGAATTGTTCGATCTCTTCCCGTACCGCACGACGGGTCGTCGCATAAGGCGCAATCGGCGCGCAGATGGCGATGCCGCCGTTCTTGGTGATCTCGGATGCCACGTACCCGATGCGGCGGATGTTCAGGTCGCGGTGCTCTTTCGAGAAACCCAGTTCCGAGGACAGGTTCTTACGAACAATGTCGCCATCCAGCAGAGTGACGGGACGGCCCCCCATCTCCATCAGCTTAACCATAAGCGCGTTGGCGATGGTGGATTTGCCCGAGCCTGAGAAGCCGGTGAAGAACACGGTAAAGCCCTGCTGGCTGCGCGGGGGTTTGGTCTTGCGCAGCTCGGCCACAACTTCGGGAAAGCTGAACCATTCGGGAATTTCCAGACCTTCGGCCAGACGGCGGCGCAGTTCAGTGCCAGAGATGTTCAGAATCGTGACGTTGTCCTTGTCGGCAATCTCGTCATTTGGCTCGTACTGGGCGCGTTCCTGCACATAAACCATGTGCTTGAAGTCGACCATTTCGACGCCGATCTCATCCTGGAACTGACGGAACAGGTCTTGCGCGTCGTAGGGGCCATAGAAATCCTCACCCGCCGAATTTTTGCCCGGCCCGGCGTGATCGCGGCCCACGATGAAATGGGTGCAACCGTGGTTGGCGCGGATCAGGCCGTGCCAGACCGCCTCGCGCGGGCCGGCCATACGCATCGCCAGGTTAAGCAGCGACATCGAGGTGGTCGAGGCCGGATATTTGTCCAGCACCGCCTCATAGCAGCGGACGCGGGTGAAATGATCAACGTCGCCTGGTTTGGTCATTCCGACAACCGGGTGGATCAGCAGGTTGGCCTGCGCTTCCTTGGCGGCGCGGAAGGTCAGTTCCTGGTGCGCGCGGTGCAGCGGGTTGCGGGTCTGGAAGGCGACGATGCGACGCCAGCCCAGTTTGCGGAAATAGGCGCGCAGCTCGTTCGGCGTGTCGCGGCGGGCGCGGAAGTCATAGTGAACCGGCTGCTGGATGCCGACCACCGGACCGCCCAGATAGACCTTGCCCGCAACGTTGTGCAGATAGTTCACGGCCGGATGGGCATCGTCATCTGCGCCGAACACCTGTTCGGCCTCGCGCGCCTTGTTCGGAGTCCAGCGGTCGGTGACGGTCATGGTGCCGAGGATCACGCCCTCTTGGTCGCGCAGGGCAATGTCCTGACCCAGTTCGATGCTGTCCGCGAAATCTTCGCTGACATCCAGCGTGATCGGCATGGGCCATAGGGTGCCATCCGCCAGGCGCATGTTTTCGACGACGTTGTCGTAATCCGCCTCGCTCAGGAACCCTTTCAGGGGATTGAAGCCCCCGTTCATCAGCAGTTCCAGATCGCAAATCTGGCGCGGGCTCAGATCCCAGCTTGTCAGATCGGCGGCTTCGACCTTCAATTTTTGGGCCGAGTCATAGGACACGTAAAGTTCGGGGATCGGAGCCAGATTGCTTAACATCGTCATCGGAATACTCTTATCGCAGTGGTTTATGACCAGTGATTCTTGGGTGTTTGAGGGGCATTTGCCCCGACTGCCCAATGAAGTCCACAGCCATGCGGAAAACAAAGGAGGATATGCGTCGATTTTGTCCGGATTGGAAGGATTTTCCGGTTCAGTCGGCTAAACCCGACCAGGATCCCGCAATATGGCAACAATTCCGTCACTCAGAGGGTTTGTGTTCCTGCCTGTAAACGGAAGGATCAAAGTCAAACGCCCGAGAGACAGGCAAGGCCGGAACCGGGTGCTGAACACCGCGCAAGTCAAAGCGCTGCAGATCGCCTGCGGGGATGGTCAGGCCCGCCGCATTCAGTAATGCGCCCGAGGCCAACAGTTCTACGCCCAGCGCCTTAGTTTCGCCTTCCAGACGACTGGCGACGTTGACGGCGTCGCCGATGATCGTGCGGGGGGCGTGGCCTTCGGCACCGATCTCACCCAGAACCAGATCGCCCAGATGCAGGCCCATACCGATGCGTATTCTGGGGCTGCCTTCGGCTTCGAGTTTTTCGTTGAACCGCTCCAGAGCCTTGCTGATGTCGATGGCCGCTTCCAACCCGGCCCGGGCCGAGGCGGCGGCATCGGGCTGTTCGAACACGGCCAGCAGCCCGTCACCCATATATTTGTCGACAACCCCGCCATCTGCGGTGATTGCCGGAACGATAGCATCAAAAAAGCGGTTCAGCAGGAACACGATGTCGTACGGCAGCTGCCCCGTGGTGCGCGCCGTAAAGCCGCGCATATCCAGAAACAGGACGGCCAGCTTGCGTTCCTGCCCCTGACTGGCGTGACCCCGGTTGCGCCCACCATCCGGACGATACACGCGATAGATCGAAATCGGGTCGGTCGGGCGGATCTGGCAGGCGAGCCGGGTTTGCGCCGAGGCTCCAACGGCGGCCAAACTGCGGGCCTCAACCTCGCTGGGCGGGGGCAGGCTATCCGAGCCGTCTTCGATGATCACTCGACAAGTGGTGCAGCGCCCCTTGCCACCGCAGAGCGCGATATGCGGGATGCCGTTGGCTTGTGAGATTTCGAGCAGGGTCATGCCCTTTTCTGCCACAACCTCGGGGCCGCGCGTATAGGTTACCCGGACAGAATGCCTGCGCCGCCACAGCTTGCGCCCGATATAAATGATCGCGGTCACGGCCAGTGCCGCGAGGAAGGCCGCCACCGCGTTGTCCTTGACGCTGAACATGGTCTGAAAGGCTTCGGGCGAGGGCCAGTTATAGTGTTCGATATACTGTTCGCGCAGAAACTCATCCGCGAAATCGGCCCAGATACGCCGCCCTTCGGTCAGCAACCCGGCCAGCGCGAACGAAGGGATGAAGACCGCGACCCCGATCAGATAGGGCACGGCCTGTCGCCACCATCCTGTCAGGCGCAGCCACATGTGAAGCCCGATGCAGCCATGCACCCAGACCAGCAAAAGCAGCAGGCTTTGCATCCAGATGGCCGAGTTGGGCCACATTAGCGCGATAATGTACCCCATCTCGTCATTGACGTCGAAAACCTCATGCGCGACGCGGGTTTGCACGATGTGAGAGATCAGTTGCAACGGGATCAGAAGCCCCAGAATGATCTGCAACGCCGTGCTGACCGGCATGCGCAGGGTCCTGCGCTGGGCAATCGAGGTCAGCGCCAGCCCTGAATGCACCAGCAGCGCAACGTAGAGAAACGCGCTCATGACATCGTGGCGGGTGACGGCTTTGCGGCCGTCCTGCATGCCGTGCAGGTAGTCGGTGTGAAACAGGCCCAAGCCGATGTTTATGAAGTGAAAAAAGGCAAAGGTGAACAGGACCAGACCGCTGCCGATCCTGAGCCGGGTCGCCCAGCCTCCACGCCAAAGAACGCTATCCAATCAGATCACCTGCATTCGCCTTGCTTACGCCCGAGTCTGATACGGGCGGGCGAACGGGTCAAGCTAGGGTTGAGAATAACACGGGGTCCATGTGGTTGCCGGGGCATCGACGTGGATCAGGGCAGCGGAGATGCTGAACAGCACGATATGGCTGAGGTCGGGGCGCGAGCGCGAACTGTACAGCAACCCGTCGGCCCCTTGGGAACGCGCGTCGTCCGAGAATTGCCAAGTGGGAGAACGGCCGGAATCGGCGTGAATTTCCTGCCAGACAATCGACGCCGCGCGTTGTCCACGCAGGTCCACCAGCCGAGCCCCCGTGACATGTGCCCGCTGCAGAACCCTTGGCGGGTCGCCCGCTGACACATAACGCCGGATCGCAACCCCGGCCCCCTCGGCGCTGAGCGAGGCGTAGAGCGCAGGTTGGCCAGCGTAATGAAAACGCCCCTCTGGCGCCTTTGCGGGGGCCAGAGGGGCTTCGATTTGCGATAGGAACAGAATTCTCCAGACCGGGCCCGAGAATTCCAGCACCTGTTACTCCTGCTCCGCCAGGAACCGTTCTGCGTCCAACGCAGCCATACAGCCCATGCCCGCGCTGGTGACGGCCTGACGGTAGACGTGGTCCGTCAGGTCGCCTGCCGCAAAAACCCCCGGAATCGAGGTTTGGGTGGTTCCGGGCTTGGTCACGACATAGCCGCCCATGTGGGTTTCCAGCGTGTCCTTGACCAACTCGTTGGCAGGCGCGTGGCCGATGGCGACGAAGACGCCTTTACAGGGAATCTCGGTGATCTCGCCGGTTTTGACGTTCTTGACCCGGACCCCTTCGACCCCCAACGGGGCATCGGTGCCGATCACCTCATCCAACTCGTGGAACCACAGCGGTTCGATCTTTTCGTTCTTCATCAGACGGTCCTGCAGGATCTTCTCGGCCCGCAATTCGTCGCGTCGGTGGATCAGAGTAACCTTGCTGGCGAAATTGGTCAGGAATAGCGCTTCTTCCACAGCGGTGTTGCCGCCGCCGATCACGACGATTTCCTGCCCGCGATAGAAGAACCCGTCACAGGTTGCACAGGCCGAGACGCCGAAGCCCTTGAATTTCTCTTCCGACGGCAGGCCCAGCCATTTTGCGCGGGCACCGGTGGCCAGAATGACGGCGTCGGCGGTGTACGTGGTGCCGCTGTCGCCCTTAGCGGTGAAGGGCCGCTGGCTCAGGTCCAGATCGCTGATGATGTCGCCGATCACCTCGGCCCCCATTGCTTTAGCATGGTCCTGCATCCGGACCATCAGATCGGGGCCCTGAACTTCGGTGTCGCCGGGCCAGTTCTCGACCTCGGTGGTGGTGGTCAGCTGGCCGCCGGGTTCGATCCCCTGAACCAGAATGGGGTTTAGCATCGCGCGGCTGGCATAAACGCCGGCCGTGTATCCTGCGGGCCCCGATCCGATGATCAGAACCTTGGTGTGACGTGTCTCGGTCATGGTATCCCCGCTCGAACTGCCTGAACCGGGCCGTTTGCCCGTCGCTCCGATATAGCGAGGGGCGGGCAGGGCTTAAAGCCCCCTCTTGCCCGTGAACCGCTATGCACCCAGGGCAGGGCAGCGCCGGACCAGAGAATTACAAGATCAACAATGTTGCGCAGATGCGAAACATTATTGCGCATGAGCGGGGTGCTGATATAACAACCGAAAAATCAGGAGCATTCGATGGTCACGACTCGGCTGGATGAAATCGACCGCAAGATTCTGGCGGAATTGCAGGCGGACGGTCGCATGACCAATGTTGAGCTGGCCAAACGTGTCGGAATCTCGGCCCCGCCCTGCCTGCGGCGGGTGCGCACGTTGGAAGAATCCGGCTACATCACAGGCTACCATGCCGATGTGAATGCCCGCGAACTGGGATTCGAGGTGCAAGTCTTTGTGATGGTCGGTCTAGACAGTCAGGCCGAATCAGAACTCAGCGCGTTCGAGGAACGCTGCCGCGACTGGCCGCTGGTTCGCGAATGCCACATGCTGAACGGCGAGGTGGATTTCATGCTGAAATGCGTGGCCCCGGACCTAAGCAGTTTTCAGCAGTTTCTGACCGGCGATCTGCTGACCACGCCGAACGTGGCCAGCGTCAAGACATCGCTTGTTATCCGAGGCGCAAAAGACGAGCCAGGCGTGCCGTTCGACGTTTTGGAAGAACGAATGAACCGGACGGCGTAAGCTGCGCGTTTCGTGTAGCCGGTGCGATTGGCGGCAACATGGCCGCAATCGCCAACGAAAGTATCCAACTTAGTAATATCTGCATAATGCCCCCACACTGCAGCAATCATTAACGTCTCAGGCCGATATCGCGTCCACCTCTCCGTCTCCGGCGCGCGGCATCAGCAGCGGGCCAAAATCGTTCAGCGATTCGATATGCGCGAACAGGTTCAGATAGATTGACCTTAGCGAATGGCTGATCATCCGGACCGCGTTCACACCTGGGTGATATGTTTCAAATTGTAAACCATCCACGCGAATAACGGAATGCCGTTTTAGGCAAATGTGAAACAATTCCACGGGCGTAGGTGGCATTGTCTCAATCACGCCCATCCCGTCCTGAAACTCGGAAACCGGTGTCAGAATCGGTTCACCACCATTCAAGTGGCGCAGATGTGCAGGTGTGCTCAGAATGCGGGCCGACGGGCCGGCAATGACGCCTGACATGGGTTTTTGCATGCCGAATGTATCGGCCATGATCCGCGTTAGCGGGCGCGTGCGCCCCCGTGCGTCTTCGCGGCCGGGGATCAGAGTGACAGACCCCTTCCACACTACCGTTTCCGATGCGCCATCCTGCGTCAGAACCGTATCGCCGGGCATCAGATCCTCGATCGCCATCGGGCCCAGTTCGGTTTCTACCAGCGAGCCACGGGTAAAGGCGCAAAACGCGTCTTCGAACATGGGCAACGCGGGCGCGATATGGCGGGTCTGCGCGACCTCGCCGTTCTTCAGCAACGTGCTGACTTCGTAGCGGCGCAGTTGCGCTTTTCTTTTGGTGGCCGGGCGCGGTGCGTTTTTCAGCAATGCCGTCGTTTCGACAGCGTTTCTGGCCGCGCGGGCCAATGAATTAGGAATAGTCATTAATATTCCTTCCCCTCTAAATGTCCGACCAGCCGAGAGAAATCCCCGTACACTCCCGCCTGATGGTTTGGTTCTTTGCCTTGAAATAAATGGACAACCTCAGGGTGCCGGTCTGTAATCCAGCACACAGCGAATAAATTCCGCATCCCATTGGTCAACACATTGACCCCCCAGACAAACTCGTACTCTGCGGGTGGCAAATTCCCGCAAACACGCTCCGAACACTGGTCGCGGTCAGGGCCGCGACCCGCAACGCATCAGACCGGAGCCGTACCCGATGCGCCTTAAACCCGTTGGGACCGGCAGCTGGCCCCTTGGGTATCCTGTTTCAGCGGCGCGTTGCCAAACGGCGCGCGACCCTGAGGGAGTTGCTTGAAACCCGCTTCCACGGCATTTCCAGCTTCTGGTCCCGAGCCGCCGCAACCACGGCGCTGAGAAACCGAGATTTTGTCTTCATTCTCTGATCCTGCTCTGCTTGGGGTCTGATGCCCCGTTTCCCTTGTGAACCTTATGTGACGCCCGTTTGCGGCGCGGATAAGGCTGAACCGGGATCAATTGCGGATAAAAAATGAAGTTTGATATTTACCTTTTCCATGAAGGCCAGACATCAACGGTCTGTAAGTCAGATAACCACCTGAGGACTGGCACAAATTCCACACGATTCTTGAAACCGGTAAACACAATAAATGTGGCGGAAAGGTGGCGTATTTGCCTTAATTGTGGCGAAGTCTACAATCTGATGGCCGAGATCAGGCGGCCATAGTCGGCCTCTTTCGCGTGGGTCGCGCGGCGATAGGAATAGAAGCGGTCCGGGTCGGAATAGGTGCAATGCCGGGTCCATTCGACCTGATCCAGACCCGCCTGCCGCAGCCGGTGCAGACCAAAGGCGGGCAGGTCGAACAGCAGCCTGTCCCCCTGACCATTGGCGAAGAAACGTACGTTATCCGGCGCATCGGCGGTGAAATCGTCCAGAAACTCAGGGCCGACCTCATAAGCGCGCTGCGAGATGGTGGGGCCGATCACCGCGCGGGTGTTTTCGCGTGATGCGCCCAACTCCTCCATCGCGTCCAGCGTGGATTCGAGCACGCCGCTCAGTGCGCCGCGCCAGCCTGCATGGGCGGCGCCGATCACTTTGGCGTCAGGGTCGGCAAACAGAACCGGCTGGCAGTCGGCGGTCAGGATGGTTAACGCCAGTCCGGGGGTCGCTGTGACCACGGCATCGGCTTTGGGCTTTGCGCCGTTCATAAGGCCATCGACCGTGATCACGGTCGGGGAGTGCACCTGATGCACGCCGATCAGGGCGTCTGGTTCAACCTCCATCGCGTCGGCCACGCGGCGGCGGTTCAAGGCCACGACCTCGGACAGGTCCGACGATCCGTGGCCGCAGTTCAGCCCCGAGAATATCCCGGACGAGGCCCCCCCCCGCCGGCTGAAAAACCCGTGCCGAACAGGGGACAGCATGTCCGAGGTCAGAATTTCCAATGTCATGGTTCCAGTCCCGGTGGTGGCGCAGAGTGAAGCGGATAGAGACCCAGTACTTTGAACAGGTTTCCCATTTCACCCGGGTGCGTCAACCGGCGATGTGCGGCAATCAGGTTTTCCAACTGCGAACCGCTTTCAGATTGGGCCAGAGCCTGCGCCCGGGCGGTGATGCCGAGCCGTTCCAGAAACACGCCCTGAGGCGTCAGCCGCGTATGGGCGCAACCTGCGGCCTGTGCCGCAATGGCCAGAGGTTCAAAATCCACATGCGCCGTCAGATCGGCCTGACACGGCGCGTCCAGCGGATCGGTTCTTTCATGCACCCTGAGCGCCTGCAACGTGTCGCCCAGCGAATGCCAATCGCCGTAGTCCACGATCAGCGCGGCCCCGCCATGCCTCGCAATCCGCCCGGCGACTTCCGTCAGAATCGGAATCGCCCCGGCGCAGAGTTCGACCAGATCGCCGTCCTTTGTGTCTTCAAGCCGGTCGCTCAGCGCCGCTTGTGGCGCTTCCGGACCCAGCCCGAAGGTCAAATAGCCGTCCGCTTCACCGATCAGACGTTCCCGCCAGCCTTGATTATCCCTTTGAAATTGGCGGATGGGCAAGGCATCGAAGAACTCATTCGCCACCAGAAACAACGGCAGGTCCGGAAAATCCGCAGCGCTGTTGATCCAGCGCGGTTCATACTCCTTAAGTGTCTCGGCCTGTATGGATTTCAACGCAAGGGAGGCTTCTAACAGAACAACCTGCGCCGCCGCGTGAAACCCCGGCACCCCGCGCGTGGCGCGCAGGATATCGGCCATCAAGGTCCCGCGCCCCGGTCCAAGCTCGGCCAGCGCCACTTGCGAAGGCTGCCCCTGATCGAGCCAGCTTTGCGCAAGGCTCAGGCCGATCAGTTCCCCGAACATCTGGCTGATTTCCGGTGCGGTGATGAAATCTCCACGCGCGCCCAGCGGGTCGCGCGTGCTGTAGTATCCCAGGGTAGGGTGCAGCAGGCATTCGGCCATGTAGTCGGCCACGCTCATCGGGCCATCCTGACGGATGCGCGCGATCAGGTGATCGCGCAGGCTCATGCCGCCGAACGCGCGCGCAGCGCAAACCAAAGGCCGAGCGCGATCATCGGCAGGGACAAGAGCTGCCCCATCGTCAGGCCGTAGCCACCCAGATGCAGCGCCAGCCCCAACGGGTTGCCCTCGGACACAAACTGGGCGTCCGGTTGGCGAAAGAACTCGACAATAAAGCGCGAGGCTCCGTAGCCTGCCAGAAACACCCCCATGACAAGACCCGGTCTGCGAAACGCGCCGCGGCGATAGGCGAGCCAGATCAGCAGCGTGCCGAGCAAAAGCCCCTCAAGCGCCGCCTCATATAGCTGCGAGGGGTGGCGCGCGCACAGGCCGGCCACAACGCCGGGGCAATCCTGCGCTGCACCGCCGGGGAAGATCACCGCCCAGGGCAGTTCGCTGGGGCGGCCCCAAAGCTCGGCATTGATGAAGTTGGCCAGACGGCCCAGCAGCAGGCCAGGGGGCACTGTGTAGGCAATCAGGTCGCCCAGCGACAAAGCCGGAATCCGATGACGGCGCGCAAACAGAAAGGATGCGATCACGACGCCCAAAAGGCCTCCGTGAAAGGCCATCCCGCCCTGCCAGACCTTCAGGATGTCCGCCGGATGCGACAGGTAGTAGGCGGGCTGATAAAACAGCACAAAACCCAGTCGCCCACCCAGAATAACGCCGAGGATGATCCACGTGACCAGATCCTCAAGCTGATCGGCGCGCATCGGGGGTGTCTCATCGCGCCACAGGGCCGGGCGGCGCAGCGCCATCGCGGCCATCCTCCACGCGATGAGAATGCCCGCGATATAGGCCAGCGCGTACCACCTGAGCGCGAACTCGAACCCGAACAGCGAGATCGAGAACAATTCGGGTGACAGATCGGGGAAATTCAGAACAGCCTGCATGTGCGTCTCATTGCCCGGGGTTTGCGGGGCAAGTCAACCTTGAGCCTGGGCCATTCTTTACCCATATAGAGAACAACCGCGATTTCGGAGTTAAAGCCATGCAAACCCGCAACAAGATCCTCGATGATGTTTCCCAACTGATGACCAACGCCATGGGTGTGGCGCAGGGCGCGCGGGAAGAGGCCGAAAATGCGATGAAGTCGATGATCGACCGCTGGCTGGCCGACCGCGATTTTGTCACCCGCGAGGAATTCGATGCCGTCCGTGCGATGGCCCAGAAAGCGCGCGAAGAAAACGCTGCTCTCGAAGCGCGCATTGAGGCGCTTGAGGCGAAACTGGACAAATAACGCCCTTTCCAAGGATTCGATGAGATCAAATCGCCGTGCAATCCGTGGTTGGATTGTGCGGCGACGTGAATCTTGCCGCCTTGCAGAATTTAATCAAGACAAAGCTGCACGGGACGCCAATATTTTGATCGGCGTTGCCATTCGTCCACAACTTATTGCTGTTATCCCCAATAATTAGGGTTGTCAGAACCAATCTTGCATCGCACCATATTTAGTACAAGCCTACGGGGGAAGCCCGGCTTGTAGAGCAGGCAACTAGCGCTGGGGCGCTGCCAGCCCCTAAATGCTAGAGAGTAGTGAGGTGGCATTATGGCCCTTTCCGAGCAGTTTCTAGAAGAAGACCTTCATCCAATCGATATTGTTGAACATCTGGCTGAACATCACGACTGGGATTTCGACCGCATCGGCGACGATCAGATCGCCATGGCGGTTGAAGGGCAGTGGCGGACATACTCCATCACTCTGGCCTGGTCCAACTATGACGAAACACTGCGCATGGTGTGTTCCTTCGAGATGGAGCCGCCGAACGAGCGTGAATCCGAACTGTATGAGTTGCTCAACAGAATGAACGACCAGTGCTGGGCGGGGGCCTTCACCTATTGGGCGAACCAGAAGCTGATGGTTTATCGCTACGGTCTGGTGCTTGCGGGTGGCCAGATGGCCAGCCCCGATCAGATCGACACGATGATCACCGCCGCCGTTATGAGCGCCGAGCGCTACTATCCGGCGATCCAACTGGTGACATGGGGCAACCGAACGCCCGAAGACGCGATGCAAGTCGCCATTGCAGAGGCCTACGGCCGGGCGTAAAGCTTTGCCCCGAACCATTACGTCAGGGGAGGGGCAAACCAATGGACATGTCTCGCGTGGCCGAGCAGGGTCTGGTGCTTTTGGGGTGCGGAAAGATGGGTTCCGCAATGCTGGCGGGTTGGCTGGAACACGGCCTGCCCGCCGCTTCCGTTTGGGTGATTGATCCCTATCCCTCGGATTGGCTGAAAGCACAGGGCGTCAACATCAACACACCTCTGCCCGAAGCGCCTGCCGTGGTGCTGGTGGCCGTCAAACCGCAAATGATGGGCGAGGCCTTGCCCGCCATTCAGGCGCTGGGCGGGGGCGGTAGCCTGTTCATTTCGGTGGCTGCGGGGACGGCTATTGCCACCTTTGAGAAGGTTCTGGGTGCGGGTACACCGATCATCCGTGCGATGCCGAACACGCCTGCCGCGATACGTCAGGGGATCACCGCAGTGATTGGCAACGCCCGGTCTTCGGCAGATGATCTTGAGCTGGCCGAAAACCTTTTGTCAGCCATCGGCGAAACTGTGCGTTTGGATTCGGAATCACAAATGGATGCCGTGACCGGCCTCAGCGGGTCCGGTCCGGCCTATGTATTTCACCTGATCGAAACGCTGGCCGCTGCCGGTCAGGCGCAGGGGTTGCCGCATGATCTGGCAATGAGGTTGGCCAAATCCACCGTGGCCGGGGCAGGGGCGCTGGCGATGGCGGCCGAGGAAGACCCCTCGCAACTGCGCATTAACGTGACCTCGCCCAATGGCACCACGCAGGCCGCTTTGGAGGTGCTGATGCACGAGGAAGAGGGGTTCCCCGACCTGCTGCACCGCGCGGTCAAAGCCGCAACCGACCGATCTAAGGAGCTGTCCCGTGAGTGAGATTACCTTTGACGAGTTCCTCAAGGTCGACATCCGCGTGGGCGAAGTCACCCGCGCCGAGCCCTACCCCGAAGCCCGCAAACCCGCGATCAAGATGTGGATCGACTTTGGCGATGAGATCGGCGAGCGCAAAACCTCGGCGCAGATCACCGCGCATTACGATCCGGCAACGCTGGTGGGAAAGCAGGTGATGGCGGTGGTGAATTTCCCGCCGCGCCAGATCGGCAAATTCATGTCCGAGGTGCTGGTGCTGGGCCTGCCGGATGAAAACAACGAAATCGTTTTGATCGGCCCGGATGGCAAAGTGCCAACCGGGGGAAGGATGCACTGATGAAGCTTCTGATCGCCCGCCCGATGACCGCCGCTGTAGAGACCCGCGCCAAGGCCGAGTTCGATGTCGAGATCCGCAGCAATACTCTGCCAATGACGCCAGATGAAATGCGGCGGGCGTTGACCGAGTTCGACATTGTGGTGCCAACGCTGGGCGACTTGTTCTCAGCGCAGGTTTTTACCGAGGCGCCTAATCCCCGCTGCAAGCTGCTGGCCAATTTCGGCGTCGGGTACAACCATATCGACGTGAACGCGGCCCGCGCCGCAGGCGTGGCCGTGACCAACACGCCGGGCGCCGTTACCGACGCCACCGCCGACATCGCTATGACCCTGCTGCTTTCCACCGCCCGCCGCGCGGGCGAGGGGGAACGGCTGGTCCGCAAGGGCGACTGGCAGGGTTGGCACCCGACCCAGATGCTGGGTCATCACGTCACCGGCAAGCGTGTCGGCATTGTCGGGATGGGACGCATCGGTCAGGCGATTGCAAGACGGTGTCATTTTGGCTTCGGTATGTCGGTCGCCTATCAATCGCGCAGCACCAAGGATGTTGATTTACCTGCCGAGTACATCCCGGACCTGAACGCCCTGGCCGCAGCAGTGGATTTCCTTGTGATCGCCGTACCCGGCGGCGCAGAAACACAGCACCTGATCAACGCGCAGGTGCTGGAAGCCATGAATCCGACCGCCATCCTGATCAACATCGCACGCGGCGAAGTCGTGGACGAAGCCTCCCTCATTGCAGCCCTTCAGGCAGGACAAATCGCAGGCGCCGGTCTGGACGTCTATGAGTTCGAACCAACCGTCCCCAATGCGCTGATCGATATGGAAAACGTCACTCTGTTGCCACATCTGGGCACCGCGACCGAGGAAGTGCGCACCAGCATGGGGCACATGGCCTTGGACAATGTGGCGGCCTTTATCGCGGGAACGGACCTGCCGAACCCAGTCTAGGCCCCCACGGCCTCGCGCCAGTGTTTGCGGCAGAGCGAGACATAGGTCTCGTTCCCGCCGATCTGGACCTGTGCGCCTTCGGTGATGGTGTTGCCGTTCTCGTCCTGACGAATCACCATCGTGGCCTTGCGCCCGCATTCGCAGATCGTGCGCACCTCGCGCATCTCATCGGCCAGCGCAAGCAGGGCAGCGGAACCGGGAAACAGCTTGCCCTGAAAATCGACCCTCAAGCCATAAGCCAGAACGGGAACCTTCAGGTCATCCACCGCGCGGGCCAGTTGCCAGACCTGATCCTCGGACAGAAACTGCGCCTCATCCACAAACACACAGGCAACGCGACCTTCGGCTATTCGCGTTTCGATCATCGAAAACACGTCGTCATCGGGACGAAACGTATCCGCCTGCTCTGAAATCCCAATGCGCGAGGCGATCCGTCCGACACCCGCACGCTTATCCATGGCGGCGGTCATCAGATAGGTGTCCATGCCCCGCTCGCGATAGTTATGCGAGGCCTGCAGCAACACGGTCGATTTGCCCGCGTTCATGGTGGAGTAGTTGAAATACAGCTTTGCCATGCGGCGGGTCTAGAACGCCGGGGACAAAGGAACAAGTCATCAATAGCTTGAGGGAAGCGACGTCGCCATTACAGCTGCGAAGACCGAGCACACGCTCTATGGGGATGGAGTCCCCGCGCTCGCAACAGCGACGCCGTCGGCCAACATGTGGCCTAAACGTTGTGAAGACTGAAATCCCGTCCCACTATCACTCGTTACCGGCAAGAACTGCCGCCACTCACTCACAAAATCCCCCGCATATCTGAGGGATAGTCAATTTATGGCATTTCAATTATGACTGGAGTATGGGAAATTTTCCTTCCCTTTCCCCTAAATCAAATGCGTGGGAAAGGGCGCGCGGGTAACAAAGGTAAAACAATGGCAGATATTGGGGCTTATCTGAAAAAGCACACGGAATCCTTGGTGAAGGATGTCGGGATCGAGGCCGCGTGCGAGATCACGGGCAAGTCAAAGGCCACGTTGGGCCGGTATTATTCCGACAATGCCGAACATGCCGACCGGTTCATGCCCGTGGACGCGGTTGCCCGGCTGGAAAACGCGGCGAATTATCCGCATGTGACTTCGGCCCTTGCGGACCTGAAAAACATCACCTTGTCCTACGATGGCCGCAACACCGAAGCGCCCCGGACCGGAGGGGTGAACTCGGACGTTATCGCGCTGAGTCAGAGGTTTGCCATGCTGATGACCGAATATCAGGCCGCCATCGAGGACGGGATCATCACGGTGAATGAGGCCAAGCGGCTGCTGAAGGAAACCAGCCTGCTGCAGCAGGTTCTGATCGAGATGAAGCTGCATCTGGAAGAAGAAAGCGTCAGCCAGCCCTGATTGTGGCGTTGGCAGAAGGGCAACCACTGACGGTGGTTCGGCAGTAAAGTTCTGCCTCAATTATGTCACTTCGGTCTCATAGACAGGCCTGCGAACAATATCGCCAAGGCAGGATGACATGCAGAATGTCCCGTACAGACTCGTAACGGACAAAACCACGTGCAGGCTTTTCGTGGTCGCCTTTGTGGTGCTTGCCGGTCTGATGACGCTCGGCGGGTACGTTCAGGGCCCAGATGATATCATGCGCTGGGTCGCGGTGTCCGATCTGCTGGACGGGCAGGGTTGGTTCGATCCCTATCAGCATCGGCTGGGACCGGACGGTGGCACATTGATGCACTGGTCCCGCCTGATCGATGCGCCCATCTCTGGGATTTACGTGCTGAGCAGCGCGGTTTTGTCGCCCGAGGCTGCCTATCAGTTCACGGCCTTCCTGTGGCCAACATTGTTGGCCGGGTTGCTTTTGTGGGTTTTCGCAATCATCGGTGGCGCTCTAGGGGGCCGTGAGGGGGCCGTTTCCACTCTGGTCTTGGCTGTGATTGCGATCAACAGTTCGGGCAAATTCGATCAGTATTCCTTTGATCACCACGGGTTGCAGGTCTTACTGTTTGTATCTGCGGTGATGTTTTTCATCCTCCGCAGGAATATCCGACACGCGGGCCTTGGGCTGGGCGTGTGTCTGGCTTTGTCCCTGTCCATCGGCACGGAATCGCTGGCGCAAATCGGGCTGATCGGCCTGTTCGTTGGGGTTGATTGGATCTTGTCCGGCGAAACCAGCCGTCGCCGTACAATGGAATTCGGGGCCGCGATGGCCGGGACGCTGTTGGTGGCGGCGGTGGCGACAACGGCGCGCGAGAGTTTCTTTTTTCCAGGCTGCGATTCCCTGACACTCAGCGTAGCCTTGCCAGCAGGCGCGGCGGCGCTTGGGCTTTTGGGGGCTGCGGTCTTTGCCTCTGGCTGGTCGGTTTGGGCCCGGTTCGGGTGCTTTGCGGTGGTTGGCGCGCTTGCCGTGGGCTTGGCATACAGCGTCGCGCCCTATTGTCTCGAGAACCCGATCAACCAGATGTCGCCTTACATGCGCGCCTTTTGGCTGAGCCAGGTGACCGAGGCCCAGAATGTCAGCGTCTTCATCCAGCGGCATGCAGGGGAAACCGTTGCGCTGATCGCGATCTCTGTCTTCTCGATGATCGCTGCGGGTGTTTTTGCCTATGGGTCGGACAGAAAGTTGGAGTATCTATTGCTGCTCGGCTTGATCGCCATCGCGTTTGTTCTGTTCCTGTACCAGTCCCGTATGATGACCTTTCTGGCCCTGTCGATGGTGGCCGTGCAGGCGCAGGTGTTGCGGGTGATCTACCAGAGATACCGGGCCAGTGGGCAAAGGCTGTTCGGCATCCTGCTGGTTGCGTTTGTCGTTCTGATGTCTCCGAAAACCGGCGCAAGCCTTGAAAAGCACTTTACCGCGCGAGCGGAAACCGTGCCGGAGACAGGCGCAGGGGCTCAGACCAGCGCGTATGCCTGCACCACAGCTCAGGCCACTCGCCCGTTGGGCGATCTGGAGCCCGGCCTGATCCTCGCCGATTTCGACTATGCCTCGTACATCCTGCGCGACACGGATCACTCGGTTCTGGGCGGGAATTACCATCGGAATGAGGCCGGAAACCTCGCGCAGATTGATCTGTTCCGGTCCGAATCTCGCGACACTGGCCCGCGCCTTGCCGAGTTGGGCATCGACTACATTCTGGTCTGCGAGGCCAATGCGCGAACAGAATACTGGTCGTCGGTGTCCGAAGGTGACGGGTTTCTGGCAGGGCTGCTACGCGGCGATCTGCCGGACAATGTGACCGAACTGCCCCGCGCCGAAGGGGCGGCGTTCCGCATCTACGCCGTAAACGGCTAACCGCGCCGTTTCACAATCACCGACCCGACCGAATAGCCCGCTCCGAACGAACAGATCAGACCGATATCGCCATCGCTCAGGTCAGCGGAATATTGCGAAAAGGCAATGATGGACCCGGCGGACGAGGTGTTGGCGTAGTCCTGCAGAATGTTGGGCTGTTCGCCGCCTGTGGGCTCGCGGCCCAGAACCTTCTTGCCTATGAAATCGTTCATCGTCTTGTTGGCCTGATGCAGCCACAGGCGTTTCAGGTCGGTGCTGGCGACGCCCTCGGCCTGCATGTGATCGCTGATGTGTTTGCTGACCATTGGCAGCACTTCCTTGAACACCTTGCGCCCGTTCTGCATAAACTGCATGTCGCGCCTGTCGATTACCCCGTCGGGGCGCGAGCGGCGTAGGAAGCCGTTGTTATTGCGAATATTGTTGGAAAACGCGGTGGCGCAGCGGGTCGAGAGAACCTCAAAATGCGGGCCAGTTGCGTCTTCGATCCGTTCGATCAGCGTGGCTGTGGCCACATCGCCAAAGATGAAATGACAGTCCCGGTCGCGCCATTCCAGATGGCCCGAACAAATCTCGGGGTTCACCACCAGCGCCGCCCGGACTGAACCGGACCGCACCATATCCGCCGCAGCCTGAATGCCGAAAGTGGCCGAGGAACAGGCAACATTCATGTCAAACCCGAACCCGTCGATACCCAGCGCCTGCTGAATCTCGATGGCAATCGCCGGGTAAGCGCGCTCATGGTTCGACGCCGCGCAAATCACCAGATCGACGTCCTCGGCCTTGCGCCCTGCCTGCGCCAGCGCCTTGTTGCAGGCATCCACCGCCATTTCGGTCATGATCCCGGGCTCATCATCACTGCGTTGGCGCAGTAACGGGTGCATGACATCCGGGTCCAGCACGCCGGATTTGTCCATTACAAACCGGTTCTGAATGCCCGAGGCTTTGAGGATGAACTCCTCTGACGAATGTTGCATCGGCTCCGTTTGCCCCGCCGCAATCGCTTCGGCGTTCCGCGCGTTCTGCTTGTCGGCATAGGCGTTGAAGGCCTCAACAAGCTCGGCGTTGGTGATGACGTTCTCAGGCGTGAAAACACCGGTTCCGGTGATGGCGGGCGTGTACATGGCGGATCCTGACTCGCTTGGATTCGCTCAAAATGCAGCCTCGGCAGGGTTTGATCAAGGTATGTTGACCCGAGGGCAATGGGCGAGGCGGCGGGAATTCACCTTCATGTCTTGAATAGTTCAGAAAATGAAGTATATGGCGGCAGGACATTGCGCGAGAGGTCCCATGCCGGACGACACAAGCAACAGGCTGGATCAGCTGACGCCCGAGATACAGGCGATCATGGGGGTCTATGCCCTATATTGGAAACTGGAAGAGACGTTCGAGTGTATCGAAACCGAGCTTAGCCATCCGGAATGCCACATGCTGATCAAGCTGGATCAGCCCAAACGCATGGGCGTGTTGGCAGCCGATATGCTCAGCGTTCCGTCCACCATTACGGCCACCGCGGATGCGCTGGAGCAGGCCGGGTATCTGACCCGAGAAAAGGACCCCGCCGACCGCCGGGCCTTGCTGCTGGTGCTGACCGACAAAGGCCATGACGCCCGCGACATGCTGGTGGCCGAAGCAGGGGAGCTGTTTCACCGGGCCTCCGGTCTGAATGCCGAAGAAACCGCCCAATTCGCGCAACTGGCGCGCAAAATCCGTGACAATGTTCTGAAAACCGGAATTCCCGAGGGATTAACAAAATGAAACTGCTGACCGCTTTGGGCCTTGCAATGGCCGTTCTGGCAACCCCGATGGCCGCGCAGGAGGTTTCGAAACCCGTGAAGCTGATGCTTGTGCGTGAGACCGAACCCGGCTTTTCGCGCCAGTTCTTTGGCCGTGTCGCCGCGCGTCAGACGGTGGATTTGGCCTTTCAGGTGCCGGGTCAGATTGTCGAGATGCCCGTGACCGAGGGTTTTGTCATTCCCAAGGATGACCTGATCGCGCGTCTGGATCAGGAACCGTTCGAACTGCGCCTGAGCCGCGCGCAGCTGCAAAAGGAACAAGCCGACCGGACCGTCGCCCGCTTGTCCCGCCTGCGGGGCACCACGGCCAGCCAGGTGGCGGTCGATGACGCCGAGACCGAGGCGCAACTGGCGGCCATCGCCCTGCGCGATGCCGAATATGAACTTGAACACGCCACGCTGACGGCCCCCTTCGACGCGCTGGTGTCCAGCCGCGCGGTCGAGGCGTTCACCACCGTTTCGGCAGGCACCCCGATTGTCCGCCTTCACGACATGTCCGAATTGCGGATCGAGGTCGACGTGCCCGAGATCCTGTTTCAGCGCTCGGGACAGCAGGATGACATAACCCTCACCGCCAAATTTCCGGTCAGTGATGAAGTGTTCCCTTTGGAAATCCGCGAATTCGATGCCGAATCCTCCAGCGTCGGGCAGACCTATCGCATTCAGTTCGGGCTGACCCCGCCCGAGGGGTTGCAGATTCTGCCGGGGTCCTCGGTGACGGTCAACGCCAAGGTGCGGGACGGGCGCGTGGGCATCATCGTGCCCGCGACTGCCATCGTTGCCGATGCCGCTGGTGAGCTGGGGGTCATGGTCTTTGACCCGGTTGGCGCCGATGAAGGGACCGTGAAGCGTGTGCCTGTGACCATCGAGCCAACCCAGACCGGCGATGTGCGTGTGCTGAGCGGCCTGTCGGATGGCCAAGAGATTGTGGTGGCAGGCGGCGCTGCGCTGACCGATGGTCAGACCGTGCGCCGTTTTACCGGTTTTTCGAACTAAAGGGGCGGGCAGATGAAAATTGCGCGCGCTTCCATTGACCGGCCACTTTACACGTGGCTGATCATTCTGATCGCCCTGTTCGGCGGTATCTGGGGGTTCCTGTCGCTGGGGCGTCTGGAAGACCCGGCCTTTACCATCAAAAACGCGGTTATCATCACGCAATACCCCGGTGCCACCGCCGAGCAGGTCGCGCTAGAGGTCTCGGAACCGCTGGAATCGGCGATCCAGCAGATGGGAGAGGTAGATACCATCACCTCGGTCAATCAGCCGGGCGTGTCGCTGATCGAGGTTGAGATTCAATCTACCTATGACGGATCGGAACTGCCCGATATCTGGACCCGCCTGCGCGCCAAAATCCGCGATGCGTCCCGCAGCCTGCCCTCGGGCGTCGGCGCGCCCTACGTCAATGACGGGTTCGGCGATGTGTTCGGGTTGTTCTACGCCGTCACCGCCGACGGTTTTTCGGACGCCGAAAAACACGAGCTGGCCACCTTCCTGCGACGCGAGTTGCTGACCGTTGACGGCGTCGCCGATGTCGAGGTTCAGGGCCTGCCGGAAGAGGCGATTTTCATCGAACCCGATCTGGCCATCTCGGTGAACCAGAACGTGCCCATTCAGGCGCTGAATGAGGCGATTGCCAATGCGGATTCGGTCAATTCATCCGGTTCCCTGAGGTCCGGCAATGACCGAACGACGATCCTGACCGCGGAAGGCTCCGACAGCGTGTCGGCGATTGCCGGTCTGTCGGTCGGCTCGCAGGGACAAGTGATCAACCTGTTCGACATGTCTAATGTCTACCGCGACCGCCAGACCGACCCGCAGGTCATGATCCGCTTCAACGGGACCGAGGCGTTCACGCTGGGCATCGCGGGCCTTTCAACGGAAAACATCGTCGAGGTCGGAAAGCGCGCCGACGCCAAATTCGCCGAGCTTGATCCGAGCATCCCCTTCGGTGTCGAGATTCTGCCGATCTACCAGCAGCACGTCGTGGTCGAGCAGGCCTCGAACGATTTTCTGGTCAACCTTGCGATGTCCGTCGCCATCGTGGTCGCTGTTCTGGGTATCTTCATGGGCTGGCGGGCGGCTATCGTGGTCGGCTCGACCCTATTGCTGACCGTTGTGGGAACGCTGTTGTTCATGGCGCTTTTCTCGATCGAGATGGAGCGGATTTCGCTGGGCGCGCTGATCATCGCGATGGGCATGCTGGTGGACAACGCCATCGTCGTGGCCGAGGGGATGCAGATCGCCATGCTGCGCGGTAAATCCTCGCGCGATGCGGCGGAAGAGGTCGCCTCGAAAACGCAAATCCCGCTGTTGGGAGCGACGGTGATCGGCATCATGGCCTTTGCGGGGATTGGCCTTAGCCCGGATGCGACCGGAGAATTCCTGTTCTCGCTTTTCGCGGTCATCGGCATTTCATTGCTGCTGAGCTGGGTGCTGGCGATCACCGTGACGCCAATGCTGGGGCATTACTTCTTCAAGCAGGGCAAGGCGGGTGACGTGGACGCCTATAGCGGGATTCTGTTCCGCATCTATGGCGTGATCCTGCATTGGGCGCTTCGATTCCGCTGGCTGGTGGTCGCCGGGTTGGTTGCCGTTACAGTCGCCTGTTACGCCGGTTTCGGGCTGGTGAAACAGCAGTTCTTCCCGGATTCGAACACGCCACTGTTCTTCGTGCACTACAAGCTGCCGCAGGGCACCCCGATTGCGCGCACCAGTCAGGATATGGCGGTTTTCGAAGACTGGCTGAACGACCGAGACGATGTGGTGTCCGTGACAACCTTTGTCGGGCAGGGCGCGACGCGCTTCATGCTGACCTACTCGGCCGAGGACCCGAACCCCAGCTACGGCCACATGATCATCCGGACGGAGACGCTGGACGACATCCCGGCGCTGCAGGCCGATCTGGAAGCGTTTGGAACCGGGCGCTTCCCCGAAGGTGAGTTCCGCACCAAGCGTCTGGTCTTTGGCCCCGGCGGCGGCGATCCGATCCAGGCGCGGTTCTCGGGCAGCGACCCGGTCGTGCTGCGGCAACTGGCTGAAGAGGCGGTGCAACGTATGGCCGCAGCTTCCCCCAACGCGTTGAATATCTATCAGGACTGGCGCGAGAAAGAGCTGGCCGTGCGCCCGATCTATGCCACCGAACGGGCGCAGACGGCGGGCGTCAGCCGCGAGGACATTGCCGCCACCCTGCAGTTTTCGACCGACGGCATCAGCGGCGGTGTCCTGCGGGAACGCGACCGGCTGATCCCGATCATCATCCGGCGGGCGGCAGACGGGGACTATTCCATCGTCGATCAGGTGGTGTATTCCGATCAGTCCGAACGCTTCGTGCCCGTCGAACAGATGGTGGACGGGTTCGAATACGAGGCGCTGAATACGCTGGTGCATCGCAGGGACCGGGTGCTGACCATCACTGTCGGTGCCGATATCCCGCCCGGTATCACAGCGGCGCAGGTGCATGCCGAGGTGCGCGATGCCATCGAAGCCATCGACCTGCCGCCGGGCTACAGGATGGAATGGGGCGGCGAGTATGAAAACTCGCGCGATGCGCAGGAGAGTCTGGGCAGGCAATTGCCGCTAAGCCTGCTGATCATGGTGCTGATCTCGGTGCTGCTGTTCAACGCGCTGCGTCAGCCGATCATCATCTGGCTGCTGGTGCCGATGTCGGTCAATGGCGTCGTCATCGGCCTGCTGGGAACCGGCCTGCCGTTTACCTTCACGGCATTGCTGGGTCTGCTCAGCCTGTCGGGGATGCTGATCAAGAACGGCATCGTACTGGTCGAGGAGATCGACCTGGTCCGTGCCTCCGGAAAACCCCTGCGCGAGGCGATTGTCGAGGCTTCCGTCTCGCGTTTGCGCCCGGTTATGCTAGCGGCGATCACCACAATTCTGGGGATGGCGCCGCTGCTGACGGATGCGTTTTTCGTGTCGATGGCGGTGACCATCATGGGCGGTCTGGCCTTTGCCACGGTGCTGACCATGGTGGCCGCGCCGGTGTTCTACCTGCTGTTTTTCGCGCGCGATGAACGGCGGGTGGCACAGGCCGCCTAAAGGTCTGCTTTCGTCAGATCAGCGGGACAAACGGAACGTCACAGGCGGCAAGGGCGGTAAGAGCGGCGATAGCCAGTAGAATGCGCATCTTGGTGGTCCTTCTGCTCGATTAGCCAAAAAATGAGCGCCCGCTGACAAAACGTCAACGGGCGCAAGTATTTTCCTGAGTGATGCGCGCTTTGCGGCTCAATGCGCGTGGTTAACCCTGCAGCGACTGCACCTCGACATCCCCTTCGGCCTGCGCCTTGATCGCCAGCGCGGCGGCGTGGCTGGCGGCGGCGGTGGTGAAATAGGGGATCTTGTCGTACAGCGCGATTGAGCGGATGGACTTGCTGTCCTCGACCGCCTGCGCGCCCTCGGTAGTGTTCATCAGCAACTGAACCTGACCGTCTTTTAGCATATCGACCACGTCTGGGCGGCCTTCATACACCTTGTTGACTACGTCGCAGGGCACGCCCTGATCCGCCAGCCAGCTTTGGGTGCCGCGGGTCGCGACCAGTGCGAAGCCTTGCCCGACCAGAACCTGCGCGGCCTCGAGCATAGCGGGTGTCTTGTCGGCGTCCTTGATCGAGATAAACGCACGGCCCGACGAAGGCAGCACCATGCCCGCTCCCATCTGCGCCTTGAGGAAGGCGCGCGGGAAATCGTGATCCCAGCCCATCACCTCACCGGTCGAGCGCATCTCTGGGCCGAGAATCGTATCGACGCCGGGGAAGCGGGCGAAGGGCAGCACGGCCTCTTTCACCGAGAACCACGGCATGTTCGGGTCGGCCAGTGTCATCTGGTCGACGACCTTGTGGTCCTGTTCCTTGTTGTAGGCGGGACGCTGCGGGAAGTTCGAAAGCGGCTCGCCCGCCATCACCCGCGCGGCGATCGAGGCGATGGCGCTGTCGGTGGCCTTGGCCACGAAAGGCACGGTGCGGCTGGCGCGGGGGTTGACCTCGATCAGATAGATTTCGTCATCCTTGACCGCGAACTGAACGTTCATCAGGCCGACCACATTCAGCGCGCGGGCCAGTTTATGCGCCTGATCCTCGATCTTCGCCAGAATCTCAGGGCTGAGCGAATAGGGCGGCAGCGAGCAGGCCGAGTCGCCCGAATGCACGCCCGCCTCTTCGATGTGCTGCATGATGCCCGAGACGTGAACATCCGTTCCATCACACAGCGCATCCACGTCCAGTTCCACCGCACCGGACAGATAGCTGTCGAGCAGCACCGGGCTGTCGCCCGAAACCACCACGGCTTCGTTAATATACCGTTTCAACTGATCCATATCGCGCACGATTTCCATCGCGCGACCGCCCAGAACGTAAGAGGGGCGGATCACCAGCGGGAAGCCGATTTCCTCGGCAATCTCAAGCGCCTGTTCGTCGGTCGAAGCGATGCCGTTCTTGGGCTGTTTCAAGCCCAACTCGTTGACCAGCGCCTGGAACCTTTCGCGGTCTTCGGCCAGGTCAATCGCGTCGGGCGTGGTACCGAGGATCGGGATGCCTTCGTTCTCAAGCGCGTGGGCCAGTTTCAGCGGGGTCTGGCCGCCGAACTGAACGATCACACCGTGCAGGGTGCCGTTTTCCTGCTCTTTCATCAGGATTTCCATGACATGCTCAAAAGTCAGTGGCTCAAAATACAGACGGTCCGAGGTGTCATAGTCGGTGCTGACCGTCTCGGGGTTACAGTTGACCATGATGGTCTCATACCCCGCATCGGTCAGCGCGAAACAGGCGTGACAGCAGCAATAATCGAACTCGATCCCCTGCCCGATCCGGTTCGGGCCACCGCCGAGGATGACGACCTTTTTGCGGTCACTCGGGCGAGCCTCGCACTCGACCTCGCCCATCATCGGGGCCTCGTAGGTTGAATACATATAGGGCGTCTGCGCCTCGAACTCGGCGGCGCAGGTGTCGATGCGTTTGAAGACGGCTGAAACGCCCAGATTGCGGCGGGCGCGGCGGACATTGGCTTCGTCGCGGCCAGTCAGATTGCCCAGACGCGCATCGGTGAAACCCAGCATTTTCAGCCTGCGAATACCTTCCTCGGTCATCGGCAGGCCGTCTTTACGGACCTGACGCTCGGCTTCGATGATTTCGCGGATGCGGGCGAGGAACCACGGGTCGAACTTAGTGACGCCGAAAATCTCATCATCAGTCAGGCCGTGGCGCATCGCCTGCGCGATGGTGCGCAGGCGGTCCGGCGTCTGTTGGCTGATCGCTTTGATCACGGCGGCCTTGTCGTCGGCTTCTTCCCAGACACCCACGTTCAGGCCGGGTATTTCGATTTCATCAAACCCGGTCAGGCCCGATTCCATCGATGCCAGCGCCTTTTGCATTGATTCGTGGATGGTGCGGCCGATGGACATGGCCTCACCCACCGATTTCATCGCGGTGGTCAGGTAGGGCTCAGATCCCGGGAATTTCTCGAACGCGAATTTCGGGATTTTTGTCACGACATAATCGATGGTCGGCTCGAACGATGCCGGGGTGACCTTGGTGATGTCGTTGTCCAACTCGTCCAGCGTGTAACCCACGGCCAGTTTCGCGGCGATCTTGGCAATCGGGAAACCGGTTGCTTTGGAGGCCAGAGCCGACGAGCGCGACACGCGCGGGTTCATCTCGATCACGACCATGCGGCCATCATCTGGGTTGATCGCCCATTGCACGTTCGAGCCACCGGTCTCGACGCCAATTTCACGCAGAACAGCGATCGAGCCATTGCGCATGATCTGGTATTCCTTGTCGGTCAGCGTCAGGGCAGGGGCCACGGTGATCGAGTCACCCGTATGCACGCCCATCGGATCGACGTTTTCGATGGAACAAACGATGATGGCGTTGTCGGCAGTGTCGCGCACCACCTCCATCTCATATTCTTTCCAACCCAGCAGGCTTTCATCGACGAGGATCTGATTGACGGGTGAGGCATCCATGCCCGAGCGGCAGAAATGGATGTAATCCTCGCGGTTGTAGGCCACACCACCGCCGGTACCGCCCAGCGTAAAGGCAGGGCGGATGATGGCGGGCAGGCCGATCTCTTCCAGCTCATCCAGCGCCATCTGCACACCGGTGTCTAGATCGGCGGCACCGTCTTCCTTGCGGGGCGCGGTTACGATGGTCGCCTTGGGGTTTTCCAGCCCCAGCCGGTCCATCGCCTCGCGGAATAGCTTGCGATCTTCGGCCATTTCAATCGCGTCGCGCTTGGCGCCGATCATCTCGACACCGAACTCCTCGAGCACGCCCATCTCTTCCAGCGCCAAGGAAGTGTTCAGACCGGTCTGACCGCCCATGGTGGGCAGCAGGGCATCAGGGCGTTCTTTCTCGATGATCTTGGCGACCACCTCGGGCGTGATCGGTTCGATATAGGTGGCATCGGCCAGACCGGGATCGGTCATGATCGTCGCGGGGTTTGAGTTCACCAGAATGACCCGGTAGCCTTCTTCCCGCAGCGCCTTGCAGGCCTGCGCGCCGGAATAGTCGAACTCACACGCCTGACCGATAACAATGGGGCCCGCCCCGATGATCATGATCGACTGGATGTCGGTTCTTCTCGGCATGGCCACGTTCCTTCGATTATCCGCGAGTCAGGGCACCGCCCCAGCGCCCAAATTGTCCTGCGTTATAGGGACCGCGTGAAAAGGTGCAAGAGGGATCGGAAACAGGGATGAAATTGCCGCTTTCCCCCCTTTCCCTTGGCGGCGTATTCTCTATACCGCGCAGCACGGCAAATGAGGATGCACTTGCGTATTCGTTTTGATCAGGGGCCTGCCGGTCCGGGAACCTTTTTTGACCGGCCATCCCACATAATCCGCGCGGATCAGCCGGAGGACGTGCCCCAGGCCTTGGCGGCGCTGGATGCTGCACGCGCCGATGGGGCATGGATCGCCGGGTATGCCAGTTATGAGCTCGGCTATGCGCTGGAGCCGCGCCTGAACGCTCGCATGCCGCTGGATCGCCGTCTACCGTTGCTGGTTTTTGGGGCGTATGACGCACCAGTGCAATCCGACCTACCCAAAACGGGTGGCGGGATTTCCAGCTTCAAGCCACGCTGGGACGAGGCGCGCTATAAGCATGCTTTCCAGACCGTACATGACGCCATCGGCGCGGGCGATATCTATCAGGCCAACCTGACCTTTCCGATTGATCTGACGGTCGATGGCAACAGCGGCACGCTCTATTCCGCGCTGGCGGCGGGTCAGCCTGTCGGCCACGGTGCGCTGGTCGAACAGGACGGGTTGCCGGACCTGCTGAGCCGTTCACCCGAATTGTTCTTCCGTACCGATGAAACCGGACGCATAGAAACCCGCCCGATGAAGGGCACTCAGCCCCGAAGCGAGGATATGGCCGAGGACGCCCGGAACCGCAATTTCCTGTCGACTGATCCAAAGAACCGGGCTGAAAACCTGATGATCGTCGACCTGCTGCGCAATGATATCAGCCGCGTGGCATTGCCGGGCTCGGTCCATGTGCCGGAACTGTTCAAGGTCGAGACCTACGCGACAGTGCATCAGATGGTCTCGCTGGTGCGGGCGCAGTTGCAGGTGGGGGCCGAATTGTCGGAAATCCTGACGGCCCTGTTCCCCTGCGGGTCAATCACCGGTGCGCCCAAAATCCGCGCGATGGAGATTCTGGCCGATCTGGAGCCTTGGGCACGCGATATCTACTGCGGCACCATCGGTTGGGCCGCCCCCGACGGTCGGTCCGAGTTCAACGTGGCCATCCGCACGCTAATGGTCGAGGATGGGCGAGCCACGTTGAACGTGGGCGGTGGTGTGGTCTGGGACAGCACAGCCGCCTCGGAATATGAGGAAGCCTTATGGAAAGCCCGCTTCGCCCACCAGTTGAGCCTGATTTCCGCCTGATCGAAACACTGGCCTATAGGCCAGATCAGGGGTTTGTGCGCAAGGCCCGGCATCTGGATCGTATGGCCCGGACGGCGGATACTTTGGAATTACGCTTTTCGCGGGCGCAGGCCGAGGCTGCTCTGTCCCCGGTGTCTGGTCGCGATGACTTGCGCTGCCGATTGACGATGGACGCCTCTGGCGCATTTGACCTGACCACCGCGCCTTTGGCTGGGAACCCGTCCAAATGGCGGCTGGCGATTGCCGGGCAAAGGCTGATTTCCTCGGACATCTGGTTGCGCCACAAGACCACCCGACGCGCGGTCTATGACGATGCCCGCGCCGCGCTGCCGCCCGACGTTGATGAGCTTTTGTTCCTGAACGAGCGCGATGAACTTTGTGAGGGCACGATCACCAACCTGTTCCTTAGCATGCCCGATGGGCGCTGCCTGACCCCAGCGCTGTCCTGCGGTCTGCTGCCGGGTATTCTGCGCGAAGAAATGCTGGAAAAAGACAACGTAACCGAAGCCAGATTGACCTTGACCGATCTGCAAAACGCACGAACTGTTCACATGGGAAATTCATTGCGCGGGCTGATCCCGGTGGAGTTGGTGAACCAGTGAGCAAAGACAGCACAATGGTTGGACCGCCGGTCGCGATGCTCCGGCTGCGGGTGGAGTTCGGCCTGTTTTACATCGCCGCCCCGCTGGTGATTGCAGTGTTCTTCCCACCCGACTGGATGTTCCCGGCGCTGTTTGCCTTTACCGGGCTGGGGATTGTGCTGCTGAACTGGACACTGGGATTTCGCTGGGCCGAATTGCGATATGAATGGGCGAACTGGTCCTGGCGCGAGTTGCTTGTCTTCACGCTTGTCATGACGGCATTTTGCGCGATCCTGATTCAGATCACCCGGCCCGAGGCCGCCTTTTTCCTGCTGCGACACCGGCCCGAGATGCTGGCCATGATCTGGATCGGCTACCCACTGGCCTCGGCCCTGCCGCAAGAGCTGCTGTTCCGGTCCCTGTTCTTCCGCCGCTATCACGCAATCCTGCCTGATGGCCGCCGGGCCTACCTGCTGAACGCGTTCCTGTTTTCCTTCGCCCATCTGATGTACTGGAGCTGGATCGTCGCCGCGATGACCTTTGCCGGAGGGCTGCTGTTTACATGGGCTTACCGTCAGCGCGGCTCGTTTGTATTCGCAGTGCTGCTGCACGCGATCGCGGGCAATATCATCTTTGCCGTCGGTTTGGGCGTCTATTTCTACTCGGGCAACGTGCAAAGGCCGTTTTGACGGCGCGACCCGCCTTGACTTTCCAGACCTGACAGGGTGTATCGGCGCGACGAATTCTGCGCCCGAAGGGATATCTCCATGCACGCCTATCGCAGCCACTCCTGCGCCGCTCTGACCGCCGCCAATGTCGGTGAAACCGTCCGCCTGTCGGGATGGGTGCATCGGGTCCGAGATCACGGTGGCGTGCTGTTCATCGACCTGCGCGATCACTTCGGTGTCACGCAGGTTCTGTGCGATGGCGACAGCGCCGCCTTTGCCGAGCTTGAGAAAGTTCGCTCCGAGTGGTGTATCCGCATCGATGGATCGGTCAAGGCGCGCGACCCGGAATTGGTGAACCCGAAACTGCCTACCGGTGAGGTCGAGGTTTATGTGCGCGAGTTGGAAGTGCTGGGCGCTGCCGACGAACTGCCGCTTATGGTCTTCGGCGATCAGGAATACCCCGAGGAAACCCGCCTGCGCTATCGTTACCTCGACCTGCGCCGCGAGGCGATGCAGCGCAACATGACCCTGCGCTCGGACGTTGTGGCCTCGATGCGTAAACGCATGTGGGATCAGGGGTTCCGCGAGTATCAGACGCCGATCATCACCGCTTCGTCCCCCGAAGGCGCACGCGACTTTCTGGTGCCGTCGCGCCTGCATCCGGGCAAGTTCTATGCGCTGCCGCAGGCCCCGCAGCAGTTCAAGCAGTTGATCATGATGTCGGGCTTCGACAAGTATTTCCAGATCGCGCCCTGTTTCCGCGATGAAGACCCGCGCGCCGACCGCTCGCCCACCGATTTCTATCAGCTTGACCTTGAGATGTCGTTTGTCGAGCAGCAGGACGTGTTCGACACGATCCAGCCCGTTCTGACCGGCGTGTTCGAAGAGTTCGGCGGCGGCCGCAAGGTCGATCAGGAATGGCCGCAGATTTCCTACAAGGACTCGGCCCTGTGGTACGGCACCGACAAGCCCGACCTACGGAACCCTATTAAAATGCAAGTGGTCTCCGACCACTTCCGCGATTCTGGCTTTGCGACTTTCGCAAAGCTGCTGGAGCAGGACGGCACCGAAATTCGCGCCATCCCCGCGCCAGGTGGTGGCAGCCGCAAATTCTGCGACCGCATGAACGCCTTTGCCCAAAAAGAGGGTCTGCCCGGGATGGGCTATATCTTCTGGCGCGATCAGGGCGAAGGTCGAGAGGCCGCAGGGCCTTTGGCCAAGAATATCGGGCCTGAGCGCACCGAGGCGATCCGCCAGCAACTGGGGCTGGATGTGGGTGATGCGGCGTTCTTCCTGGGCGGCAAACCCAAGGCTTTTGAAAAGGTTGCCGGAAAGGCGCGGGACGTGATCGGTGAAGAGCTGGGTCTGACTGAAAAAGACCGCTTTGCCTTTGCCTGGATCGTGGATTTCCCGATTTACGAGCAGGACGAGGAAACCGGCGCGATTGACTTTGAACACAACCCGTTCTCGATGCCGCAGGGCGGTATGGAGGCGCTGCAAGGCGATCCTCTGGACGTGCGCGGGTATCAGTACGATCTGGCCTGTAACGGGTATGAGCTGGTTTCGGGCGCGATCCGGAACCACAAGCCCGAGATCATGCTGAAAGCCTTTGAACTGGCGGGCTACGGCAAGGATGAGGTCAAATCCCGCTTTGGTGCGCTATTCAACGCCTTCCATTATGGCGCGCCGCCGCACGGGGGCTGCGCGGCTGGCATCGACCGGATCGTGATGCTGTTGGCGGATGAGGCAAATATCCGCGAGGTCATGATGTTCCCGATGAACCAGCGCGCCGAGGATCTGATGATGGACGCGCCGTCCGATCCGACCTCGGACCAGTTGATGGAACTGGGGCTTCGGATCATCCCTCAGGACTAAGAGAACTGCCCGCCGCGTGCGGGCGGTTTGCTTTCTGGGGGTCAAAAAAACGCTGTTTCAGTCGAGTGCGCGTGAGACCGCGTTGGGCGGCAACATGCCGCGGGCCCCGTACCCGTGGAAATTCTAAGGTGGAGAAACGCACTAACCCAGCTGTTTCCCCAACCCATTCCGGTTCTCCCGAATGGTACGGGCGGCTTTGCGTGTTTGACGGTAAAGCCACAGACACAGAAGCGATGCGGCCACGAGGTAGGCGGTGTCCATCTCAGATTGCCTCTCGCCGTTCCAACCTGCTTTGCACGAGCCCGGCCAGGTGCGCGGCCTCGGCGGTGATCGGCGTGCCCTGCGCCCGCGACACTGCAAGCTTTCGGGCGGCTTCAGCCAGAACCGTATCATCAGCCTCACGCGCGACGCCGCGTAGGAACTGTGTAGCGTAATCCAGGGTGCGTGGATCATTCGGGCCAGCCAGAATATCAGCGATATGGGCCATATCATCCTGGTACGCCATCGGGTCCGGGCGGATCACCTCATCCCGGACGGCGTGAAGATCCCCGGGGCGGCGATCCTCGGGCAGAAGCTCCAGGATGGATTTCTGAAAATACGCCATTGATTTTAGTGGTTTGGGCAGAAACCCATCGGCCCCTGCCCGCCGCGCATCCGCCTTGGCGCAATCATCGCCGGACATGCCCAGAATGACGCCGATCCGGGGCGAGGCTTGGTTCAGTTCCTCTATCAGGTCCGCGCCCGAGCCATCCGGCAGGCCCATGTCGACCAGAATGACCGACGGGCGATAAATCTGCAAATGGCGCCGGGCCGATTTCAGGCAGTCGGCACGCCGAATTCTGGCGCCGCTGTGCAGACACATAAGGCGTATCACGTCGCAGGCATACCGGCTGTCTTCGACAACCAGAATGGTTTGGCCCAACAGGGGCCGAGTTGCGGTGGGCGTGGCGATAGTGGTGGCAAAAGGGCCCGAATCGTCCATGGCAGATCTCCTATCCAGCAGATGCCTTACGCTAGGAACTTCTGGCTAACACAGGGTTAACGGGCGATTTGGCGCACTTGTCCTTTGCCGGGTCTGCCCCCATAACCCATGCAACAAAGGACAGAGGAGAACATCATGATCGGTCGTCTTAACCACGTTGCCATCGCCGTGCCGGACCTTGAGGCCGCGTCCGAGCAGTACCGCAGCGCGCTGGGTGCCAACGTGGGCGCGCCGCAGGATGAACCCGATCATGGCGTGACCGTTGTGTTCATCGAACTGCCCAACACCAAGATCGAACTGCTTTACCCTCTTGGCGATGACAGCCCGATCAATGGATTCCTCGAGAAAAACCCCGCCGGTGGCATCCACCATGTGTGTTACGAGGTCGAGGATATCATTGCCGCCCGCGACCATCTGAAGGAAACCGGCGCGCGCGTGCTGGGCTCGGGCGAGCCCAAGATCGGCGCGCATGGCAAGCCCGTGTTGTTCCTGCATCCCAAGGACTTCAACGGCTGTCTGGTGGAACTGGAACAGGTTTAAACCCCTAACCCCGGAGGGTCCGACATGACGATCACAGCCGCCTTGGTTCTGTTCGCGGTCATCTGGTTCATGACCTTGCTTGTGGTGCTACCCATCCGCATCAAAACCCAAGGCGATCTGGGTGAGATCGTGCCGGGTACCCATGCGGGCGCGCCGGAGGTTCACCACATGAAGAAGAAGCTGTGGATCACCACCGGCATTTCTGTGGTGCTCTGGGCGGTGATTGCGGGGATTATCGTGTCGGGCGTGATCTCGGTGCGCGATTTCGACTGGCTGAATCAGTTGGAACCGCGCTAGGCGCTGTCAGGCCCTGCTGGCTGACAAGCTGTGGTAGATATGGGTGAATGTGGCGGCTCCGATGATCGGGATCACCAGATTTACCAAGGGAACCGACAGCGGGATGGCCATCAGCGTTCCCGCAATCCAGATGGTTGTCGAATGCTTTGCCCGTAACTTCCGCGCCCCGTCGCGGCCCAAACGGCGCATGGCGGCCAGCGTGAAGTATTCTCGGCCCAGCAGGAACCCGTTCATGGCCCAGAAGATGAACGGCGCAAGCGGGGTGAAGATCGCATAGAGGATCAGCGCCAGCAGGTTTGCAACGATCAGAACGCCCAGAAAGCTCAGACCGTCCCGCACCGCCTCGGAGACTGGAATGCGGCGGGCCGGGGGCAGGGTTTTGTAGTGCTTGTCCTCGACCGCCTGCGCGACCTCGTCCAGAAAGATCGAGGTTATGGCCGAGGCGACAGGCACCATCAAGAACACCGGCAACACAAGCACCAGAAAGATGCTGGAATAGTTCAGCACGTCGTTCAGCCACGGGACAACGCCCACGAAGGGCAGCGAGATCTCATTGCCTGACAGCGTGTTGATGACCCAGATCGCCCCCGCGCAGACGGTCACCAGCAGCAGCATTGTCAGGCTGACACCGCGCAGCAGAACGGCGCGGAACTTGGGATCGCCGATCTGCTCCAGCGCGGCGAAGAAGGCACTCAGGATGATCATTCAGACACCCATGTCGTCAACGCCGCGACGTCCGGGCGGGGGCGTTCTGGCGGGGTCCTGCTTTCGGTCGCGATGTGGATCAGGCCCGCGACGCGTTCATTTTCGGCCAGACCAAGTGCCGTCCTGCAGAACTCGCGGTCATGCGCTTGCCAACCCGACAGCCAGTTGGCCCCCCAACCAGCAGCCAGCGCAGCGTTCAGCAAGGCCAGACAGACCGCCCCTGCGGAATAGGTTTGTTCGATGGCCGGAACTTTGTCGCTGGGCTTTTGCACCTCGATCACCGCCACTGCCAGTTGCCCCATATCGAACTGACTGCGCGTTTTCGCGATATCCTCAGCGCTTTTGCCCAACGCGATGCCGCAGTCTTCGGTCAGTCGCGCCAGACGCGGCATGGACTCTTTTTCCAGCACAATAAAGCGCCAGGGTTCCAGCTTACCGTGGTCGGGGCTGCGCGCGGCAGCGGTGAGCAGGGGCAGCAGTTCCTCGCGAGTGGGTGCCGGAGCGATCAGCGTTTTGGCCGGGCGGGACCGGCGCGACTGCAGAAATTCCAGAGCGGCCGGGTTTTTCAGGGACATATGTTAACTTCCTTTACATGAGCAGTCTGTAAGTTGGTCAGCATGGCCCCCGATTCAAGGGCAAACTGGCAATTTGCCCAGATCATTTTCATTCCGGGACCGGTCATGCAAGGGTGTTGAAAGAAGCGGGGGCAATATGGCCAGGTCACGACTGCGAAACTTGCCGGACTTGAGCAGCCTGGCCCGACGGGGCGCTGAGATTCCGGTCAGAGTGACGCCGAAAGCGGCACAGGATCGGGTGATGCTAGAAGGTGAGCAACTACATATCCGGGTCACGGCACCGCCCGAAAACGGCAAGGCCAATCAGGCTGTCCGCTCCATCCTGGCGCAATGCTTGGGTGTCGCCCCATCAACGCTGATTCTGAAACGGGGGCAGACCAGCCGCGACAAGTTGTTTGTCTATGACCCTTAGTCCTGCGTTTCCCGCAACTGATACACGCCCTCGGGCAGGTCCAACGCCGCGGCCAGATCGCGCACCTGTTCGGGCGAGAGGGTGATTTTCTGTACCTGATCCGTTCGCGGGTCCAGTTGTTCCAGCGTGACGCATTCGGCGAAGTTGTTGATGACGACATCCTCTTGCAAAGGCTTCTCGCCTTCGTCAATCAGAGTAATGACGGTCGAGTCGAATTCATGCTCAATCGAAAACATACGGGCAGAGTGCCGGTGGACGCCGCGCAATGCAACCCGTTGGCGACCGATCAGGCGTGGCCCCGCATGGATCACCGCGCTATGGTGGCAGGGCGGTACGACTGACCGGAAGGGGTCCTGATGACACGTGCGATCTTCTTGGCAGTCCTGTTGCTGCTGGCAGCTTGCGATTCGGGGGTGCTACGCGTTCTGCCCGCCGAGGATTGGGAAACGCGTTCGGCGGATTCTCAGGTCACGACCGAGACATTTCGCGAGGTCAGCCGCGCCATCGGGGCCGAGGCCCGCACCCAGTGTCTGCGTCAGGCACCGTCCGGAAATTGCGACTTTCGGATTTTGGTGGATCTGAACCCGCGCGCGCCTGCCAACGCCTTTCAGACATTGGACGAAAACGACCAGCCCGCCATCATTTTCACCCGCTCGATGATAAGCTCGGCGCAGAATGCGGATGAGCTGGCGTTTGTCATGGGTCACGAGGCGGCGCATCACATCCTGGATCACATCGAACGGCAATCCCGAAACGCCAGTGAAAGTGCGGCCCGGTTCGGTGAACTGGCCCGATTGCACGGGGCTGATGAAGCCGGGGTGGAAGAGGCGCAGAAGCTCGGGGCGCAGGTCGGCGCGCAGATATATTCTCAGGACTTTGAGCTTGAGGCGGATCAGTTGGGCACAATCATCACTTATAAGGCCGGTTACAACCCGCTGGTCGGGGCAAAGTTCTTTGACCGAATTCCCGATCCCGGTGACCGGTTCCTTAGCTCGCACCCGCCCAACGCAGACCGTGTTCAAATCGTTCTGGAAACAGCCGCGCAACTGGGGCTGACGCAATGACCACCCTGACGCGATTGGGGGTGATTCTGACCGATCGCGGGTCGAAATATGCGGTTTCGGGCGCGCATGTCACGAGTCGGGCCGAGATCGACGCGGTGCTAGGCGATCTGAAATCGGACAAAAGCTATGCAAAGGCCACGCATAACACCTGGGCCGCGACCTTGCCGACCGGGGCGTTGAAAGCGGATGACGGGGAAAGCGGTGCCGGCATGGTGATCCTGCGGATGATGGAGCGGGAAGGTCTGGACAATCACGTGATCATTGTCACGCGCTGGTACGGTGGCAAAAAGCTGGGCGGCGACCGGTTCAGGCGCGTGCAGGACGCAACCCGCGCCTATCTGGACCGGGTCGGTAAGGCCAATTGACCTGAGTCAAAGGATCAGCCGAACAAAACCTGTACCCTGATCGCGACGCGAGACGTGAGAGGATTCCGCATGGCCAGTCAGAATGTTCTGCGACTACACGCCGGTTTGGTCGATGATATGGCCGGAATGCTGGACGTTGATCTGGAACAGGCCGCGGTTGGCGGTCAGGTGAGCATTGATCAGATTTCGGATGCGGTTTTGCGGTGCACTGACTGCCCGAACCCTGGCCATTGCCAGCAGCTTCTGGCGCAGGAACCCACCCTTGGACAAGCGCCAGAATACTGCCGAAACCGCGAGCTACTGCATAAGCTGATGCCATAGGGGACCCGCCATCATGCCGCATCTGGGAGAAGTCATGGCACATATCCGCCTTGTTTTGCGGATGGGTCAGGTGACCGGGACAGACATCGTCGCGGCGCACCGCAAGGGTCACCTGAGCCAGCAGGATTGGGCCGGAATGATCCGGTCCTGCCAGGGATGCGCATGGGCCAGCCAATGCCCCGAATGGCTGGATGAACACGAAACCGCTTTTGACGCGCCCGAACACTGCCCCAACCGGACCAGGTTCGCAGCGCTAAAAGCCTCAGGATAATGAGATCGATGATGCCAAAGGATACCCTTGGAGACGTCGAAAAACACTTTTGGCTGACCCGGTCTGTCGCCCGTTGCATCGGCGTGTCCCTGACTGAGGCGATGGCCGAAAAGCGGCTTTCGCCAGAATGCTATGCCGGGATGGTGACGAAGTGCCGGGCGTCGCAATGTAGCGCACACTGCGAAATCTGGCTGTCCGAGCAACAGAATGTAGCCGCGTCCGCGCCCGAGTTCTGTGCCAACGCCGACCAGCTGAACGCGTTGAAATAACCCCTACAGCTTGGAATGCGACCCGTCGCAAAGCGGCGATTTCGACGAGTGTTTGCAGCCGCAAAAGAAGACTTTTTTGCTGGCGTCGGCGGTAAACTTCACCGGCTCTATCCCGGTTCCCTTGTGCGATCCGTCGCAAAATGGCTGGTTGCTGGACTTGCCACAGGCACACCAGAAATAGGTCTTCCCCTCGGTCACCTCGACCGGAAAAGGAGAGGTTTGGGCAATAATCGGTGTGTCGGACATGTGGCGTCTCCGTCTTTGGCTGATGTCTTTCATCCAGTGTAGAGCGCCGCGCCGAAAAGGGTAGCACGCGCGATGCAACCCAGCCTGATAACCGGGGATTCGAGCGTGGTTCCGCCTCAGATCACGGTTTCGTGATCGACTCTGTTGCCAGAAAGACCAGCAAGTCTTATCCTGAGACTGGCCCCGAAAAACTGGTCAATATCAGAAAATTAATAGAGGATTGACGGACATGAAACTGAAATTCGCTGCCCTTGGCGCATTCGCTCTGATCCTGACGGCCTGCGCGCAGCAGGAAGAGCCGACCCCCGTATTCGTTCAGCCCAGCTATGACAAGGCCGGCAACGCAAGCTGCCCGGGCGGGTATGAACTGGCCACGACCGAGGCGGGCCAGACCGTCTGTAACCCGGTTACTCAGTAAGCCCTTTCGCAGGCGGCCCGACTGTGGGCCGCCTGCCTGCTTTGGTAAGTAATGCCGCCCGCGGGGCGGTTTTTTCTTGCCTGATCAGCGTGCGGGCATGATCCTTCAATCCCAATGACACGCACCAAGACCCAAGGCCGATGCAGTACTTTTTCACCCGACTAAAGGACCGTACCCGCTGGAGCTGGCAGGGCCTGCGCGCCACATGGCGGGATGAGTATTCCTTTCGCTCGTGGGGTTGGGCCAACCTAGTGTCTGTGGCGCTGGTTCTGTGGCTGCCCGTCGGGTCAGCCGAGCGCGCGCTGATCATCGTGCTGGGGCTTCTGGTGCTGGTGGCCGAGCTGTTCAACACCGCGATTGAGCGCGCGGTGGATTTCACCTCGACCGACCAGCACCCTCTGGCCGGTCAGGCCAAAGACGCCGCAAGCGCAGCGGTCGCCCTGACGGCCATTGCGGCCGGTGCAGCCTGGGTGGTGGCCCTGCTCGATTTGTTCTGACGGTGCCTGCCGGGTCAGTATTTTCTGAAACGGTACTTCTTCTTGATCCCAAGCGACCTGCGCCCGTAACGCTTGTTTGACTTGTGCGGATAGCGCCCGAACTTGTGCCGTTTCAACCCGGAACGATGGTGTTTCTTAACCGTCTTCCGGTGGTGAACCCCGTGCTTTTTAACGGAATGTTTGGTCTTGGGCGCAAAATAGTGGCGCTTTATCGGGTGCTGACTGTGCAGCTTGATGCCCACGTCTTTGCCGCCCACGATGATAATGGCCGCGCTTTTCTTTTCGATATGATGCGCAACGGCGGCTGAGCCGGTAAGAGACGCAGCCAGCACAGACAGCGCGCATATTGAAGCGATCGGAAATCTGCTGAACATGACACCCTCCGTTTGGTTTCATGTTCAATATCGGTGCGGGGTGCGGCGCTTACCAATAAACTCGGGTCACGCTTTTCTCAGACCGCTTGTTCAGACCAGTTTGCCCCACAGGTCGTATTCCCCGGCCTCGTCGACCTCGACCGAGACGATGTCGCCGGGTTTGAGATGCGCGAAACCCTTGTCGATGAACATGTTTCCGTCGATCTCGGGCGCGTCTGCCTTGGTACGGCAGGTTGCGGCCTCGTCATCGACCTCATCCACGATAACCTGGATGGTCTGACCGACCTTTGCCTGCAGTTTGGCCTCTGAGATCGCTTGCGCCTTTGCCATGAACCGGTCCCAGCGGTCCTGCTTGACCTCGGCGGGTACGTGATCCGGCAGGTCGTTCGACCGCGCCCCATCGACGTTTTCGTATTGAAAGCAGCCGACGCGATCCAGTTGTGCTTCGTCCATCCAGTCCAGCAAGGTCTGGAACTCGGCCTCGGTCTCGCCGGGATAACCCACGATAAAGGTCGAGCGCAGGGTGATATCGGGGCACACTTCGCGCCACGCGTGGATCTCATCCAGCGTTTTGGCCGCCGCCGCGGGGCGCGCCATGCGTTTCAGAACGTCCGGGTGGGCGTGTTGGAAGGGGATATCCAGATAGGGCAGCACATTGCAGCCCGTATCCGCCATCAGCGGGATCAACTCGCGCACATGAGGGTAGGGGTAGACGTAGTGCAGCCGCACCCAGGCATCCAACCGCCCCAATTCACGCGCCAGATCGGTGATGTGGCTGCGCACCTCGCGGTCCTTCCATGGGTTCACGTCATACTTGCGATCCAACCCATAGGCCGAGGTATCCTGCGAGATCACCAGCAATTCGCGTACGCCGTTATCGACCAGCTTCTCTGCCTCGCGCAGAACCGCATGGGCCGGGCGGCTGGCCAGTTTGCCGCGCATGTCAGGGATGATGCAGAACCGACATTTGTGGTTACAGCCCTCGGAAATTTTCAGATAGCTGTAATGGCGCGGGGTCAGTTTCACGCCGCTGGCGGGCAGCAGGTCGACAAACGGGTCCGGGTCGGGTGGAACGGCCACATGAACCGCATCCAGAACCTGCTCGTATTGATGCGGGCCGGTGACGGCCATGATGCGCGGGTGGTGTTCACGGATATAGTCCGGTTCCGCCCCCAGGCAGCCAGTAACGATGACCTTGCCGTTTTCGACCAAAGCCTCGCCAATTGCATCCAGCGACTCGGCTTTGGCACTGTCAAGGAACCCACAGGTATTCACGATCACGGCATCCGCCCCCGCATAATCGGGCGAAATGCCGTATCCTTCGGCACGCAGGCGGGTCAGAATACGCTCACTATCGACCAGCGCCTTGGGACAGCCCAACGAGACCATGCCGATGGTTGGCTGGTTCGGGCGGGGCGCGTCGGAAATCCGGGCGGCGGGTGCCAGGTCGGGGCGGAGGTTCGGCGGGTTCGTGGTCATGGCGCGGCATATAGTGGGGAAAGCTTCCCCTTGCAAATGTCGCGCGCGGTTTGAATGATTAATTCAAACAAGCCAAAAGGCGGAGAGCAGAAAATGAAATGGCTGTTGCGCATCCTGTTTATTCTTGTGGCCGTGTTCGGGCTGGTCATCGGCGCGCTGCTTCTGATGCCAGGCGACAAGCTGGCCGCCATCCTGACTGAGCAGGTGCGCGCCGAGACGGGCCGGGACCTGACCCTGTCCGGCGATGTGAAAATTTCCTTCTGGCCGGTCCTTGGCATGGAGACCGGCCCCGTGACCTTTGGCAATGCCGAATGGGCCGGGCCCGAACCGATGCTGAGCGCTGACAGCCTTGCCGTTGGCGTCGATGCCGCCGCGCTGCTGTCGGGCGATCTCAAGATCAAACGCGTGTTTGCCGAGAAGCCGCTGCTTCGGCTGGAACTGTCGCAAGGGCGCGGCAATTGGGAGCTTCGGGTTCCCGTCTCTGGCGCAAATACCTCCGCATCCACTTCTGCTGCTGCAACCAGCGCGGCGACACCCGACACACGTCCGGTGACTTTGGATCGGCTGGAACTGACCGACGCGCGGCTGATCTATATCGAAAACGGCGTAACCAAGATGGATTTCGCGGGGGTCAACCTGTCGGCCAGTTGGCCGGATGTGACCGCCCCGATGGTGATGGCAGCCAATATGGCGGTGCCCGGCGGGGCAGTGCAGGTCGACCTGAAGCTGCCGGACCTGCCTGCTTTTTCTTCCGGCGCTGTCACGCCGCTTGACCTGAAACTGCAAGCCCCAGGCGGAGAGATCGGGTTTGACGGGCGCGTCAACATTGCCGGGGAGATGGACGGCAAGACGCAGGTCGTGGCCAGAAACACCGAAAGGATGCTGGCCGCGTTTGGTCAGGCCGGAGTCAGCGTTCCACTGGGGTTAGGGCGCGTTGCAGATGTCTCGGGGCAGATGACATACACCAAAGATGGCCGTGTCTCGCTGCGGGATATGGTGGCCAAGTTGGATCACAACCGTTTTGTGGGTGAGGCCGATATCGCGATCTCGGACCCGCCGCATATCACGGCCCGTCTGGACGCTGGGGACCTTGATTTGTCCCGGTTTGCCGAACCCGCTGCAGGTTCAGGTGGGGGTTCTGGTGGCGCGCCTTCCTCAGACGATGGATGGTCAACCGACCCAATCGATGCATCCGCCCTTGCCCTGGCCAATGGCAATATCCGCCTGACGGCCAAATCCATCGCTGTGCCTGACTTGACCCTCGGACCCAGCAATCTGACGCTGAGCCTCGACCGGTCTCGCGCGGTTCTGGAAATGCAGCCCGCCACGCTGTTTTCAGGGCAACTGACTGGGCAGGTCGTCGCCAACAACCGCAACGGCCTGTCCGTTGGCGGCAATTTTCAGGCCAGCGGGCTGGATATTCAACAGGCCCTGTCCGCGCTTGCAGATGTCGAGCGCTTCTCCGGCACCGGATCGGGGAGTTTCGAGTTCCTCGGGGTCGGCCAGACCGAGCAGCAGATCATGAACTCGTTGTCCGGCAAGGGGCGTCTGGATGTGGGAAAGGGCGTGATCGCGGGTTTTGATCTGGACCGCCTGATGGGGCAGGGCGGCGGCTCGGGCGGAACCACCGTGTTCAACAGCCTGTCGGGCAGTTTCACCATCGACAAAGGTGTTATGACCAATAATGACCTGCTGATGCTGTTGAACAACTTCCGCGCCGATGGCACCGGAACCGTGGGGCTGGGCGCGCGCAATATCGACTACCTGTTTACCCCGGTTGCCCTGCGCGCCAATTCCGGCAAGGGCATATCCGTGCCCGTGCGCATCGTCGGCCCGTGGAGCAACCCGTCGATCCGGCCGGACCTGACCAAGGTCATCGAGGCCGCCGCCGAGGGAAAGATCAAAGAGCTTGAGGGCGACGCAAAGCAAAAGGTTCTGGATAAGGTCGGCAGCGAGTTGGACACCACGGTCACAGACACCGGTCAGATCGAAGACGCCCTTAAGAACAAGCTTGAGGAAGAAGCCAAGAAAGGCTTGTTGAAGCTGTTCGGCGCCGACTGAGCGGCACCGAACGGGTCCAAAGATCAGATGGTCTGGTCGTAGTCGCCGACACCGGGCTCCGTGCGGATGACGGCATCAATGTCGGCGAAAATCGCGCGCATCTCGGCCTCGCTCTCGCTGCTTTCGCAGACGACAACCAGATTGGGCGTGTTTGACGAGGCGCGCACCAGACCCCAGCTGCCATTGTCCAGAATGACCCGCGCTCCGTTAACAGTGACGACCTCTTTGATGGACCGGCCCGCAAAGGGTTCGCCTGCGTCGCCCTTGGCGACCAGCTTGTCGACCAGCCGGTTCAGGATGTCGTATTTCTCGGTATCAGCGGCATAGGGTGACATCGTGGGGGTGGACCATGTCTTGGGCAACGCCTTGCGCAGGTCCGACATGCTTTTATCCGGGTTGCGGTCCATCAGCTTGCAAATCTCGACCGCCACGCGCATGCCGCAGTCGTACCCGCGCCCAATGGGCTCGGCCAGAAAGTAGTGGCCCGATTTTTCGAACCCGGCCAGAGCGCCTATTTCCTTGACCCGCCGTTTCATATGGCTGTGGCCGGTTTTCCAGTAATCGGCCTTGACGCCATGCGCCTGCAACTCGGGGTCGCTGGCAAACAGGCCGGTGGATTTCACATCCGCTACAAAGGTCGAGCCCGGATGCAGCCGCGCCAGATCGCGCGCCATGATGACGCCGACCTTGTCGGCAAAAATCTCTTCCCCCTCATCATCGACAACACCGCAGCGGTCGCCATCCCCGTCAAATCCAAGCGCCAGATCGGCCCCGCTAGATTTCACGGTGTCGGCCATGTCGTGCAGCATCTCCATGGCTTCGGGGTTCGGGTTGTAGTTCGGGAAGGTGTAATCGAGCCGGTTATGGCTGGGCACGACCTCAACCCCGATCCGTTCGAAAATCTCGGGCGCAAAGGCCGAGGCGGTGCCGTTGCCCGTGGCACACACCACCTTGAGTGGGCGGGACATTTTGAAATCGCCGACCAGATCGTCGATATACGCCTCTTTGACGCCCTCGACGAACTCATACGCACCGCCGGGGCGGGCGACGCCTTCGCCGTTCAGGACGATATCGCGCAGTTCCGACATTTCATCCGGGCCGTGAGTCAGCGGGCGGTCGAAGCCCATTTTTACCCCGGTCCAGCCATTCGGGTTGTGGCTGGCCGTCACCATCGCAACGGCAGGCACATCCAGATGGAACTGCGCGAAATAGGCCATCGGGCTGAGCGCGGGGCCGATATCCTTGACCTTAATCCCCGCCTGCATCAGTCCCAGGATCAGCGCGTTTTTGATCGACAGAGAATAGTCGCGATAGTCATTGCCCACCGCAATCACGGGCGCGATCCCGCGCTTGTGCATCTGGGTGCCAAGCCCCAGTCCAAGGGCGGTCATGCCGGGCAGGTTGATCTCATCGGGGTATTTCCAACGCGCGTCATACTCGCGGAACCCGGTGGGTTTGATCATCGCGTCGCGCAGAAAACTCCAGGTGTTGGGGGTCACCTCAGGCAAAGGTTTGGTCATAACTGGTCTCAATCGTTAAATTTGAATTGGATTCGCTTTGGCGAGCGCATCAAAGCGCATCAATGTGTCAATCAATTGGCCCATCTGATCCAACGGGATCATGTTCGGCCCGTCCGAGGGCGCGGTGTCCGGGTCCTGATGGGTTTCGATGAAAACAGCGCCGATCCCAAGGGACACCGCAGCGCGCGCCATCACCGGCGCGAATTCACGCTGCCCGCCCGAGGACCCGCCTTTGCCACCCGGCTGTTGCACCGAATGGGTCGCGTCCATCACAACCGGATAGCCGGTTTGCGCCATCTGCGGCAGCCCGCGCATGTCTGCGACAAGCGTGTTGTAGCCAAACGAGGTACCCCGCTCTGTCAGCAGGATGTTGTGGTTACCGGTGCTTTCGATTTTCGTGACGATATTCGGCATTTCCCACGGGGCCAGGAACTGGCCCTTTTTGACGTTCACAGCCTTGCCTGTGTTCCCGGCGGCCAGCAGCATGTCGGTCTGACGGCACAGGAACGCGGGGATTTGCAGAACGTCCACAGCCTCAGCCGCGATGGCGCATTGGGCTTCGGTATGGACATCGGTCAGCACCGGGATACCCATTGTCTTGCGGATATCGTCCAGCACTTTCAGCCCGGCGTCGATCCCCATGCCGCGTTTGCCGGACAGCGAGGTGCGGTTGGCCTTGTCGTAAGAGGCCTTGAACACGTATTGCGCGCCGACGGCATCGCAGGCCTCTTTCATGGTGCCCGCGATCATCTGGGCATGATCCGCGCTTTCAAGCTGGCAGGGGCCGGCGATGAGGGTCAGCGGAAGGTCATTGCCGACCGTCAGGTCGGAGATTTTTACATGTTTCATATGTCTTACGAGGATACCTGTTCACGAAGGACCGACGCGGTAAGCGAGATCATCAGGTAAATACCAGCAAACAACAGGAAAGCCAAAATCGTATTTTCGAACTTGCGCGGATAGGTTGGTTCCTGACTGGGTACCGGGTTGACCGAGACGGTCAGATAGCGCACCTGTCGGTTGGCCTCGGTCCGTGTGGTTTCCATGTGTTGCATGGCGGTTTGCAGCATCATGTCGCGGGCAGCCAGATCGGCCTGCGCCATTTGAATCCGGACACTCAGCCGCGCCAGCGAGTTTTCGCCTGCCGAGGCGTCCAGCATCTCGGCATTCAGTTCCGCAAGCACCTTTTCCAGCCGGGCGATATCGGCGCTGACGCCGTCGACCTTGGCCTTGTTGGGGCGCAGGTTGTCATTCAGAGCGGCCAGTTCCAGCTCTTTGTCCTGTAGCAGAATCTCGATCTCATTGATGCGGGCTCGCAGGCCTGCAATCACGTTTTCAGGGTCCAGCACCGCGCCTTGCAATTGCAGTTCAATCAGGTCCTCCTGCGCCTGCCTGCGGGCACCTTGTGCGTCTTCAAAGCCCTGCAGCGCATCGCGCATCTGGTCCGATCGCTTTTTCTCGGACAGGGCATTAATTGTATCTTCGGCATAGGACAAAAGAAGATTGGAAATGCTGACTGCGATGTCCGGGTCCGGGGCTGCGACTTCCATTCGGATAATGCCATCGCTCGGATCATAACCCGTTGTAATCATGCGTTTATACAGTTTATAGGTTTCTTCAAGCGTCGCATTGGGCGACAGGCGCTGGATGGGGTCGATCCACTCCTGCTTGAAAATCTCAGCAAAGCCAATGTCCCGCTCGAGCTTCAGAAGAGCATCCTTGGAATCCAAAAACTCCTGTGTGGCGACCGAGTCCTGTGCCGTGGCATATTGAGTCCCTGCCAGAAAGCCACCAAACGAAGCTCCTGCCCCATCCGCCTGTAATATCGAATAGGCTGAGTCGCTGGCGTACATCGGGGTCGCGATGCGGTAGAAATAGAAACCAACAATGAAGGTCGGCAGGAATACAAAGACAGCCAGACGCGCGAACAAGGCAAACAGCTTGCGGCGGCGACGCTTTGCAATGTCCTTCTGAATCTGGCCGATTTCCAGATTGCGGCGATCTGCCGGGCTCATCTCGGGCCCCGGCAGGTTTTTGGTTTCTTCCCGGATGGTTTGCGGCAGTTGGATATTTACCTTGTCTTTTGCCGCATCCTCGGGCCTTTTCTGCGCGGCCAGATCAAGCAAGTTTGTCCGTTCAAACGGGTCGATGCCCTGTTTCCGCAGCAGGCGCACCGCGTCATAATCCGAGGTTGCCGCCAGCCCGTGTTTCTGCGCCAGCCGTCGGGCGACGCGCAATTGGCGGCCCGTCAGGCCCTCGCGCTTGATCTCATCCAACTCGGTTCCTGCCTGCGTCTCGTTCGCGGCGGCGGGGCCTTGCGTTGCACTGCGGATGCGCGCCATCGCCTCGGACCGCGCTTCGGCGCTGCCCTCGGCCTGCGCCTTGCGCCGCCAGTTGTATTTCTTAACCTTGGGTTTCGTAGTCATATAACTGTTTTGCCTCTTCCAAGGTTTCGAACATGTAAAGCTGCCCGTCCAGCAGAACCGCCGCCTGCTGTGCAAATTTTTCCAGCGTTGCGGGGCTGTGGGACACGATCACCAGCGTCGTGGTCCGCAGCCGTTCCTGCAGGATCGAACCCGCTTTCTTGTTGAACTCGACATCCGTGGTCGAGGGCATGCCCTCATCAATCAGGTACATGTCGAAATCCAGCGCCAGCATCAGCGAAAAGGTGAACCGCGCCCGCATGCCTGACGAATAAGTCGCCAGCGGCTGGTTGAAATACTCGCCAAGGCCGCACAGCCAGTTACAATAGGCCTCAACATAATCCGGGTCCATGCCGTAGATTTTGGCGATGTAACGCGCGTTTTCCAGCGCTGACATCTTGTTAGAGACTCCGCCGGTAAACCCCATCGGGAACGACACGCGGCAGTCACGCCGGATAACCCCTTCGTCGGGTTTCTCAAGCCCGGCCATCATGTTGATCAGCGTGGTTTTTCCGGTTCCGTTGGGGGCCAGCACGCCCAGCGATTTCCCAAGCTCGATCCGGAATGAGACCCTGTCCAGGATCACCTTGCGGCTGGTCCCGGTCCAGAAGGACTTGCTGACATTCTCGAACTCAAGCATTCACGGCCTGCTGCTCATTTTCTTTTTCGCTCTTATGGACGGCGATGAAGCGATAACCTTACCGGCCCATATTGGCCACATTATGTCGAATTTTGAAACAAATGATCAATGCGCTCGGCTTGTGTTGACCAATCTCCCATCGGGTCGGGTGTTGGACGACGGGGACATAGCGCTTATCTGTTTCAGGTACCATGCTCTCACCCTAGTTCAGGAAATCTTGAGATCAGATGAATTCTTTGGCCCGTGAGATCAGCGCCTGCCGGTTATGCGCCGACCAGTTCGCCGAAACAGCCACCGCCCACCAGCCCCGCCCTGTAGTTTGGTTTCGACCGGGTACTCCGATCCTGATCGCTGGTCAGGCGCCCGGCGCGCGGGTGCATGAGTCGGGCCAGCCCTTCACCGACCCGTCCGGGGATCGTTTGCGCGATTGGTTGGGGATTGATGACACGGTTTTCTACGACCGAGCGCGGGTTTCCATCGTACCGATGGCCTTTTGTTTCCCGGGCTATGATGCGCGTAATGCCGACCTGCCGCCGCCCGCGATTTGCGGCAAGACGTGGCATGACAGGGTGATGCAGGAACTGGGGCAGGTGCCCTTGACGGTGCTGGTGGGTGGGCACGCGCATAAATACCATCTGGGTGCGCGCACCTCGGTCACTGAAACCGTTCGGAACTGGCGGGACCATGCGCCGCGGGTCTTTGCCTTGCCTCATCCCTCGTGGCGGAATACGGCATGGCTGAAGAAAAACCCGTGGTTCGAGGCCGAGTTGCTGCCGGTTCTGCGCGCCCGGGTGCAAGAGGTACTGAATGACTGAGACCACGGCGCTGGACACAGCCCATGCCGCGATGACGGCCACCCCACAGGACGATGCCGCCCGACTGAGGTTCTTCGAACGGCTGGCCGATAGCGAGCTGTTCCTGATGCTGACCGCAGAGGCGCAGGGCGACAACATCTCACCCGAGCTGTTTGACGTGGCCGATGGGCGCTTTGTGCTGGCCTTCGACCGCGAGGATCGGCTGGCGCAATTTGCGGGACGTCCAGTGCCCTACGTTGCGCTTTCCGGGCGGGTGTTGTCGGCGATGTTGGCGGGGCAGGGGATTGGGTTGGGGTTGAACCTTGAAACCGCGCCGTCCTCGATGCTGATCCCGTCCGAGGCGCTGGGCTGGCTGGCTGAAACACTACAGCATAGGCCGGAAGAGGTTCAGGAAAGACTTGCGGAACTCCTGCCGCCCGCCGGTCTTCCCGATACGCTTTTGGCGGCTTTGGATGCCAAACTGGCGACGGCGGGCGGTTTGGCGCAAGCGGCTTATCTGGTGGCGACCAAATCGCAGGACGGTGCCGCCGGGCACATGCTGGGGTTCGTAGGGGTGGTCGAAGGCGCAGAACCCGCTCTGGCCAAAGCCGCGTCCGAGGCACTGACCTTTTCAGGCATTGAGGCGGGCGCAATGGATGTCGGTTTCTTCGCACCCGAGGACACTGTCGCCGCGCTGCTGGCCAAAACCGGTTTGCGGTTCGATCTACCGCAGCCCGAGCCGGTCAACCCGGTGCGCGAGGCGCCCGGAAGCAACCCGGACAAACCCCCAGTTCTAAGGTAAACCCACGCGGCACCTATCGCGCCGCGTGGTTCAGTGTCATTCCGCCGCCGGTTCCAGCTTGTCCTGCGTGCGGGTCTCGAAATCGCCGGCCTCGTGACGCTCGTGCAATTGCATGTGGGGTTCGCCAAAGGACCGGTTGACCATACGGCCACGCTGCACTGCGGGGCGTTCGTCGATCATCTTGGCCCAACGCATGACGTTCTTGTAGGATTCAACATCCAGGAATTCGGCCGCGCTGTAGAGACGCCCCAGAACCAGTTGCCCGTACCACGGCCAGATCGCCATATCTGCGATGGTGTAGTCTTCGCCCGCGATATAGGTTTTGTCGGCCAGTTCCCGATCCAGAACATCCAACTGGCGCTTGGCCTCCATCGCGAAGCGGTTGATCGGGTATTCCCACTTCTCGGGCGCATAGGCGTAGAAATGCCCGAACCCGCCGCCCAGATACGGCGCGCTGCCCATCTGCCAGAACACCCAGTTCATGACCTCGGCGCGTTCGGGCCCCGATTTCGGCAGGAAGGCGTCAAACTTCTCGGCCAGATGAAACAGGATCGAGGCGCTTTCGAACACGCGCACCGGGTCCTCACCGGACCTGTCCCACAGCGCGGGGATTTTGGAGTTCGGGTTGGCCCCGACAAAGCCCGAGCTGAACTGGTCGCCTTCGCCAATGTTGACCAGCCAGGCGTTGTATTCAGCGCCTTCATGGCCAAGGGCCAGCAGTTCTTCCAGCATGACGGTCACTTTGACGCCATTGGGGGTGGCCAGTGAATAAAGCTGCAAAGGGTGGCGTCCGACCGGCAGGTCCTTGTCATGGGTCGCACCGGCAATGGGCCGGTTGATATTTGCGAACCGCCCGCCGCTTTCGCTGTCCCATGTCCAGACCGCCGGGGGGGTGTAAGTGGTTTGATCGCTCATGTGGTGCCTTTCTTGCGACTGCCGGGGCCGCGAGCCCGACCTTTCTAGAGCTAATGCCCTAAATGCCAGAGTCCAACCCATCAATCGAGCCAGTTCTGTAATAAACCTCGCATAAAATACCCGTCCCGGTCACAGCGGCGCGAGGGGGACTACGCAGCGGACAGGAATCGCTTATTGTCTTGTCAGTCATGCCGGAACGGCACTCTGAAACAAGTAAAAGGAATGACCCCATGAAACGCTTTGCCCTGTCTCTTGCGACGGCACTGGTATTGGCCGTGCCGGCATTTGCTGGCCCGCAATATGTCGATGGCACCGGGTTTGCCGTGTCGGGCTATGATGTTGTCGCCTATCGCGACCTTGATCAGGCGGCTGTTGGACAAGCCCAGCCCGAAGGTGTGCGCGGCAACGCCGATATCACCGCAGAATATAACGGTGCCACCTGGGCCTTTGCCACGGAAGAAAACCGTGACAAATTCCTGGAAAACCCGGCCTATTACGCGCCGCAATATGATGGCCATTGCGCCTATGGCGTATCGCGCGGCGGTAAGGTTCCGGCCAATCCGAACCTGTGGCGGATCGTCGATGACAAGCTGTATCTGAACATCACCGATGTCGTGGTCGGCTTCTTCGAAGAAGACATCCCCGGCAATATCAACCTGGCCGAAGGCAACTGGCCGGGCATTGAAGGCGCGGCGGCTTCGACCAACGTCATCCCTAAGTTTACCTCGGAAGGCCCCGTGGCCAACTAAGGCGCGGGTCGCCTGCCCCAGCCCGGCTCTCCCCCCGGAAAGAGCCGGGCACTTTCGTGGCCGATCACGCGCTCAGCCAGAATTCGTCACGGGTTTCCTGATCGGCTTCGAACCTGATCCGTACGCTTTTTGCGCCCGGAAATTTTCGTTCCCGGATCGTATCGGGCACGACAACCTCGCCTGAACCGGAATCTTTAGACTGGAAGCTCAGGACTTCGGTTTCGATGGTGCGCCCTCCGGTCAGCACCGAGGTCGGCAGCGCCACGCGGTTTGCACCGGTGCAGACCGGGGTGGTCACGAAATAGGTCAAGTGGCGGCCAAAGCAGCCCACCGCGTCTGGCACGTGATCCGATGCGATCTGTGTCTGATCTTCCGATCCGGCGTCATTTGCCTCGGGGTTATGCGCCAGGGCCCGGTCCGCGCCAAGCATGGCTTTGCAGGTCGCGATATCGTCCTGCGGCAATTCCACAAGACGTTTCTTCAAACGCGGTCTGCGCGGCATCCGCGCCGCAGACCCGGCCGCGCCTTTGACCGTCAGACCTTGCTTGCGCAGGAAATCATAGGCCGCCTTGGCGCGGGAGAAATTCGCACAATTCCCGCTGGTATGATCGGGATGTGCGTGAAAGGCGATCTGTCGCCAGGCGTCCCGGATATCGTCCGCACTGGCATTGGGGTCCAACCCAAGATCCGCCAGCGCATCACGTCGCGCCCTGATCTTATCGACAGGTTCCATAACCAACTCACTCATTAAACAACACAATTTCACTTTGTCGAATGTTGGTGCTTTGTCAAATTTTGCCTGAAATTTAAGCAGTTGCAGAGAACAATGGCGCGGCGGCGCAGGGATTGTCAGCCACGATCAGCAGACCAACGCGCGCGGACGCAGGTGATTTGCCATTGTCGAACACAAAAAACACCCGGACCGCAGGGCGATCCGGGCAAGTACAGGGGAGTTCGGGGCTCAGGCGACGTTTTGCAGTTCGGCCTTGGGCGTGATTCCCAGCGCGAAACACACGTCGCGGGTCAGTTCCGGACGGTTCAACGTGTAGAAATGCAACTTGTCCACACCGCCTTCGATCAGGTCTGAACACAGCTCGGTACAGATTGCGGTGGCCAGCAGGTCTTCGCGATCATCGCGCACCGCTTTTCCGAAGGCATCTTCAAGCCAGCCCGGGACACGCGCGCCGCAGCGCTTGGCGAAACTGCGGGTGCCCTTCCAGTTCTCGATCGGCAGGATGCCGGGCACGATCGGCTTGTCGATCCCGGCCTTGGCACAGGCATCGCGGAAGCGGAAAAAGGTCTCGGCCTCGAAGAAAAATTGGGTTAGCGCCTCGTCGGCGCCAGCATCCAGCTTGGCTTTCAGCCAGTCGACATCCGCCGCCGTGTCGCGGGCTTCGGGGTGTTTTTCAGGGTAGGCACCCACGCGGATGTTGAATTTGCCGGTCTCGGTCAGCGCGGATATCAGTTCGATCGAGTTTGCAAACCCCTCGGGATGCGGCTCGAACCGGTCCTGACCGCTCGGAGGGTCGCCGCGTAGCGCCACGATGTCCTGAACGCCCGCTTTCGCAAAGGCATCGGCAATCTCCAGCGTTTCCTGGCGCGAGGCATCCACGCAGGTCAGATGTGCCGCAACCGGCAGGCCCGAAGATTTGTGCAGGGTCGCAACCGCATCACGGGTCAGTTCCCGCGTGGCCCCGCCTGCGCCATATGTCACCGAGACAAAGCGCGGCTCCAGCGGGGCAAGGGTTTGAACCGTGTCCCACAGGCGGAATGAGGCCTCCAACGTCTTGGGCGGGAAGAATTCAAAAGAGATATCAGGTTTGATCATCGGTGCCTCACTGGATGTGCTTGCGCCCTTGTGCCATGGCAGGCAATGTGAGACAAACTCATATTCTTCAAGAACAACATGAGTCCGATGAAAGATGCATATTGAGTTTCGCCACCTGCGGACGATCAAGGCGATCCATGAATGCGGCGGTCTGGCCCGTGCGGCGGATCAGTTGAACATCACCCAATCCGCGCTGAGCCATCAGATCAAAGGGTTAGAGGATCAGGCCGGGGTCGAACTGTTCCTGCGTCGGTCCAAGCCGATGAAACTGTCCGCCGCAGGCCTGCGCCTGTTGCGTCTGGCCGAACAAATCCTACCGCAGGTCGAGGCGGCGCAGCACGAGTTTTCCTCGCTGCGAGATGGGCGCACGGGCAGGATGCATATCGCCATCGAATGCCACGCCTGTTTCGAATGGCTGTTTCCGGTGCTCGAATCCTTTCGGAAATCCTGGGGCGATGTGGATGTCGATATCCGCCCGGGCCTCGCGTTCGACGCGCTGCCCGCGTTGCAAAAAGAAGAGGTCGATCTGGTGGTCTCGTCGGACCCCGAGGACCTGCCCGGTGTCGAGTTTGTGGAACTGTTCGACTATAACGCCGTGTTCGTCGCGGCCTCGGCGCATCCGCTGGCCGAGAAAGAATTCATCGAGGCCGAGGATTTCCGGGGCCAGACCTTAATCACCTATCCGGTTGAGCGCACCCGGCTGGATGTGTTCAGCCAGTTGCTGATCCCCGCTCGGGTCGAGCCAGCCTCGATCCGGCAGGTAGAATTGACCGCTGTGATCCTGTTACTGGTAGCCTCGAACCGAGGGATTTCGGTGTTGCCCGACTGGGTGGTGCGCGAGGTCAAGTATAACTCGGATTACGTGACGCGCCCGCTCACCAAAGAAGGCATCACCCGCCGTCTTTATGCTGCTGTCCGGACCGAGGATCTGGAAAAACCCTTTGTGCAGGAACTGGTGAAACTGGCCCGGGACGAGGCCCGCAAGCTGCAAGCCCAGTAACAACGTTTTCCGCCGGGCAGCTATGCGCATCATTCCTCTTGGCAAGGGCGCATTGCCCCAGTATACGCGCGGTTTGACCGGACAGGAGCCTTTGGACAATGGTTGGCAGTGCAAACCTCAACATCATGATCAAGGCCGCGCGCAAAGCGGGGCGTTCTTTGGTCAAGGATTTTCGGGAAGTCGAGAACCTGCAGGTGTCGATGAAAGGCGCGGGCGATTTCGTGTCAAAGGCCGATATCGCTGCTGAGGCCATCCTCAAGGAAGAACTTCTGGGTGCCCGCCCGACCTATGGCTGGCTGGGTGAAGAAGGCGGTGGTCAGGACGGTGAAGACCCGACCCGCCGCTGGATCGTCGATCCGTTGGACGGCACCACTAACTTTCTGCACGGGCTGCCGCATTGGGCGGTCTCCATCGCGCTGGAACATAAAGGCAAGATCGTCGCCGGTGTGATTTACGACGCCGCCAAGGACGAGATGTACTTTGCCGAAAAAGGCGAGGGCGCATGGATGAACGACACCCGCATCCGCGTCTCTGGCCGTCATCGCATGATCGAGTCGATCTTTGCGACCGGTCTGCCCTTTGGGGGTCGGGCCGACCTGCCTGCCACGCTGCAGGATCTGGCCCGTCTGATGCCCACCTGCGCCGGTGTGCGCCGCTGGGGTTCCGCTGCGCTCGATCTGGCTTATGTCGCCGCCGGTCGGTACGAGGGCTACTGGGAGCGCCGCCTGAACGCCTGGGACGTGGCCGCCGGGATCATTATTGTCAAAGAGGCAGGCGGGCTTGTGCAATCGCTGAACTCTGACGGCAATGTTCTGGAAGACGGCGATATCATCTGCGCCAATGAGCCGATCTTTGACACGTTCGCCAAGGTGATCCGCGGGTAAACCCCGGCTCTATCTGCGCGGCACCCGGGGGATACGGGATCGGGAGAGCCTGTATTTGGCCTCGGGGTGGGGCGGATGGCCATGCGTGCGGTTCCAGAACTGCGGGCCGCCGCGTTTCAGCCATAGCGGTACGCAAAGAACCAGCCCGACGATGAACCCTCCGGTATGCGCCCAATAAGCCACGCCGCCCTGATCCGGGTTGCTGGCCAGGCTGCCCACGAACTGCATGCCCAGCCAGACCCCCAGCATGACGAATGCCGGGATCGAGAAGACGCGGAAATAGACGATCAGGATCAGCAGGATATCCACCTGCGCCTTTGGGTAGAGCAAAAGGTATCCGCCCATGACGCCAGCGATGGCTCCGGACGCGCCGATTGTGGGGACGGTGGAATAGGGGGCGGTGATCACGTGGATCAGGCCCGCTCCGATCCCGGCGACGAGGTAAAAGAGTAGAAAGGGCAGGTGGCCCATCTCATCCTCAAGGTTGTCGCCGAATATCCACAAAAACAGCATGTTCCCGGCCAGATGCATCCATCCGCCATGCAGGAACATCGAGGTCACGAAGGTCTGGAACGCCAGGCCATCGCTGATCCGCGCTGGGATGATCGCGTAGTCGAAATACAGCCGGTTGATCAGGGGCGCGTCATTCATGATCCCGGCATAGCTGAGGAAGATCAGTATGTTCGCGGCCATCAGCGCGTAAACGACGTAAGGTGTCCGCCCCGAGGGGTTATGGTCGCGAATAGGAAACATGGCGCGACGCTGGGCTTTTCCCTGCCCAGCGTCAAGGTCTGCTTACGCCGCACCCCCAAGAAGGGCCGCGTTGCCGCCCGCGGCTGTGGTATCGACGCACACGTGGCGTTCCCCCAGAACCCGGGCGCGATCCGGCAGGCCGGGGATCAGCGGCAGGATCGGGCCGTTCCGACGCGACAGATGCGCTTCGATCTGACGCGCGGTCTCCTCGTCGCCCCACCAAAGAACCCCCGAGATGCCGGTCAGGTTTTCCAGTCGATGCAGGTCTGTCATCCCGGTCGCCTGAATGGCGGTTCCGCCTAACGCCAACGCGGCCTCAGCCTGCGCGCGGGCGGTGGTCTCGCCGGGTCCCATGCACAGCAGCGGCGGGCGCGGGAATTCCGTCAGCCGGTTCGATTCGCCGGTCGGGCCGGGCAGCAGGCGCGAGGTTTCAGGGGAGGGTTGCCCCTGCGGCGCTGGAATGTCTGCTGTGGCCTCCCATGTCTCGTCCGAGGTCTGACGATCCGGCGCGCAAAACCGGGCCATGTAGTTCGGACCGCCCGCTTTTGGACCGGTGCCCGAAAGACCTTCGCCTCCGAAGGGTTGCGAGCCGACAATGGCCCCGATCTGGTTGCGGTTGACATAGATGTTGCCCGCATGGATGGCCTCGGTCACGTGCTGCACCCGGTCGTCGATCCGCGTGTGAAGGCCGAAGGTCAGGCCGTAGCCGGTTGCGTTGATATCGGCGATAACCTGGTCGATCTCTTGCGATTGGAAGCGGGCGACATGCAGGACGGGCCCGAAAACCTCACGCTCCAGCGCGGCGATGCCGGGAATTTCGATCAGCGACGGGGCAATGAAGGTGCCCTCGGGCGGGAGGCCAAGTTCCTTGAGCACGCGCCCCTCGGCGCGCGCCTTTGCGACGTGATCCGCAATCCCTTGTCGTGCCTGTTCGTCGATCACCGGCCCGCAATCGGTTGCGATCAGCCACGGGTCACCCACCTGCAGCGCATCCATCGCGCCTTTCAACATGGTCAGTACGTCGTCGGCGATATCCTCCTGCAGGTACAGGCAGCGCAGGGCCGAGCAGCGCTGACCGGCGGATTGGAACGCGCTTTCGATGATTGACTGGACGGCTTGTTCCGGCAGGGCGGTGCTGTCGACGATCATCGCATTCAGACCGCCGGTTTCCGCGATCAGCGGCGTGCCGGGGCGCATATTCTCGGCCATCGCCGCCCGGATTTTCAGCGCGGTCGCGGTTGAGCCGGTGAAGGCCACGCCGTTCACCCGATCGTCCGAGGTCAGGGCCGCGCCAACCTCCGGCCCGCCCGGCAGCAGTTGCAGCGCATCGCGCGGCACGCCGGCCTCGTGCAGCAACTGAATGGCCCGATGGGCGACCAGAGGGGTTTGCGGCGCAGGTTTGGCCAGAACCGCGTTTCCGGTGGCAAGGGCCGCCGAAATCTGCCCGGTGAAAATCGCGAGCGGGAAGTTCCAGGGGCTGATGCAGGTGAACAGCCCTGCGGGTTTCGCTTCGGGGATATTGGCGGCGTAGTAGCGCAGGAAATCGACCGCCTCGCGCAATTCGGCCACGGCATCGGGCAGGGATTTCCCGGCCTCGCGCGCCAGCAGGGCAAAAAGCTCGCCATAATGCGCCTCATACAGATCGGCGGCCGCGTTCAGGGCGCGGGCGCGTTCCTCGGCAGGCGCTTGCCACGGGCTTGCCGTGGCCAACGCCAGTTCAACATCTGCCGCGCTGGCCGGGGCAACCGAACCCGGCCTGTCCTGCGGTTGGGTCGGGTTGACAACAGGCTCATCTGCGCCCGGTTTCGCCTTTTCCGACAGCAACGGTTGCGCGTACCAGTGATGTGCCCGGAATGGGTCACGCGCACCATCGATCCGGTCGAGCGTCGGCGTGTGTTTCAGATCGAACCCGACAGAGTTGGGCCGTTCGGGTTGGAACAGTTCCGGCCCCGTTGGCAGAGGGGCAGGGGGCGTCTGAATCGCAACGAAAGGGTCGGCGGCAACCTCCTCGGGCGGCACATTTTCATCGACGATCTGATTGACGAAGGATGAATTCGCCCCGTTCTCCAACAGACGACGTACCAGATAGGCCAGCAGGTCCCGATGCGCACCGACCGGGGCGTAAATCCGGCAACGGGTGGTCTGCTTGTCCATCACGATCTGATGCAGCGTCTCGCCCATGCCATGCAGGCGCTGGAACTCGAACGGCTGATCCTCGGCCATATGCAGTATGGCGCTGACCGTGTGGGCGTTGTGCGTGGCGAATTGCGGATAGATGCGGTCGGTCATGCCCAGCAACTTGCGGGCATTGGCGATATAGGACACATCCGTCGCGGCCTTGTGGGTGAAGACCGGAAAGCCGTCGACTCCCTCAACCTGCGCGCGCTTGATCTCGGTATCCCAATAGGCACCCTTGACGAGGCGCACCATCAGCTTGCGATCATGGCGCTGTGCCATGTCATAGAGCGTGTCCAGCACCAGCCCGGCGCGCGGGCCATAGGCCTGCACAACGATGCCGAAGCCGTGCCAGCCCGCCAAGGCGGGTTCGGCCATGACTTCTTCGATGACCTGCAGGGACAGCGACAGGCGGTCCGCCTCTTCCGCGTCCACGTTCAAGCCCATGCCCGCCGCCTTGGCCAACAGGGCCAGCGCGCGCAAGCGCGGGACCAGTTCATCCATCACCCGTTCTTCCTGCGCCAGTTCATAGCGTGGATGCAGGGCCGACAGCTTGACCGAAATCCCCGGATTGGCGCGGATGTCGTCGTGGGTGCAGGCCTCGGCAATGGCGGCAATGGCGCGCGAATAAGACAGGTGGTAGCGCGCCGCATCAGCCTCGGTCCGGGCGGCCTCGCCCAGCATGTCGTAGGAATAGGTGTAGCCCTTCGCCTCCATCCCACGGGCGCGGTCCATGGCGGACTGGATGGTTTCACCCAGAACGAACTGGCGGCCCATTTCCTTCATCGCACGCCCGACGGCGGTGCGGATTACCGGTTCGCCAAGCCGTTTGATCGCCCCGCGCAGCGCGCTGACGGGTGAGGTTTTGCCCTCGTCCAGAACCTTGCCCGTCAGCATCAGCGCCCAGGTCGAAGCGTTGACCAGCGAGGACGAAGATTGCCCCAGATGCTTGCCCCAGTCGGACGGGGCGATCTTGTCTTCGATCAGCGCGTCGATGGTTTCCGCGTCGGGCACACGCAACAGCGCCTCGGCCAGACACATCAGCGCCACGCCTTCGTCGGTGGACAGGCCGTATTCCGCCAGAAACACCTCCATCATTCCCGGTGAGGTGCTAGAGCGGATGTCGCGCACAAGCTGGGCGGCGGCGTCGCAGATGGCGCTGCGGTCGGCGTCGGTCAGCGCGGATTGGGTGATCAACGCGTCAAGAACGGCGGCTTGATCCGCGTAGGTCTGGGAATCAATCTGGGTGCGCAGGCTGTGGGACATGTCTACTCCGAGGCTTTTTTGCACTATAGCTGCCAATTGCCGGGACAATCGCCCTAAGAAAGTGATACCTTGGGCTAATCGACTGAAATTCAGGTGATAGGCAATGCAAAAAGACTTTCCGGGCCTCGACCGGTTCGATCAATCCATCCTCCGGGTGCTTGCCGAAGATGGCCGCGTGTCCGTCGCGGATCTGGCCCGCCGGATCGGGCTGTCGAAATCGCCGACACAGGCGCGGTTGAAACGGCTTGAGGCAGAGGGGTTCATAACCGGCTACCGGGCCATGCTCGATCCGATTCGCCTTGGGTTGGACCATGTGGCCTTTGTCGAAGTGCGTTTGTCGGACACCCGCGAAAAGGCATTGCAAGACTTCAACATGGCCGTCCGCCGGATTGCCGAGATTGAGCAAGCCCATATGATTGCGTCCAATTTCGACTATCTGCTCAAGATACGTACCGGGTCGATGTCGGAATACCGGGCGGTTTTGGCTGAAAAAATCTCATCGCTGCCGCATGTCGCCAATACCTCGACCTTCGTGGCCATGGAGGCTGTAAAAGAGACCGGTTTGCTGGGGACGCCCGACAGCCCGAGTTGACGGATGCCGATCAAGCGCCATCATTGGGGGATGAAGTGGTTTGCTCCCATCCTGATCGCGCTGGCAACCGCAGCCGAGGCGCAGGACTGCCCCACCGCGCCGGACCATATCGGCGGCGTCGACGCGCTGATTGCGCAGGTTCAGCAGGCCGAGTCGCAAGGCGATGCCCGGCTGATCTCGCAACAGATGTGGGAATTGTGGACCGACGCGCCGGACGCGAAATCGCAGACGCTGCTGGATCGCGGTATGGCGCGGCGCGAGGCGTGGGACCTGACCGGAGCCTTGGGCGAGTTGGATCAACTGGTTGCCTATTGCCCGAACTATGCCGAAGGGTACAACCAGCGCGCCTTTGTGAACTACCTAAGACAGGATTTCGCCTCGGCCCTGATCGATCTGGACGCCGCGCTGGAATTGTCCCCAAACCACGTGGCGGCCATGAGCGGTCGGGCGCTGACCCTGCTGGGCCTGAACCGTCTGGCCGAGGCGCGCGATGCGCTGTCCGATGCGCTTGAGTTGAACCCGTGGCTGTCCGAACGGGCCCTGCTTGCGCCCGGAGGTCCGCTGGAGCCACCGGGTGAGGACATCTGAGCGCCCTCACAGGGTTCAATGACCATCAACCGAAATGACCTGCGGATGCCATTTCGGTTCTTGACGCCCCCCAGAGCATGGATTACTCAGCCCAAACGCTGAGCGGGTATAGCTTAATGGTAAAGCCCCTGCCTTCCAAGCAGGCTATGTCGGTTCGATTCCGTCTACCCGCTCCACCTCAGCCCCTGAAAATCCTGCGTCAAATGGCCCTTGTCGGCCCTTGATTTGTGTCGTTCAGCTTGACCCGGCGAGTTGCTAAAGCCAAGAAGCATGCACCCGGAGAGAAACTCAGCGCAAAGGCCAGACATGGCTAGAAATACAGCCGCCAGCCCAGCGACCGCCCCAGCCCCCGGAGCCAGCGAGGAACGCGCGGGCTCAAAAAAGCTGGGCGTTCTGGCGTCGCTCTGGCCGTTCATGAAGACCTACAAGCTGTTGATGGCGGGGGCGACGCTGGCGTTGATTCTGACCGCCAGCATGACGTTGACCCTGCCACTGGCTGTCCGCCGCGTGGTGGACAATTTCCGCATTCAGGATGGCGAACTGCTGGACTGGTACTTTCTGGCCGCGCTGGGCATTGCGGGCATTCTGGCCGTGGGCACGGGCATCCGCTACGCGCTTGTGACCCGGCTGGGTGAACGCGTGGTGGCCGATATCCGCAAGGCCGTGTTCGACCGTGTCATTGGCATGAGCCCGGAGTTTTACGAACGCATCATGACGGGCGAGGTGTTGAGCCGGATCACCACCGACACCACGCTGATCCAGTCGGTGATCGGGTCCTCGGTATCCATCGCGCTGCGCAACATGCTGATGTTTATCGGCGGGCTGATTCTGATGCTGCTGACCTCGGCCAAGTTGACGGCGATGGTCTTGCTGCTGATCCCGCTGGTTGTCGTGCCGATCCTTGTGCTGGGCCGACGCCTGCGCGCGATCAGTCGCGAAAATCAGGACTGGATCGCAGCGTCCTCGGGCAATGCGGGCGAGGCGCTGGGCGCGGTGCAGACCGTGCAGGCCTTTACCCATGAACAGGCCAGCCGCCGCCAGTTCGGAGAGATGACGGAAACTTCGTACGAAGTTTCCCTGCGCCGCATACAGACCCGGGCGGTGCTGACCGTCATCGTGATCTTTCTGGTTTTTTCCGGCATTGTCGGCGTGCTGTGGATGGGCGCAAACGATGTGCGCAATGGTGTTATGACCGAGGGCGTTCTGATCCAGTTCGTGATCTATTCGATCATCATGGCCGGATCGGTCGCCGCCCTGTCGGAAATCTGGAGCGAACTTCAACGCGCCGCAGGGGCCACCGAACGTCTGGTCGAACTGCTGAACGCGCAAGATACCGTAACAGACCCCGCCAAGGCCGGAGCCTTGCCCGCCCCGGTGCGCGGGGAAATCCGGTTCGAGGATGTCACCTTCCACTACCCGTCACGCCCCGATGTCGTGGCGCTGGATCATATGTCGCTGCAGGTCAGCCCCGGTGAGACGGTGGCCTTTGTCGGCCCCTCGGGTGCTGGCAAGACAACCGTGATCCAGATGATCCAGCGGTTTTATGACCCCAATGCGGGCCGTGTCACGCTGGACGGTCAGGACCTGCGCGATATGGACCGTGCCGATTTCCGCACCCATATGGCGCTGGTGCCGCAGGACCCGGTGATCTTTGCCGCCTCGGCGCAGGAAAACATCCGCTTTGGCCGTCTTGACGCCACAGATGCCGAGGTCGAAGCCGCCGCCCGCGCTGCCGCCGCGCATGAATTCATCGCGAAACTGCCCGAAGGCTATGACAGCTTTGTCGGCGAACGGGGCGTGATGTTGTCGGGCGGGCAAAAACAGCGCATCGCCATCGCCCGCGCCATTCTGCGCGACGCGCCGGTGCTGTTGCTGGACGAGGCGACCTCGGCGCTCGATGCGGAAAGCGAACGCGCGGTGCAGGGCGCGGTGGATCAAATGCGCGCCGGGCGCACCACGCTGATCGTGGCGCATCGGCTTGCGACGGTCAAAAAGGCCGACCGGATCGTGGTGATGGATGCCGGGCGGATCGTGGCGCAAGGCACTCATGCCGATCTGGTGGCACAGGATGGTCTCTACGCCCGTCTGGCCCGTCTGCAATTCACCGACGGCGTCGCGGCGGAATAACCTGACGTAGGGACAGCGCGCGTTTCGTCGCAGCGTCATTCTACTTTTTCCGCCAATCCCTCGCTAAACCCTTGCTTGCGCAACTTCAGATGTGGTCCCATCCCTTTGGACAACAGGACCACGCCGTGCGCGTGGGAGAATAATAACGGGGAGGAGCCACATGGCCTTTGTGGGTCTTGAAGACAAAACACGGATCGAGCAGGAGATGTCCTGGGAGGATCGCGACCTGCCGGTCACATTCCATCAATTGCTGTCCCGGACAGCCGGGAAATTTCCAAACCACAAGGCGATCAGCTTCCAACTGCTGTCAGGGCCCAACGACAAGGCCGAAACGCTGACATGGTCCGATCTTCTGAGCAAGGTCAATCAGGCCGCGAACCTGTTCCGCTCGCTGGGTGTTGGGGAGAAGGACGTGGTGGCCTATGTGCTGCCCAACTGTAACGAAACACTTGTCACGATGATGGGCGGGGCCGTGGCCGGGATCGTGAACCCGATCAACCCGCTGCTTGAACCCGAACAGATCGCCGCAATCCTACGGGAAACCGGAGCCAAGGTGGTGGTGACGCTGAAATCCTTCCCGAAAACGGATGTTGCGCAAAAGGTGGAAGAGGCGGTGCGTCACGCACCCAAGGTCAACACGATCCTCGAGATCGACCTGAACCGGTATCTGACCCCTCCGAAATCCTGGCTGGTGCCGTTCCTGCGCCCGAAAATGGGTGACAAGGAAAAACTGGCCCATGCGGATTACAAGGATTTCAGTCAGGAGCTTGCCAAGCAGCCAACCACGCTGAGTTTTGAGGACAGCACCGAAGACCGCGTCGCCTGCTATTTCCACACCGGCGGTACGACCGGTATGCCTAAAGTGGCGCAGCACAAATACTCGGGCCTGATCTACAATGGCTGGTTGGGTAACACGCTGCTGTTTGACGAAAACGACGTCATCATGTGCCCACTGCCCATGTTCCACGTCTTTGCCGTGCATGTTATCGTGATGGCCGCCGTATCCTCGGGCGCGCATGTGATCTTCCCGACGCCTGCCGGGTATCGCGGCGACGGGGTGTTCGACAATTTCTGGAAGCTGATCGAACGCTGGAAGGTCAGTTTCATCATCACCGTCCCCACGGCGATTGCGGCCAAGATGCAGCGCCCGGTCGATGCGGATATCTCCTCGGTGAAAACCGCGTTCTCGGGCTCCGCCCCGCTGCCGGTCGAGCTGTTCCGACGCTTCGAGGAAGCAACCGGCGTGACCATCGTCGAAGGCTATGGCCTGACCGAGGCCACCTGTCTGGTCTCGTGCAATCCGGTGGATGGCGAGAAAAAGATCGGCTCGATTGGCATTCCTTTCCCCTATACGGATGTCAAAATCCTTCAGGACGGGCCGGATGGGCCGGTGGAAGCGGCGGCCAATGAAATCGGCGAGATCTGCATCTCGAACCCCGGTGTCTATGCGGGCCACACCTATACCGAGGTGGATAAGAACACCAACCTCTATCACTACGACACATACCTGCGCACGGGCGATCTGGGCCGGTTCGACGAAGATGGCTATCTGTGGATCACAGGCCGCGCCAAGGACCTGATCATCCGCGGCGGGCACAATATCGACCCCGCCGAGATCGAAGAGGCTCTGCTGGGCCACGACGCCGTTGCCTTTGCCGGCGCGATCGGTCAGCCCGACGCCTATTCGGGTGAGGTGCCCTGCGCCTTTGTCGAACTGGTCGATGGCGCATCGGTGACCGAGAAAGAACTGATGGACTACTGCCATGTCCACGTGCACGAACGCGCGGCGCAACCCAAACACATGACCATTCTGGACGAGTTGCCCAAAACCGCCGTTGGAAAGGTGTTCAAGCCCGACCTGCGCAAACAGGCGATCACGCGCGTCTATAACGGCGCGCTGGAAACGGCGGGTGTCGATGCGCGGGTGGTGTCGGTTATCGACGACAAGAAACGCGGCCTTGTCGCGCAGCTTGACGCGAACGGCTCCTCCGAGGACGATGTCAGCAAAGTGTTGGGCACGTTCACCCGGCCGTGGGAGTGGGCTGCCTGACCGGGAGGGGCTATGGATTATGAACGTCTGATTGATGAGGACACCTGGGCGTTCATAAGGCGAACGGCTGAAAGCTATCCCGACGACGTGGTCGATCTGCCAATGGCCGAACAGCGCCGCGTCTATGAGAAGCTCTGTCAGGATTTTCGCCAGCCTCGGCCCAAGGGCGTGGAAACACAAGACCGGTCCGCCGATGGCGTGCCGGTCCGTGTCTATACCGCCGGAGACCCCACAAGAACCGTCGTCTATTTCCATGGCGGCGGTTTTGTTTTGGGCGGATTGGACAGTCATGACGATATCTGCGCTGAAATCTGTGCTCAGACGGGGTATCGCATTGTTTCGGTGGACTACCGCCTGTGTCCGGAACATATCCATCCCGCGCAGTTCGACGACAGTCTGGTGGCGGTGAACTGGGTGGCCAGCGAATTCAGGGACCCTCTGGTTCTGGCCGGTGACAGCGCCGGGGGGAACCTTGCCGCTGCAGTCGCTCATGCGACCCGAGGGGATCTGAACCATGTTCTGGGTCAGGTGCTGATCTACCCGCTTCTGGGGGGCAACACCGACAAGGGTTCTTACGTGGATCACGCCCATGCGCCGTCGCTGAGCCGCGAGGATGTTCTGTATTACGAAAAAATCCGCTGTGGTGGAGAGGTGCCGGTAAACGATCCGACATTTGCCCCGCTACAGGATACCGATTTTACAGGCCTGCCGCCGACGGTTGCCGTAACCGCCGACTGCGACCCGCTGCGCGATGACGGCGCGGTCTATTGCGAGAAGATCATCGCAGCAGGCGGGCAGGCGCATTGGATCAACGAACAGGGCCTGATCCACGGCTACCTGCGCGCGCGAACGACGGTAGCGCGCGCCGCCGCGAGTTTTGAACGGATCTCGGTCGCGATTGAGGCGCTGGGGCAGGGCATCTGGTCCTACGACTAGATGTCCCGCGCGTTACCCCAAGAACGGTTCGGCCTTCATCGTGTCCGCAATCGGCGCGCCCAGTCTGCTCAGGATCGTGGGGGCTAGTTGCAACTGGTCGATCACCACATCCGCATCCGGCCCCGTCGCATCGCCAAAATAATACAGCGCTGTTTCCTGCTGCAACGGACTGCGCCCGCCGTGATGCCCGCGCTCGTCCTGACCGTGATCGGCGGTGACGATGACCTCGTACCCCAACTGCCGCCAGCGAGGGATGAAGGGGGCCAGCATCTCATCCATGACGAAACAGGCGTGATCCATCTCTTCGCATTCGTGGAAGAACCGATGCCCCATGCTGTCCAGCGTCGAGGTATGCACGATACCGTAATTCAGCCCGAAGCGCAGGCACAGGTTGGTGAGCTGGGCGAACAGGTCCAGATCGCAGGGCGTCATCTGGTTGGTCTTGCCATAGCCGGTCATGGTGTGGAACCGGCCATGGTTGATGGTCTTGCTGTCCGGTTCGTCATATTCCACGTCGCGCACATAGTCGAAGGGATGACGGTTGAAGAACTGCGACCAGAAACTGTGGGTGACGGCGCCTGTCACGCCTCCGCCCTCGCGCACTTGGCTAAAGATGTCTTTGTGGCTTAGCCGAAAGACGTTTCCGTTGCCGGTGCAGCCATGCTCCTGCGGCGTAACGCCTGTGTGGATCGAGGCATAGCAACTGGCCGAGGTCGACGGCAGGACCGAGCGCAGTTTCCACACCCGCGCCTCGCCCGTGTCGACCCAGCCTTCAAGGTTGCCGAACAGGCGGCGGAAATTGCGCCACGGAACGCCGTCGAGGATGATCAGAAGCAGTTTGCGGTCCATTTGCGGCCCTTTGGTCAGAGGTCTTTCGGCCGACCATAGGCAGGGTCAATCTCCTGCGGTCGCCAATTCGCGCCTGCACTTGTCTGTTTCCGACGCGATCCGATGCTTGGAAAACAGACGGTTTACTGGCGTATCGCCACAACCAAATCCATGACGTTTGTACCGGTCGGCCCAGTGATCAAAAGTGCGCCCGCCTTGTCCAGAAAACTGCCGCTATCTGCCGCCCGCAAAGCCTGGTCCGCGCCATCGCCCCAGGTTGATCCGTCAATGATCCCGCCAGCCGCGTTGGTCGGCCCATCGGTGCCGTCAGTGCCGCCAACGATGACCGTCAGCCCCTCGGTCCCAGATATCTCGCGTGCCAGCGCGAGGGCCAGCGCCTGATTGCGCCCGCCATTGCCGGGGTTTTCCGGCAGAACCACGGTGGGTTCACCGCCAAATACCATCACACCCACCTGCACCTCGCGCAGTTTCGGGCCGAGGCGTGCGGACACCGCAAGATAGTCGTCATGCATCGCCTCTTCATCGGCCAGCACGGTCAGCCCGTCCTCTTTCGCCGCTTTAGCGGCAGCCGCGCGGGCATGGGCGTTCGACGCGATGATCTGCGTTGTGGCCTGAAAATGATACGTTTCCGGCAAAGCACCGATCCCCGATCCGATAACGCCAAGGTCATCGCCCGGCACGTCAGAAATCGCCAGAACGGTCGCGCGCGCGCCTTTGAAATGCGACAGCAGCCCGCCGCCCTTGATCCGCGACAGCTTGCGCCGTTCGGCGTTCATCGCCTCAATATCCAAGCCCTGCGAAAGAAGCTTTTGGTTCAAAGCTTCCAGATCGGCCAGAGACTTTCCGTGGATCAAGTCCTCGGCCAGAGACGACGCGCCGCCGGACACCAGCAACAGCAGATGCGTATTAGGGCCCATGTCCTCGACCGCACGGCGCAGGGCACGCCCACCGGCAAGGCTGCGGTCGTCGGGGACCGGATGCGAGGCCTCGATGACCTCGACACCTTCGGGCAGATCGCGCCCGTGATCGTCCTTGGTCACAACCAGCGCAGGGATATCGCCAAAATGGTCCAACGCGGCGCGGGCCATAGCTGCGGCGGGTTTGCCGACCGCCAGAATCCGGTCCGGTTTCGGAACGCCCGGCAAGGCCGCCTTGGTCGCCGTGAATCCGTCAACAGCCGCCACCCCGGCCCGCCAGAATTTGAGTGCTTGGTCCGCAAGGTTCATCACGTTTCCATCCAGATCGTTACCGGCCCGTCATTGACCAATTCGACGGCCATATCGGCCCCGAATTGCCCCGTTTCGACTGCAATACCATGTGAGCCCAGCGCTTGGGCAAAAACTTCATACAGGTGCTGGCCCTGATCGGGCGGCGCGGCATCGGAAAACCCGGGCCGGTTGCCGCTGGAGGTGTCTGCAGCAAGGGTGAATTGGCTGACCACAAGGGCCGAGCCGCCGATATCCAGAATCGACCGGTTCATCTTGCCCGCCTCATCCTTAAAGATGCGCAATTTGGATATCTTGGCTGCAAGTTTTGCGGCCTGTTCTTCCCCGTCCCCGCGCACAGCGCAGACGAGGATCATCAGGCCCGGCCCCGATTGCCCGATCACGGCCCCGTCGACCGAGACTTTGGCGTGCGAAATGCGTTGTAGTAGGGCGCGCAACGTGATCCTCCGATGGTGTGTGTTGGGTTGGCGGTGTTTACTCGCGCCAATCCACGATCTCGGCCAGGGGGGCCCGATCCGTCCGAAAACTGTTGGCGGGGTGGTCCGTATCGGAATAGCCGAAAGAGATGGCGCACAGTATCAGCCGGTCCTCGGGGATCTGGAAATAGCGCCGCAGAAACGGGCTGTAACTGGCGATTGCGGCCTGCGGGATCGTCGCAACCCCAAGGGCCTGCGCCGCCAGAGTGAAGGCGGTGACAAAACCGCCGCAATCCATCGCGCCATAAGCGCCCAGCTCTGCCGGGCTTGAGACAATCGCACAATGCGGCGCGCCGAACAGCGAAAAGTTCTGCATCATCTGCCGGGCCGAGCCTTCACGGTCGCCCCGTTCCACACCCACGGCCTCGTACAAGGCCCACCCGCAGGCGCGGCGGCGGTCCTGATAGACGCCGGAGTAAGAGGTCGGAAAGGGCAGGTCCGGTGCTGGAGCGCCCGTTTGCGCCTCAGCCCGCATCGCCTGACGGAACCTGTCGGTTTCCTCGCCACTGGTGACCACCACATGCCAAGGCTGCGCATTGCACCAGCTTGGAACGCGCGCGGCACTGGTCAGGATTTGCTCGATCTGCACCCGCGGCACGGGATCAGGCCTAAAGGCCCGGCAGGAATGCCGGCCCTCAAGCAGCGTATTCAAAACGGAAATCGTCACGACGGCCTCATCCCCCAATCCTTCGCGGCGGAGGATGGCGGCTGGCCCGGGGATGTTCAAGGGGCCGTTTGACCCTATTGCTGACCGGTCGCCATCAGATACCCGGCCCCGGCGGCAACCAGAAGGCCCAGAACCACGGCGATGGTGATCTTGATCGCCGACCATGGCCGCTCTCCCTGCACGCGACCGGTCCGGCCGTTCACTACGAAGCGGAACGTCTGGCCGCGATACTTGTAGGCGGCCATCCAGACCGGCAGCAGGATATGTTTGAACGTGACATCCCGAACATCGGTTTCGAGCATATGGATACGCTGCCGGTCGCCGCCGATGTCGAACCGCACGTCGCGCTCGATCACGCGGGCCATGTGCTGACGGGCCTCAGCGTAGCCGTCTTTCAGTTCGACCGTGTAGGCCTCGGCCCGGAACCCGGCCAGGTATTCTGGCTGATAGGGTTCGAGCGCAGGCAGGTCCCAGGGCTCCAAAGCGTCGGTATAGGTTTTGGGCAACGCGCGCGAGGCCAGCACCAGCACATCGTCAAACATCCGCGCGACCCGGCCTGACTTGGGCGTCCAGCGCACTTTGGGCACCATTTGCTGCACCTGCTTGCCATCGCGCATGACGGTGCGCGTCTCATGGTAAACAACGCCGCGCTCGCCGTGGTAGCGCGACTGTGTGTCGGCATCGAAGGTCCAGTAGGGGACATAGATGCCCTGCATCTTGCGCCCCTTTCGGGCGTAGTCTTTCAACCCGTTGGGGGCAAACCACAGTCCGCCCAGCCAGTCGCTCATGGCGGTGTGAGCCTCGCGTTCGTCCAGCGCGAAGGGCAGCACGCCCTTGGGTTTGATATGCCGGTTCACGCCGGTGTCCGTGACAACGGGTGTTGCGCAGAACGGACACTCGGCGGCATGGGTGTTGGGGTCGAACTCGACCTGAGCGGCACAGTTCGGGCAACTCAGAACGCGGGTTTCCTCGATCTCACTGTCAGGCAGGCGGTCGGCGATGGCGGCGTCGAAATCCAGTTCGCGCAGGCTGGCACCGCCCCAGGGGCCCGCGTCAATCGGCTCGGAATGCCCGCAATGGTCGCAGGTCAGCGTGCCGTTCACTGGATTGAACCGGTAGTCAGCGCCACATTGCTCGCAGGGGAAACGGTGTTCTTCGGTCATTAAGCGATACCTGCCAAATCGCGCGATCCGGGACCGATGAGGGCGCGAATGATTAAGGCGACGATGATGCAGGCCGCGATGAACCAGCCGGATTGCTGGGCCAGCAACCACCATCCATAGGGGGTGAGAATGCCATCTATCTGGCTGATCGAGTCTCCGCCGCCAATTTGTGACGAATAGTTTGGGTTCAGCGATTTCATCAGGCCCAACATCCGACCGAATCCAATGCTGATCAGCGTCAAAACAAACCCTATACACGCGCCCCAGATAGCCGCGCGAAGATAAGAAATGTTTGTGGTCATCACGCGCCGCATGAATGGAGCAACGACGACCCACGCCGCGATTAATGCAATGGGTAAGCCAAAGATTGCAAATAAGGGAAGCAGATTTCGAACACTGCTCCAGTCCCCGGCTCCGATGGCAGCAATGACAAAAGGCAAACCAATCGTAAACGACCAGCCCAACATGGCGGACAGGTTGACCGCCCAAACATATTGACGATCAGTATAGGCCTTATGGACTGGCTTTGTCGTCACGCCTCATGCCCCCGGCGGAGGCGGCGGCAAGATGGTAAACAACTGCGCCAGTTCCTGCACGTCGCCTGCCTTTTTCCAACCGTCCTGCCCGGCGGTCCAGACATGGGTGTCGCGCGTCAACTGCCCCTCCGCAGCCATCCGTCCCATGCGGGCCTTGGAAAACGGGCCGCTGGTCTGGCCATCCACCGCGATATGCCAGACATGCTCAACCGGCGGAGGCGGCGGCGGTGCCGCATGGGCTGCCGGTTGCGGGGCAGCGGGGGCGGGCGATCCCCACGGGCCGCTTGGCTGACCCGCTGCCATGTTCGACATCTGCTGCGCCACCGCCATGCCCATTCCCATGCCAAGACCCGCGCCCATGCCGCCGCCCTGGCCGGGGTTGTTGGCGGCTGCGGTCATCGCCTCGGCTGCGGAATACTGGGTGAACTTCCCCAGATCGCCCGCCAACCCCATCGAGGTGCGCTTGTCCAGCGCGGCTTCGACGGCGGGGGGCAGAGAGATGTTTTCGATGTAAAACTCGGGCATCTCAAGCCCGTAGCTGTCAACGACCGGAGACACCTCAGCAGCGATCAGTTTGCCCAGATCGGCGGTATTGGCCGCCATATCAAGCACCGGAATACCCGAGCCTGCGATCACGCGGCTGAATTCCTGCACGATGATGTTGCGGATCTGAAAGCTGATCTCGTCCATGGTGAATTCGCCATCGGTGCCGACGATCTCGATCAGGAACTTGGCCGGGTCCTTCACGCGCACGGTGTAGGTGCCAAAGGCGCGGATGCGGGTCGGGCCGAATTCCGGGTCGCGCAGCATGATGGGGTTCTTGGTGCCCCATTTCAGGTCGTTGAAGCGGGTGGTGTTGACGAAATAGATCTCGGACTTGAAGGGGGACTGAAACCCGTGATCCCAATGCTGCAGGGTCGTCAAGATCGGCATGTTGTTGGTTTCGAGCATATATAGACCCGGCGTGAACACATCCGCCAATTGCCCCTCATGCACAAACACAGCGGCCTGACCTTCGCGCACGGTCAGCTTGGCGCCGTATTTGATCTCATGCCCTTCACGCTCGAACCGCCAGACCATCGTGTCGCGGGTGTCGTCGACCCAATGAATGACATCGATGAATTCTCCGGTCAGAAAATCGAAAATTCCCATAAGGACTCTCCTTGTCTTGGGGTCAGAGCGGCTGCCCCATTAATTCGCGGGCAATGATCCGAACAACGGGCCGGGCCTGATCGACGGTCACGCCGGGTTCCAGCCGCTGATCGTAGAGCATTGTCAGAAGTTTCTCGTCATGACTGGTCAGCAAGGCGAACTCGTCATCATCATTGAAGATCGACGGTCTGGCCGCTGGGCTGTCATTGGGCAAACCCAAGCCTTGGGCGATTTCCTCGTGAATGCAGCTTTGGCGCACCAGATCGGGCAGTTCCGCGCGGATCAACGTCACAGCGCGCACGTAGCGATAGGGCGAGGCGCTGGTGGCCGAGGCAAACACAAAACAGTCGAAATTGGCACGCGGGTTGGCCACCAGTTCCAGCGAGGCCTGACTGATATTCGGAATCAGCTGTTTGAGCCGCGACACCACATAAGCGCTGTCATCCTTGCCCGCGAAAAACACGTGGAAATTGGCCTTGCGGCTGACGACCGAAATCGGGTGTCCAGTTAACCGGGCCAGACGGTCGGTATAAGATTGCACCTGAGCTGCGTCCTGATCTCGCGTGGCGGGCAGGACCGAGGGCCCGAACTCGGTCTGGATACGCACCGGCCCAGACCAACGGCTGAGCTGTCCGTCGGTCTGGCGCGACCCGACCGACACCGCATGGTCAGGGTATTCGCTGTAAAAGGCGATAACCTCGAAATTGCGGGCCAGATCGTCGGCATCATAGGGCGTGTCCGGCCCTCCACCATCGGTGCGCAGCAGACCTCGGGTCACAAGGTCTCGTTCGACGCGCTTGTAAAAGCGCGCCAGATCCTGACTGGCAGCAGAGGGCGGAACATAGGCATTGGGGGCCGGGGGAGGAGCCACGGGGCGCGGTTCCGGCACCAGCGACGCCGTGAGCGTTTCGTCGCAATTGGCCAGTGCCAAAAACGCAAGACACCCAAGGGTCAGTTTAAGGTACCGAAATGGCCGCACGCTTTGTCCGCCTTAGCCCGGCACTGCCGTACCGGAATTGTCACCGATGCCATCCTTGCGCGCCTTGGCAGCGGCCAGCGTGTCGCGCAGTTCGGTCTCCATCTTCTGCAACTCAACCTCGGCGGCTGCGCGTTTGGCCTTGCCCTCATCGGCGATGGCGAGGCTTTCGTTGATCGTGCCGATCAGGTCCGCATTGGCCTGTTTCACGGCTTCGATGTCGAACACACCGCGCTCCATCTCTTCGCGGATCATCTTGTTCGACTCGCGCAGATTGGCGGCGTTCGAGGTCAAAAGCTCGTTGGTCAGATCGTTTGCCTCACGCACCGCGGCGGCGGCCTCGGCGCTGCGCTGAATGGTGACGGCCTGCGCCAGTTGCGTCTCCCACAGGGGTACAGTGTTCACCAGCGTCGAGTTGATCTTGGTCACCAGCGACTTGTCGTTTTCCTGCACCAACCGGATCGAGGGCAGCGACTGCATCGTCACCTGCCGCGTCAGTTTCAGATCATGCACCCGCCGTTCCAGATCGTCGCGCGCGGCGCGCATGTCGCGCAGTTCCTGCGCCTTCATCACCTGTTCTTCTTCCGGCGCGGCCTGAACCTCGGCCTCTTTTTCCGGAATGTCGTGGCTGTCCAACTCGGTCAGCTTTTCCTCACCCGCCGCGATATACAGCGCCAGCTCGTCATAGAAACCCAGCGTCTTTTCATAGAGCAAATCCAGCGATTTGATATCTTTCAGCAGGGTATGTTCATGGCCCAGAAGATCGTCGGTGATCCGGTCGATCTGCCCCTGCACCTGTTCGTACTGGGCGGTGAACTTGGCGAAAGGCGCGGCTTTGCCCATCAGCCGTTCCCACCAGCTTTGCTTGCGCCGCACGTCCAGTTCGCTGACTGAAAAGCCCCGGATCGTGGTCACGATATTGCGAAGGCTGTCCCCGGCGGGACCTACATCCTTGTTCCGCACGTCGGCCAGCATGGCCTGGCTGATCTCTTGCAACTCGGCCTGTGCCGATGACCCGAACGCAACGATCGAGTTGGTGTTGCCCATGTCGATCTCGTCCATCCGCTTGCGGATTTCGGCGCTTACGGGTTCGTCGGCTTCCTCAAGCGAGACGACCTCGGCCTGCGGTTCGGGCAGGGCAACAGCCGTGACTTCCTGCACGAGTGTTTCGGCTTCAACGGCTTTGTTCTTGATCTCATCGGACATGGGGTTAATCCTCGCTCAAATATTGGCCGGTCAGTCCAACCGGACGCCTTCGCGTTGCAGCCTTTCGCGCAACACGTCAATTTCAACCGTCAGATCGCTGCGGTCATCCAAAAGCATCTTGCGCGTGCGCGCGGCGAAATTCTGTTCCAGATCGTCAAGTAGCTCCGTGTAGTCCGCCAGCGCCTGCGCATCCCGCGTGCGAGCATAAACATCGGCGAACTTGATCGTCGCGTCGCGTGCACCCTGCAGATAAACGGTCAGGTATTTGCGCGCCCCGGCCAGATCGCGGGGGTCTTCTTCGACCGTGCGGAACAGATCGCGCGCCGTGTCCTGAAACCGCTCAACCCGCGCCTCGACCCGGCGGTCGCCTGCGCGTTTGATGGCGTCCGTCATCTCCGACAGGTGCTGTTCGGCATCTTCGACTACGCGGGCGACGCGGTCTTGCTGAAAGGTATCGACGCCCTCCATGCCCTTGTCTTTCATCGGATCAAGGCCAAAGGACACCGAATGCAAAACCGTTGCTGCCGCGCCAAACAGGACCGGGGCCAGCAGGCTGACCTGTGCGACGGTTTCGGCGTTCAGGTATTCGGTCCGGTAAGAGGCCAGCGCCGCGCCCAGACCGGTCAACACGCTTGCGAAAATCTTTCGCGGAAAGGCGGGTCGTCGTGCTGTGCGACGCGCGTTATAGGCGGCCTCGGCCCGCAACCCTTCTCGCAGCAGGAAGGCCGCGGCCGTCAGCAGGCCCGCCGCGATCAGGCCGATGGTCATGCCAATCGCCCCGTCGTTTAGCGACAGGAACACTAGAGGGATCGCAGGTAGAAACAGGATATTGACCCGCGCACCTGCAGGTTCAACGCGCGCGCCATCGAACTGCCCGCGTTGTGGCGGATCGCCGGGCGAGGCATCCCCTTGCGGGCTGTATTTGCCACCATACCGCTTGGCCATGCCTTACAAGCCCCCCAGAAGGCCAGTGCAGACGCCCAGCAACAGCACCAGCAGGGCCACGTAAGCCAGTTTTTGCACTCCGGTCCCGGACATGACGCCCCCCAATAGCAGCACTCACGGAAAATTTAGGGGATGCGAGGGCTTGGCGCTAGGGGGAAGGTTGCCTAACCCGCATCACTTGCGGGGTTTCTTGCCCACCGATGCCCGTTTTCGCTGCGGTCGGGCGGGGCGTTTGGCCAGGCTGTCGGGTTTGGCCTCGGCATCCAGCCCAAGCTGGTCGCGCATGACGCGGCGGCGAATCTCTTCCACTTCGCCGGGTTTCAGGTTGCCAAGTTGGAATGGGCCGTAAGACACGCGCAGCAGGCGGTTTACGTTGAAACCGATATCCTCCATGGCGCGGCGAATCTCGCGGTTCTTGCCTTCGCGCAGACCAATTGTCAGCCAGGCATTGGCCCCTTGCTGGCGATCCAACGAGACCTCCATGGGCAAAAACCGCTCGCCTTCGATCACCAGCCCTTTGCGCAAGGGGGCAAAATCTTCGTCCTTGGGTCGCCCGTTCACCCGTACGCGGTATTTGCGCAGCCAACCGGTCGAGGGCAGTTCCAGCTTGCGCTTGATCCCGCCATCATTGGTCAACAGCAGCAGACCTTCGGAATTCAGGTCCAACCGCCCGACGCTCATGACGCGGGGCATGTCCTCGGGCAGGTTGTCGAAAATCGTCGCGCGGCCTTTTTCATCGCGCGTCGTGGTCACCAGCCCCGACGGTTTGTGATAGAGCCAAAGGCGCGATGGTTCAGGCTCGGACACCGGTTTGCCATCGACCGCGATTTTGTCCTTGGCGGTGACATTCAGGGCCGGGCTGTCGATGACCTTGCCGTTCACCGCAACGCGGCCTGCTTCGATCATGCGTTCCGCTTCACGGCGCGAGGCGACACCGGCGCGCGCCAGCACTTTGGCGATCCGGTCGCCGGGAGGAGGGGTTTTGTTCATCCGCAGCCCATAGCGCATCCCGTCGCCTTGCGAAAGCCGGGTTTCTGATGCAGTCAGGGGCATGGTGTTCAGATCGCATATGGACAAGGCGCTGGAACAAGCGCGCGCGGCAGCGGATCGTGGCGAGGTGCCGGTCGGGGCCGTCATCGTGCGGGGCGACCGGGTGGTCGCGGCTGCCGGAAACCGTACGCGCGAGTTGAACGACCCCACGGCGCATGCCGAGATTCTGGCCCTGCGCGCCGCCTGCGCCGAGGCCGGGTCGGAACGGCTGCCGGGTCATGACCTTTACGTCACACTGGAGCCTTGCGCGATGTGCGCCGCAGCTTTGGCCGCCGCGCGCATCCGGCGGGTGTATTATGGTGCTGCTGACCCGAAATCAGGTGGCGTGGCCCATGGCGCGCGCGTGTTCACGCACCCGCAGACCCATCACAAGCCCGAGGTCTATGACGGGATTGCCGCACAAGATTGTCAGGCCCTGCTGCTTGAGTTTTTCGCCGAAAAGCGAACCGTGAAGTGATGCTTCGCTAATCCCAGTCCAGACGGTAGATCGTCTGCTGCCCGCCGAACCCTTTCAACTGTAATGATTTTGGCGTGCTGAAATTCAGGCCGGGGACGGTTCCCAGTAGCAATCGGGTGACATCGGTCACGTGGATCTCGTTCGGCCCGCTTGCACTGGTTACTCGCGCCGCCTTGTTGACGACCGAGCCAAAGAAATCCTCATCGCGCTGGATGACATCGCCGGTATAAATGCCGATCCGCAGGCCCAAGGGCGTTTCCGTTGCCGCCCTGTTGTCCTTTTGGAACTCAATCGCCGCATGAACCGCATCCTGAACCGACCGGAAAATCGACATGGTGCCATCGCCCAGCGATTTGACCAATCGACCCTGATGTCGGTTGATCAGTGTCTCAGCCCTTTCGAAATGGTCCGAGATAAACTCGGTCCATTTTTGATCCCCCGATTGCCGTGTCATCGCTGACGACTCCGCAATGTCGGTGAACATGACCGAAGCTACCCCTTCGGTCTGATCCTGCGTGAAGCCCTGTCGCGCCGCCTCGATCAGAGCGTTCAGGGCATCGTGGTCTACCCCCATCTTTTCAAAGTTTGAGGTCGGGTTCGAGACATGCAGTTGAACCAGTTTCCAGATGCCGTTTTCGAGATGCAGAACAAAGGTAAACCTGTGCCGCGATGAGATACCGTTGGATGAAAACGACAGCGTGGCCTCGCAATGGGCCCAGCCCACGTCACCGCATTCAAAGGCTTCCGTTGAATGTTCTTGCCAGTCGAACTCGGGTATCTCTTTTGTGTGATCGGCAAAGCCCTGACGGATCACTTGCCCGGACCAGGATTCATTGTCGTCCGACCCTTGATAACGCAGGTGCTCGGACGTTGAGAGCATGTTCACCAAAACCGCACGGTCCCTGTCATGAACCGCCTGATTCCACCGACGAACAACAGCGACCAGTTCTGGGGAAGGGGTGATTTTGCCGGTCATAACCGCGTTACAGCGTGATCGACCGCATGATTTCCGGTTCAATCACGTCCACACCCAGCAACCCGTCAATCAATGCCTGCGCCGATTGCTCCAGAATCGGGAACGTCTTGTAGTGGCACGGAATGACGGTTTTGAAGTTGAAATACCGTTTCGCCGCGTAGGCCGTCGCTTTCATGTCCATCGTGAAATGACCGCCAGCGGAGAGGATACCGATATCGGGTTTGTAGTAATCCCCCATCCACTCCATATCCGCCATGATGTCTGTGTCGCCCGAGACGTAAAGCATGTGACCCTCAGCCGCGATCATGAACCCGACCTCGCTGCCGCCAGTACGCAAACCTTCGGGGGTCGAAAAGGTCGAGCTGTGCGACGCGGGCACCATCGTCACCTTGATGCCGTTCAGATCGACCGTGCCGCCCTTGTTGAAGCCGACGGTTTCAACGTTTTCGGTCTCGCTCCAGAACCCCATCAGGTCGTATTGCCCCACAATCGGAACGCTCAGGGTTTTGGCCAGCGACAGTACATCGGCCACGTGATCGAAATGGGTGTGGGTCAACAGGATATGGGTCGCACCCTGCAATGCGGCGTCATGCTGCATGTCTGACAGAACCGGGTTGCCTGTCAGCCATGGGTCAACCAGCAGCACCTGACCTTCGGTTTCGATGCGGAAACTGCCGTGGCCCAACCAAATGATGTTCATCAAAAATTCCTCCCGAACTGACTGTTGGCACCAGCCTAGCATCCGCTATGTAAATTTCCATGGACTGGATGCAGCAAATCGACGGGTATTGTGAGCGTTTGTCACCCGCCTATTGGGCCGAGCCGGTGAACGCGGTGACAAACGCGGCGTTTTTGATCTCGGCCTTTGTCATGTGGCGACGGGTGCGGGGGCAGGGTATGCCGCTGGCGATAGCGCTGGTGAGTGTTCTGGCCTGTATCGGGATCGGTAGCTTTCTGTTCCACACACATGCGCAGGTTTGGGCCGCGCTGGCCGATACCACGCCTATTCTGCTATACATCCTGATCTACATTTTTGCGGTGAACCGGGACATTCTGCGGATGTCCACCACGCGGGCATTGCTTGTGACTGCGCTGTTCTTTCCCTACGCCGCCGCGACGCTGCCGCTGTTCCGGCTGGTGCCGGGGTTGGGAGGGTCGGCGGCCTATGCGCCTGTGCCTTTGCTGATCCTGATTTATGCGGCATTTCTGCGCAAATCACAGCCCGATTTTGCGCGGGGGATGACCATCGGGGCGGGGATTCTGATCGCTTCCATCACGTTCCGCGCGCTGGACCTTCCGACCTGCGATCAGATCCCGCTGGGGACACATTTCATGTGGCACATCCTGAACGCGATCATGCTGGGCTGGATGATCGAGGTCTATCGGGTCGCGATAGTAAAATCCCGTTTTGACAGTGCTAATCCGGCAACTTACGCGCAACATAGAAGCCGTAGCTGAAATAGTCTGCGTATGTCTTGTACAACGCAATTTCAACTTCTTCCGCCGCGACGATTGCCTCGGCCTTTTTCGAGTGTTTGTGCCGTTCCAGAAACCCCTCGAAGCGCTGCTGCATGGGGTCGTAGTAGTTCTGCAGCCAGCAGTCTTTCGGAAGGGCGAAGTAGCCCAGCAGAGCGTACCCGCTGGCCTCCAATTGTGCGATCTTGGTCGACGCGGTCGCCACCCCTGAATACTGCTGTTCCCAATGTTGGGTCAGGTCCTGCGGGCGCTCGGCAGTCAGCCATGTCAGTTCCGACACCGCCAGAATACCGCCGGGTTTCAGGAACCGCCGCCAGCTTTGGATGCCGGTCTCGAACCCAATATTGTAGATCGCCCCTTCCGACCAGATGGCGTCCAGAGATCTATCGGAAAAGGGCAGGGCATCCATCGACGCCTCTAACGTATGGATGCGATCTGACAGACCGGCACGCTCGGCGCGGGTGGTCAGCTTGTCCAGAAACGGCTGCAGAAAATCCACTGCGGTAACCGTTGCGTCCAGATCCTGCGCCAGAACCACAGCGGCGGCACCTGTTCCGCTGCCAATATCAGCGATCTGCAGATTGCGCCCTGCGCCGAGGCCGGACAAGGCAATCGCCATCCGCGTCTGCGGCGCGCCGCCCGGTCCCTGCCGGTCACCATCCTGATGCAGGTCCAGCAGCAGTTGGATTTCGTCGTCCACCCCGCGTCAGCTTTCAAACGCTGCGGCGAGGTCCTGTGGCAAATCGAACTCTTCTAAGACCCGCGCCCGCCCGTCCGCCGACATCTTGCGGGCGGTTTTTTCGACGATGCTCTGGATCTTCTCGGCTGAGTGCTTTTCCGCAAACGGAGCAAAATACCACTTCAGGAACACAAAGCAGATGACATCTTCCAGAGCCTGCACATCGGGGTCCCGCTTGATCCCCTCCTTCCGCAGCATCCGGCCCGCCGCCTGAACCTCATCGTCGGAATACCCGGCGTCCCCCATCATCCCCATGACCACCTCGGCATGATGTACGCCCTGTGCCCGCCGCCATGCCAGATAACCGGCGCGTCCTTCGGGGTATTCGTTGCGCGCCAGTTTCCAGCGTTCCACATGCTGCCCGCGCGCGGCGATCTGCAAAGGGTCCGATGCCTCGGGGAACAGGCGCTCCAACTCGGCGCTCATCCGCTGACCATAGAGCAGGTTGGCAGGCTGGCCGTCCTCAACCGAGGGGTCTTTTTGGTTGGCCGCATCAATCGCGTCCAGAACTGCTTGCTTTTGCGCGCTCATATTTGGCTCCGTTGGCTTGCCGGACCTGCGGTGCGGTCCGGTTGACATATAAGGTCATCGTAACGGGCGGCTGCGGCAAGCGCAGCACCCAATTGTTGAAATTGCGGGCGCTCGACCGCACAAAAGGACAGCGAAACCAATCCGAATTCAGCGCGGTGGCTTGACCCATGGCATAGTGGCCTTGCGGGTGCTGCGGCAGACGGGTAAACGCCCTGTCTAAGCGTATATGAGGTTTTCCGATGTCGATTGACCAAAGCACCGCCGCCAAGGTGGCCAAACTGGCCCGGATCAAGGTCGAGGATGACGCGCTGCCCGCGCTGGCGTCCGAATTCAACACCATCCTCGGGTTCATCGAGCAACTGAACGAGGTCGATGTGGACGGCGTCGAGCCGATGGTTTCGGTCGAGCCGATGCGCCTGAAACGGCGTGAGGATGTGGTCACCGACGGCAACCAGCAGGACAAGGTTCTGGCCAACGCCCCCGACGCGCGCGAGGGCTTTTTCGCAGTCCCCAAAGTGGTGGAGTAAGACATGAGCGATCTGAACAAACTGGGCCTGGCCGAGGCTCGCGATGCGCTGCGCAAGGGCGATGTGACCTCGGTCGAGCTGACCGAATCCTGCCTCAAGGCAATCGATGACGCCGATGCGCTGAACGCGTTCGTCCACAAAACGCCCGAGCTTGCGCTGGAACGCGCCAAGGCAGCGGATGAGCGGATCAAGGCGGGCGACGCCCCGTCGATGTGCGGTCTGCCGATCGGCATCAAGGATCTGTTCTGCACCAAGGGTGTGCCGTCCCAGGCGGCCTCGAAGATTCTGGATGGGTTCAAGCCGGAATACGAATCCACCGTCTCGCAGCAACTGGCCGATGCCGGTGCGGTGATGCTGGGCAAGCTGAACATGGACGAATTCGCGATGGGGTCGTCCAACGAAACCTCGACCTATGGCAATGCCGTCAGCCCGTGGCGGCGCGGCAATGACGATGCGCAACTGACACCCGGCGGCTCGTCCGGTGGGTCTGCTTCGGCTGTGGCGGCTGATCTGTGTCTGGCCGCGACGGGCACCGATACCGGCGGCTCGATCCGTCAGCCTGCGGCTTTTGTCGGCATCACCGGCATCAAGCCCACATATGGCCGCTGCTCGCGTTGGGGCATCATCGCCTTTGCGTCCTCGCTGGATCAGGCCGGTCCGATGACCAAGAACGTCCGCGACGCGGCGATCATGCTGGAAACCATGTGCGGCAACGATGCCAAGGACTCCACCAGCGCCGATCTGGCCGTCCCGAATTTCGAGGCGATGCTGACCGGCAACATCAAGGACAAGAAGATCGGTATCCCCAAAGAATACCGCATGGACGGTATGCCCGCCGAGATCGAAAAGCTGTGGGCCGACGGGGCCGCGATGCTGAAAGACGCAGGCGCCGAGATCGTCGATATCTCGCTGCCGCACACTAAATACGCACTGCCCGCATACTATGTCATTGCGCCCGCCGAGGCGTCCTCGAACCTCGCCCGCTATGACGGCGTCCGCTATGGCCGCCGCGCCCATCTGGCGCAGGGCGACGGCATCACTGAGATGTACGAAAAGACCCGCGCCGAAGGCTTCGGTCATGAGGTCCAGCGCCGGGTCATGATCGGCACCTATGTGTTGTCCGCGGGCTTCTATGACGCCTACTACAACCGCGCCCGCAAGGTCCGGACCCTGATCAAGAAAGACTTCGAAGACGTCTTCGCCGCTGGCATTGACGCGATCCTGACCCCGGCCACACCCTCGGCTTCGTTCGGATTGGGTGAAATGACCGAGGCCGATCCGGTGCAGATGTACCTGAACGACGTTTTCACCGTGACGGTCAACCTTGCCGGCCTTCCGGGCATTTCAGTGCCCGCGGGTCTGGACAAGCAGGGCCTGCCGCTGGGTCTGCAACTGATCGGACGGCCGTGGGATGAAGGCGACCTGCTCAACACCGCCTATGCGCTGGAAAGCGCGGCGGGGTTTGTGGCCAAGCCCGGCAAATGGTGGTAAGCCTCGGGCAATGCACAGAACTGAAACGGAGCCGAGGAATGCGGTTTAAGCTTCTGGTCCCAGCCGTCGCTCTGGTTGCTGCCTGCAATACGGTCGCGCCGGTCAGCAATCCCGGCTTCAACACGCCAGAATACCGGGCTCAGCGCGAGGCGCAGTTGGCCGGGCAGGGCGTCGGAGGCAATCCGCTGTTGTCGCCCGTGGATGTGTCGCAGGAACCGCTGGGCGCACCGGGCACTGTGTCGACCTTGCCGACGGCAACAGGTGAGAATGCGGATCTGGCGAACCAGACCGCCGCCGCTCTGGCCAGCACGTCTGCGCAGGTCACCGAGCCGGTCGCGACCCCCACCAACACCGCGATCTCGGACGAGCAGGACTTCGCAGCCGTCTCCGAACGCCGCAGCATCGAATCCGATGCCGCCCGGATCGAGCAGAATCGCCAGACCTACGAAGTCGTCGCACCCACGGCTGTGCCGGAACGTGGCTCTGACGGGCAACCCAACATCGTTCAGTACGCGTTGAACACGTCAAACCCGGTGGGCACCCAACTCTACAGCCGCGCTGGTTTCAACCTGCAGGCCAAGGCCCAGCGGAACTGCGCCCGCTTCCCCTCGCCGGATCAGGCCCAGATCGAGTTCCTGTCCAGCGGCGGCCCGCAGCGCGACCGTAAAGGCCTTGACCCGGACGGGGATGGCTACGCTTGCGGCTGGGACCCAAGCCCGTTCCGCAGTGCCGTCAGCAACTGACCCGCTGTCGCCGATCTGGCACCCTTCACCCAATTTCGGCCCACGCCGAGATGGGCTGACCCCGTCGCTTGTCGTCCTCCACTACACCGCGATGAAAAGCGCTCAGGCCGCGCTGGACCGCCTATGCGATCCACAGGCCGAGGTTTCGGCCCATTACCTGATCGGCGCAGACGGCACGATCTGGCAAATGGTGCGCGAAGACGACAGGGCTTGGCACGCCGGGGCAGGGGAATGGCACGGCCAGACCGACATCAACTCACGCTCTATCGGGATCGAATTGGACAACCGCGGCGATCACCCGTTCTCACACCCGCAAATGGCGCGGCTGGAACACCTGTTGCCCTCGATCATGAAACGCTGGTCCATCGCGCCTGCAGGTGTGATCGGCCATTCAGATATGGCTCCGGGCCGCAAATTCGACCCTGGCCCCGGGTTCGACTGGCAACGGCTGGAACATCAGAATCTCGCCGCCCGCCGCGGATTTGTCGAAGGCTCACACGCCCCTTCGACAGACCAATTCCGCAAACTTGCCTACGACACAGGCTTCACCGCCGACACTGACGACGAAACTCTTCTTGCATCGGTTCGCCTCAGATACCGCCCATGGGCCAAAGGCCCGCTAACCCCAGCCGATCTCGCCCCGCTCGCCTCCAAAACCTGATCCGCTCTTCATCTGGCCAAAAATATCCCGGGGATGAATTGGCCGCAGGCCAAGAAGGGGCTGGCCCCTTCTGCTCGCTATCCACCCTTGACGCCGCCGGGCCCAAAGCCTACCCAACGCCTGCGCGGAGGGCCGGATGGCCGCTTGGGGTAAACCCGAGAGGAAAGTCCGGACTCCACAAGACAACGGTGCCGGGTAACGCCCGGGCGGGGCAACCCGACGGAAAGCGCCACAGAAATCAAACCGCCAGCGACTTCGGTCAAAGGTAAGGGTGAAACGGTGGGGTAAGAGCCCACCGCGCCTCTGGCAACAGGGGTGGCACGGCAAGCCCCACCGGGAGCAATGCCAAATAGGGTCCCCGCGCGGGCCGGTCGGTGCAAACCGATACCGCCGCTAAGCCTGTCTTGGCCCAGAGGGACCGGGTTGGCAGCTAGAGCCGCGCAGCAATGCACGGCCCAGAGGAATGGTCATCGAAGGGGGCAACCCCGGAACAGGATCCGGCTTACAGGCCCTCCGCGCGTATCGGCCTTTTAGCGACCGGGCGGTGCATATGCGCCGGTCAGTTTCGCGGCTTTCTTGGTGACGGCGGCAAAATCTTTCGCCTTCCACGCACGTACCGTCTGTACATTCGATACGGCACCCGAGGCTGCAACGGCCATGCCAATAGCCACTGCATCGGTCCCGTCCGGCACCTCGCTAATGACAACAATGTCGTTGTCTCCCGTGGTCATGTAAAATGCCAGGAGCTTGCCGCCGACCTTCTTTAGCAATGCCCTGACGGGCCCGGTCCGGTCCTTGGGCTTTTTCAGCATGCCCCGGACACCTTCCTGAGAATAGGACGCATAAGTGATGAAAATGGGCATAGATACCTCCTGTTACGCAAATTGACAGAGGACCTGTAATTCGGCCGGTCCCTTGGCCTTTACGGGCGCCACAGCGCGCCGCATCTCAATTGTCCGCGACCTGAAGAATGTCGCAGATCAGCATGTTTCATTCCTCTCAGGTGGGACAAACAACGCCCCCCAATAAAACGCCGTGCGCAAAAACTCTGCCGACAGAGGGTGATGCCTGTTGCTGATGCCTCGAAGATCAAGCCCGTCTGGCTAAATAAGAATAACACGCAGACATATCACGAAACCGTAATCTGTTCAATTGAGCCCACCGATTTGCAAGCCAGGGCTGATCCGTCCCTATGCGGCAAATCCCTCTGGTGGTTTGCGTCCCGGCCCGGATCAGCGCCGGGTTTCTCAGAACTCATTCAGATGTTACCTTTTGAAGCAACGGACACAGTATTCATTAGGAGGATTGTCATGAGCTTTATGAAAGCGTTGGCCTCGGTCGCCGTTGGATTTGCCGCTGCAAAAGGGTTGGAAAAATACCAGAAAATGGGCGGTATGGCTGGCCTGCAGAATATGATGCAAGGGAGCGGTGGCGGCTTTGGCATGGATCAGCTTGGCAAGATGGCCGAGCAGTTCGGCATGCCCGGCGGTGCCGCTGGTCTGCAAGAAATGATGGGCAAGTTCGGCATGGCCAACCCTGCCGGAGCTGCCGGTTTGGGTGGGCTGATGAATGCCATGCAAGGCGCGGCCAAGACCGGCAGCCAGCAGACGTTGGACATGATGGAGACGGTTTTTGGCGGAACTCCGGGCGGGGCCGCGATGGAGGAGCAGGCCAAACTAATGCTGCGCGCAATGATTCAGGCGGCCAAGGCCGACGGAGAATTGGACCAGCATGAAAAGGAAACCATCCTTGGCGAACTGGGCGACGATATCAGCGATGAAAAACGCGCCTTCGTTCAGGAGCAACTGGATGCGCCGATGGATGTGATGGGTTTGGCCGCCGATGCCGGGGCCCCGCTGAGAACGCAGATCTACGCGACCTCGCTGGCGGCGATTCGTCTGGATAATGCGCGTGAGGCCACGTATTTGAAACAACTGGCGACCGCTTTGGGCCTGTCAGATGCCGAGCGGGACAAAATCCATACCTATATGGGGGCTCCGACACTGCCCGGTTAAGGCAACTCAGCGCCCGCTGGTTTCATGGGAGCGATTGCCCTTGACATGGGCGGTGCAGCGCGTAAAAGCGCACGCTCATAGGAATTCAACCGAAAGGCCCCTGCCTTTTCGGACGCAGGAGATAACCATGGCGAAGCCGACGACAATCAAGATCCGTCTGAACTCGACCGCGGGCACGGGCCACTTCTACGTGACCAAGAAAAACGCGCGGACCATGACCGAGAAAATGACCGTTCGTAAATACGACCCGGTCGCTCGGAAGCATGTCGAGTACAAAGAAGGCAAGATCAAGTAATCTGCCTTTTCTATCGAACATCAAAAAGGGTTCTGCCTTGGGCAGAGCCCTTTTTCTTTGCGCCTTTGCCGGTCAAGCTGCGGCTGTCCGCCGGGTCACGCTTACATCTGTCCGTTGCACGGGCGCATCAGCGTCGGGCGTAATCGGTTTGCGGGTGGCTTGCTTTTTGCAACCGGCTGCCAGTACGGTTCAGCAACCCGCCACAAAATGTTGACCGCCATGAAAAAAATCTTGTTATCCACAGTCGTCATTCTGAGCCTTGCAGCCTGTGAGGACCCGTTCAACCGGGAAGGCGTCGGATTTACCGGAATTGATGGCGAACCGAGCACCATTTCCGATGTTCAAGGCGCCGTGGCCTTTGTCCCGCCCGAGATCAACATCCCGGCCGAACTGGCCCTGTTGCCCACCGTCAACGTCTCGTCCGACGAGGTTGATCCGTCGAAGCTGGCAAGCGTCGCCATCGACAATGGCGGGCGCACGGACACGACCGCGGTTCAGCTGTCCGGCAGCGACACCACCCTGTTCCTGAGCACGGTCAGCGTCAACGGCACGCTGTATGGGGTGCTGCGCACGCTGAACAACAGCACCCGCGTCGACAATTCGATTGGTGCGATCTTTGGCGAAGAGACCGAGCGCTTTACAGGGTGTCTGCCCGCTGGCGATGTCTTCCGCAAAGGCGGTTCCGAACGTAGCTCGGGTTTTGCGGTGCCGCTGAATTGTAGCTGACGCGATCTGAAGTTTTATGAAGAAGCCCTCGCCCATGCTGGCGAGGGCTTTTTCTTTTGGATGGTCTCTTCGGGCAAGACGGCCCAAAAGAAAAGGGCGGGACCTGTCGGACCCGCCCTTTCTCAGTCGTATGAGTGTTCCGCGTTATTCGCGGTTGCCCAGCAGTTGCAGCAGGAACATGAACATGTTGATGAAGTCCAGGTACAGGCTCAGCGCGCCCATGATGGCGGCTTTGCCCAGCCATTCCTGATCCCCGGCATGTGCCATCTGCAGGTAAGTGGTCTTGATCTTCTGTGTGTCATAAGCGGTCAGACCGGCGAAGATCAGAACGCCCAGAATGGACACGGCGAACATGATCGCAGGCGACTGCAGGAACAGGTTGATGATCATGGCAACCACCAGACCGATCACGCCCATCATCAGGAACGTGCCCATGCCCGACAGGTCTTTCTTGGTCACATAACCGTACAGCGACAGGCCCGCGAAGGCGATCGAGGTTACCAGAAAGACCTGAGCGATCGAAATGCCGGTGAAGGCCACGAAAATCCAGCTCAGCGACAGGCCCATGACCGCCGCGAATACGTAGAAGAACAGTTGCGCACCAGCCGCGCTCAGGCGGTTGATGGCGGCACCGAAGCCAAACACCATGGCCAGCGGGGCGAACATGATGATCCAGCCCAGAATGTTCGGGCTCAGCGTGACCGGGTCACGGAAAACCGACAGCAGTTGCGGGCTGGAACCAACGGCCCATGCCACGGCAAATGTGATCAGCATGCCCACGGACATTGTGCCGTAGACTTTGTTCATATGGGCGCGCAGGCCCTCATCAATCTCGGCGGCGCGCGCGCCGGATGCCGTCCGGATCGTGTCGAATTGTGCCATCAAAGGGTCTCCCTTCACATAATTATAGTACGCCTCGGCGAGGCCAGGCGCTTTCCCTGCAAATATCGGCAACTGCAGGCGGTGTTTCAAGAGTTTCCGGGCCAAAACCGACTAAAATACGCAACAAAAATGGCGACCTGTGTCCACGGGTCGCCATTTCTGCGCTACGGCTCTGATTTTCCGCTATTTCTGCCAGAATTGAGGGGCATCCCAAACCGGTCGCCGAAGTTCGGCTTCGACCTCTGCGCGGGTCACGCCGATGTCTTTCAGCGCGCGATCGTCCAGCCGGGCCAAGTGGCGCCGCTGCCGCATGATCGCGAATGCGCGCTTGATCACGTTCAGACCGGACTTTTTCGCCGGCTTGCAGGGGCGTTGGATTGCAATTTGTGTCATTGAAATTGTCCTTTCCGCAATTTGAGATGATTTTGCCATCTACCATCAAGTTCCTTGATAAATATGAGGGGCTGTGACATATTTTAAAAACGAATATTTATGATGGCATGCATAAGGGATCGTGAAGATGCGAAATCTGGACATCACCACCTTGCGCTCTTTCGTGGCTGTGGCGGATCAGGGCGGCGTCACCCGGGCGGCAGGGTTTCTGCACCTGACGCAGTCAGCGGTTTCGATGCAATTGAAACGGCTTGAGGAACTGCTTGATCTGGAATTGCTGGACCGAAGTGGCCGGACCATTGCGCTGACCGCCTCGGGCGAGCAGTTGCTGGCCTATGCGCGGCGCATGATTGCCCTGAATGATGAGGTGATCTCAAAGCTCACCGACCAGGCCTATGAAGGTGAGGTGGTGCTGGGTGTTCCGCATGACATTGTTTACCCGGCGATCCCAAGGGTTTTGCAGCGTTTCAACGCGGATTTTCCTCGGGTGCGGGTGCATCTCGTGTCCTCGTACACGCTGCAACTGAAAGAGATGTACACGCGCGGCGAATGCGATCTGATCCTGACCACCGAAGCTGCCGCCAGCGACGAGGCCGAGACCATAGCGGAACTGCCCCTGCGCTGGATCGGGGCACCGGGCGGGTCGGCATGGCGCAAGCGGCCCATTCCTATCGCCCTGGGGCGGCGCTGCATGTTCCGCCCGCAGGTGATCGCAGCGCTGGATGGGGCGGGCCTGTCGTGGGAATTGTCGGTCGAAACCGAAAACGACCGCACCATCGAGGCGACGGTCAGCGCGGATCTCGCGGTCTATGCCGCCCTCGACGGGACCGAGGCGGCGCATCTGGAGCAAATCGACTCGGGCGGCATTCTGCCTGAATTGCCGGGCCACGTGATCAACCTGTACGGTGGAAAACCCGGTCGCAACGCGGTGGTCGAGGCTCTGGCCGCGCTGGTGCGGCAGAATTTCCGCATGCTGGGAAGTGGGCAGCTTCGGGCCGTCGGATGAGAGCCGTCAGGGCGTAATCACGATTTTCCCGGTCGATTTCCGCTCTTTCAGTAGCCGCATGCCCTGTTCGACGTCGGTCAGGGGCAGCACATGGCTGATATGGGGGGAGATTTTGCCCTCGGCATGCCAGCGGAACAGGGTCTGAAAACTGTCCTGCACAATCTGGGGGCGGAAGTTCAGATAGCCGCCGATGTAGAAGCCGATGACAGTCAGGTTTTTGACCAGAAGGTGGTTCGCGGATATCTGCGGCACATCCCCGCCCGCGAAACCGATGGGCAGAAGACGCCCCTCGGGGTTGGTGGCGCGAAAGGCGGCCTTGAACACGTCGCCACCGATGGCGTCATAGACCACATCTGCACCGCCCAACGCTTTGACCCGGGCGCGCAGGTCCTCCGAGTTGTCGATCAGGTGATCCGCGCCGGCCGCCTTGGCAACCGCCAGCTTGTCGTCGCCACGCGCCTGCGCAATCACCGTGGCCCCCATCAGCTTGCCAATCTCAACCGCCGTCAGCCCCACGCCGCCCGCTGCGCCTGTCACCAACAGGGTCTCACCCGGTTGCAATCGGGCCCGGTGATCCAGCGCGAGATGGCTGGTGCCATAGGCGATCTGAATGGCGGCGGCGTCTTCGAAACCGGTCGAATCGGGCAGGGGGATCACCCGGTCGGCGTCGAAGACCCCGTACTCGGCCAGCCCACCCTGTCCGCAATAGATCGCAACCCGGTCGCCTATGGTCAGGTTGCTCACGTCGGCGCCGAGCGCGTCGATGATGCCCGCGACCTCCATTCCTTGGGTAAAGGGCACGGGAGGGGTATCCTGATAAGTGCCTTTCTGCATCAACAGGTCCGCAAAGTTCAGCCCGCAGGCCCGAATGGCAACCCGCACCTGCCCTCGATCCGGCGTGGGGAGGTCAATGTTACATAGCTCCGGACCCGTTTCCGGGGACTGAATGCGATAAGCCAGCATCTGGGCGCTCCGTCCTGTTTTCCGGGGTATGGGGACGTGGCGCAGCGGCATTGTCAACACGTAAGCGGTGACGGGTTCCGGGCGGTGCGCGCCATGTGCAGACACGGCGCGCGTGCACGCAAACGGGTTGGTGTTTCAATGCGACACAACCCTAAACATCAGTTCATTCGGGGCGATTCAACCAGCTTGAAAAAAAATCAAAAAGAGGCATTATAGGGTCTTAGTGCTGTTTCGGGGGGCGGTACGGTCCGGATTAGCGAGTGGTTAACTGCACGTCGCTAATGTTGCGATTGCGGACATCGCGCATTCCCGTACAGATGTTTAGGTAGTAAAGGAGAATACCAATGACCCATCACGTCGATGTCCATGTGGGCAAGCGCGTCCGGCATCGCCGCTGGCTGATTGGCATGACCCAACAGCAGCTGGCGCAGCAAGTTGGTATCAAGTTTCAACAAATCCAGAAATACGAAACAGGTGCCAACCGGATCAGCGCATCCCGCCTTTGGGACATCGCCGAGGCATTGGACGTTCCTGTCAGTTTCTTCTTCGAAGGGCTGGAAGAGACCTCGAAGGGCGATTCGGACAAGAAGTCGGTTCCTGCCGATCTGATGGGGGATAAAGAGGCGCTGGATCTGGTCCGCTCCTACTACGCGATCCCGGAAAATCAGCGCCGCCGACTGTTTGAACTGGCACGGGTTCTCAGCGACGTCGCCTGACAGTAACCCCTTGACACTGCGGGGTGCAGGCCGCACGGGTGGCATATGCAACAGAGCCCTTTAAGTGATTTGGAAACAGCCGAAGAAATGGCCGACGCAGCCCGCGCGGCCATTCTTCCGTATTTCCGGCAGAGCAACCTTGAAACCGCGAACAAACTGGCTGACGGGTTCGATCCCGTCACCGAGGCTGATCGCAGCGCGGAACAGGCCATGCGTGCGGTGCTGGCTCGCCACCGCCCGGATGACGGTATATTCGGTGAAGAGTTTGGTCACACCCAAGGCAGCAGCGGACGCACTTGGGTGCTGGACCCGATTGACGGAACCCGCGCCTTTATCAGCGGAACTGCCAGTTGGGGCGTTCTGATTGCGCTTTCTGATCAGGATGGGCCCGTCATGGGAGTGATTGATCAGCCCTATATCGGGGAGCGGTTCGTGGGCACGCCGGATGTCGCTCAGGTCACCGGCCCGCTAGGGACGACCGAACTGAAAACACGCCCCACAAAGGCACTGGATCAAGCCATCCTGTTCACCACTTTCCCCGAGGTAGGCACGCCCGAAGAAGGCGCAGGCTTCCGGGCCGTGTCCGAACAGGCGAAACTGACGCGCTATGGCTTGGATTGTTACGCTTATGCCTTGCTGGCCGCCGGTCAGATTGATCTGGTGATCGAGGCCGGGCTGAACGCCTATGACATTCAGGCCCCCATCGCGGTCATTCAGGCCGCGGGCGGTGTTGTGACCGATTGGCAGGGCCGCCCTGCCCATAACGGCGGCCGCGCTCTGGCGGCGGCCAACGCAGACATCCACGCCGCCGCGTTGGAGATCCTGCGCCGCTTCTAAAATCTGTTGCCGAACCGGGGACGAGCGGGTAGAAATCACCCGGACGGTTCTTGAGCCCGTTTTCCGCCGACCTGCGCACTCCTTGCATGAGACGGGCAGATGCAGGAGGGCACAAATGTCTGAAATTCTGATTAAAAATGCCGATTTCATCCTGACGATGGATGACCAGCGGCGCGAACTGTCCGGCGCGGATATTCTGATCCGCGATGGGCAGATTGCGCAGATCGGCACTGGTCTGACGACTACGGGGGAAACCCATGATGCGTCGGGCTGTGTAGTGACACCGGGGTTGGTGAACACGCATCATCACCTCTACCAGACGCTGACCCGCGCGGTTCCGGGTGGACAGGACGCGCTGTTATTTGGCTGGTTGCAGACGCTCTACCCGATTTGGGCGCGTTTCGGACCGGATGAGATGTTCACCTCGGCACAGATCGGTCTGGCGGAGCTGGCCCTTTCCGGCTGTACCCTCAGTTCCGATCATCTGTATCTGTACCCCAACGGTGCGCGGGTGGAAGATACGATCCACGCCGCCGCAGAACTGGGGTTGCGGTTTCACCCAACCCGCGGCGCGATGAGCATCGGCGAAAGCGACGGTGGCCTGCCACCAGACAGTCTGGTTGAGGCGGAAGAGGACATCCTGAATGATATGATCCGCGTGGTGGATGCCTTTCACGACCCCAACGAAGGATCAATGTGCCGGGTGGGTCTGGCCCCTTGTTCTCCGTTCTCGGTCAGTCAGGACCTGATGCGGGACGCGGCGTTGCTGGCACGTGACAAAGGGGTGATGCTGCACACGCACCTGGCCGAAAACGATGAGGATATCGCTTACTCGCAAGCCCAGTTCGGCTGCCGCCCCGGCCAGTATGCCGAGGATCTGGGCTGGACCGGTGCGGATGTTTGGCACGCCCATTGCGTCAAGCTGGACGGGGCCGAGATCGACCTGTTCGCCAAAACCGGAACCGGCGTGGCGCATTGCCCCTGTTCAAACTGCCGTCTGGGCTCTGGCATCGCGCCGGTGCGGGCTATGCGCGACAGCGGCGTGAAGGTCGGGCTGGGGGCAGATGGCTCGGCCAGCAACGACAACGGGAACCTGATGCTGGAGGCGCGGCAGGCGATGTTGTTGCAGCGCGTCGCCAACGGTGCCGATGCCATGTCCGCACGCGAAGCGCTAGAAATCGCGACCCGTGGCGGAGCCGACGTGCTGGGCCGACCCGATTGTGGACGGCTGGAACCGGGCAAACGCGCCGACATCGCGATATGGAATACGCGCAGCATCGAAAGCGCAGGCAGTTGGGATCCCGCCGCGCTGCTGCTAGCTGGGCCGATGAAGGTCAAACACTTGTTTGTCGAAGGGCGCCAGATCGTGCGGGACGGGCAGATTACTACCATCGACCTGCCACGCGCCATCGAAACTCACAACCGCCTTGCGCACGCGCTTGCACAATAGCGGGATCCGTCCTTCATCTGGCCAAAAATATCCCCGCCGGAGGCATGCGCCGCAGGCGCATTCAGCGCGCGACCTGCTGGCCGTTGATCCAGACCTCAGCAATGGCCCGGTCATCACCCATCATGATGGTCGGGAACACCGCCTCCCACAAGGTCTCGGCATGGACCTCGCGCTGGGCGATGTCGGGGGTCGAGGCCAAGTCGAGGACAACCAGATCGGCCTCCATCCCCGGTGCGATATTGCCGATGCAATCCTCCATCCGCAACGTGCGGGCAGAACCGACAGTGCCCAGCCACAGCAGCTGCGCTGGATGCAGCGGGCGACCGCGTAGCTGCCCGATCTCATAGGCGGCGGCCATCGTGCGCAACATGGAAAAGCTGGACCCGCCGCCGGTATCGGTGGCCAGACCGACGCGGTGGCCGTCATGGATCAGACCGTTCATGTCGAACAGGCCCGAGCCGATGAAGGTATTCGACGTGGGGCAGTGGATCAGCGCCGCATCCACTTCGCGCAAACGATCCCGCTCGCGGTCTTCCAGATGGATCACGTGGCCATACAGGCCGTTCTGGCCCAACAGGCCGAATTTCTCATAGGTGTCCAGATAGTCACGGGCGTCAGGGAACAGGGACCGGACCCATTCGATCTCATCGGTCTGTTCGCTCAGATGCGTTTGCATCAGGCAATGGGGATGCTCAGCCCAAAGCGCGCCCATCGCCTCAAGCTGTTCCGGCGTGGAGGTCGGCGAAAACCGGGGTGTGATGGCGTAGGACAGCCGGTCGACGCGGTGCCATTTCTCCAGCAAGGCCTCGGACTGGTCATAGGCGGTTTGGGCAGTGTCGCGCAGGCCCTCGGGCGCGTTGCGATCCATGCAGGTTTTGCCCGCCACCACACGCTGGCCGCGCTGTTGTGCGACCGAGAAGAACGCATCGACGCTTTCAGGATGGATCGTGCAAAAGCTGCACATGGTCGTGGTGCCATGCGAAGTGGTCAGGTCCAGATACCGGTTGGCGATTTCCGTGGCATAGTCGATATCGCCGAACTTCATCTCTTCGGGGAAAGTGTAGCTGTTCAGCCAGTCGATCAGGCGTTTGCCCCAACTGGCGATCATGGCGGTCTGGGGGTAGTGCACATGCGGGTCGACAAACCCGGCCATGATCAGCCGGGGGCCACAATCCCGAACCTCAGCGTCGGGGTGCGCGCGGGTCAGCGCGTCGGCAGAGCCTACATCTGCGATGTGTCCGCCGTCGATCAGGACCGCCTCATCTATCCGGGTGGCATCGGTCGGTTCACCGTCGAACGGCGATCCGTCAAAACTCAGTACGCGTCCTTTCAAAAGCGTCTTTTGCGCCATGTGCCCTGTTCTCCGATTGTTTGGAACCGCTTGGCAGCATAGGGGGGCGAAAGATGTGGGTAAATCGGCGCATTGTCATTGTTTTTCGGTAGCTGCTTCTTCTAATTAGGGGCCAATGGCAAAGAAAACGGGAGCAGCACATGACAACCGGCATTGATGATCCCGTCACCGATCCCGCAAGCGACGAAGATGCCTATGCGCTGGACCAGCGGACCGTGGCCGCCATCCTGTATGCGGTGGATGTCGAGGATCGCGACAAGCTTGTCGAGTTGATGGAGCCGCTGCATGCGGCTGACATCGCCGACCTTCTGGAACAGATCAACCCCTATGACCGGGGCCGCCTGATCCGCCTATATGACAAGGAATTCGACGGCGATATCCTGTCGGAACTGGATGAGGCCGTCCGGGAAGAGGTCATCGGTATCCTGAAACCGGACGTTCTGGCCGAAGCCGTCCGGGACATGGAAAGCGACGATGTCGTTGACCTGCTGGAAGATCTGGAAGAGCCGCAGCAGGAAACCATTCTGGACGCGCTTGAGGATTCCGAGCGGATCGCGGCGGAACAGGCGCTGTCCTACCCCGAGAACTCTGCCGGGCGTCTGATGCAGCGCGAGGTCGTCATGGCCCCCGAGCATTGGACTGTCGGACAAGCCATTGATTTCATGCGTGCCAATGACGATCTGCCCGAGCAGTTCTACCATGTGGTTCTAATCGACCCGCGTCTGAAACCCGTTGCGCAAATCATGCTGGGCAAGCTGATGGCGAACCGGCGCGACGTGCCGCTGCTCGATATTACGGAAGAGGAATTCCATGTCATCCCCGTCGATCAGGATGAAGAGGATGTGGCCTATGCCTTCAACCAGTATCACCTGATCTCGGCCCCGGTGGTCGATGCCGATGGCCGTCTGGTCGGGGTGATCACCATCGACGACGCGATGGTCGTGTTGGATGAGGAATATGAAGAAGACATGCTGCGCCTTGCCGGTGTCAGCGACGAAAGTTCGATCTCGGACAGTGTCGCCGCGACCAGTCGGCGGCGGTTGCCTTGGCTGGCGGTGAACCTGTGTACGGCGATCTGTGCCTCACTGGTGATCTCGCAGTTCGAGGCGTCGATTGATCAACTGGTGGCGCTGGCCATCCTGATGCCAATTGTGGCGTCGATGGGTGGCAATGCGGGCACGCAATCGCTGACCGTGGCGGTGCGGGCTTTGGCGACCCGCGACCTGACGCCAGCCAACGTGATGCGGGTGATCCGGCGGGAATTGCTGGTCGGGCTGCTGAATGGCCTGTGTTTTGCCATCGTGCTGGGAACGGTGGGGATGCTTTGGTTTGATTCACCGCTGCTTGGGGTCGTGATCGGGGCGGCACTGGTCGTAAACATGATCATCGCGGGCTTCGTGGGAACGGTAGTACCAGTGGTACTGGATCGTCTGGGCGCTGACCCGGCGCTTGCGTCCGGTACCTTTGTGACGACGACGACCGACGTTATGGGGTTCTTCCTGTTCCTTGGGCTTGCAACTGTGGTTCTTCTTTGACCGATCTCACTGAAATCAAGGCGGCTGCGCGCAAGGCCGCGTTTGCGCGCCGCAAAGCCGCGTTCGATGCACGCCTGCCCGGAGGGGCCGGGCGTTTGTCCGAAGTGCTTGCGGGTTATCGCGGCGTGCCCCTGTCCGGCTACATGCCGATCCGGACCGAGATCGACCCGCTGCCCGCTATGGCCGAGGCCTCGGCCTATGGCCCAGTCGGTGTGCCGGTGATTCAGGCCGCCGGTCAGCCGCTGCGCTTTTCCCGCTGGACCCCGGACGGTGCGCTGAAGGACGGGCCGTTCGGAGCCCGCGTGCCACAGGTCGATGATTATTTCGACCCCGAGATTCTGATCGTGCCGCTGGTGGCTTTCGATGCGCGCTGCGGCAGGCTGGGCTATGGCGGCGGGTTCTATGACCGCACGCTGGAGGGGTTGCGCGCCAAACGATCCACACTGGCCGTCGGTTTCGCCTTTGACGCGCAAGAGGCAGACGACCTGCCGCTGGAGCCGACCGATCAGCCGCTGGACATGGTCATAACGGAAAGCCGGGTGCTGACGTTCTAGTTCTCGAAATGGCTGCGCAGATAATCCCAGGCATCCACCTCGGACCCGTCCTGCAGAATGCAGATGCCGTATTTGCTGCCATCGTCATTCTTGCGGATCTGATATTCTCCGCCGTTTTCAAGACAGAACGTGGCCGCCGGGTTTGCCATTGTGGTCGTGGTTTTTTGCTCAGCCAGAGCGGTCTGACCTGCCAACAGGGCGAGTGCGGTTGCTGCGATGTATTTCATACCAATGCTCCTAAACGGAATGTTCTTGTTCAGATTGGCATTTCTGCATGTGATTGCAAGCGGCTTGCGCGGCGTAGAAATTGCACGGTTCCGCCTTGTTATTGCCCAGCACACCCCATAGGACCGCGATTATGAGGATTTTGTTTCTTGGCGACGTCATGGGCCGGGCAGGGCGCGCGGCCGTGCAGCAGCATTTGCCGCGTCTGCGCGACGAATGGCGGCTGGATTTTATTGTGGTAAATGGCGAAAACGCCTCGAACGGAATGGGCCTGACGGGGGACCACGCCAAGCTGCTGCTCGAGGCCGGGGCCGATTGTCTGACGCTGGGCGATCACGCGTTCGACCAGAAAGACATGCTGCAATTCATCGAGAAAGAACCGCGCATCGTGCGCCCGGTGAATTTCGCCAAAGGCGCGCCGGGGCGGGGGCACCGCCTGTACACCGCGCCGGGCGGGCGCAAGGTTCTGGTGGTTCAGGTGCTGGGGCAGGTGTTCATGAAACGGCCCTTTGACGACCCGTTTTCGGCGATCGAGCCGATCCTGAAATCCCATCCGCGCGGCGGGCAGGCCGATGCGATTATCGTGGACATGCATTGCGAGGCGACGTCCGAGAAAATGGCAATGGGCCACTATTGTGACAAACGCGCCAGCCTTGTGGTCGGCACGCATACCCATGTGCCCACCGCGGATTCTCAGATTTTGCCGGGCGGCACCGCCTATCTGACCGATGCGGGGATGTGCGGCGATTATGACTCGGTCATTGGCATGGACAAGGTCGAGCCGATGCGCCGCTTCATCACCGGCATGCCCAAGGCGCGGTTCACCCCCGCGAATGGCGAGGCAACGCTGAGCGGCGTCTTCATCGAGACCAACGATCAAGACGGCAGCGCAAAATCCGTGCATATGGTACGAGTCGGCGGGCGGCTGGAGCAGGCGGGGCCGTAAAGGCTTGCTCTGCCCCGCGCAATGCGGGAAACTACCCGTCAGGCGCTTGGGCCAGGGTTCGGACAGAATACCACGAATGCAATTCCTTCCACTGACAGACACTGGTGGCGCAATTCTCGCGCTGATGATCGTCGCGGGCATGTTCATCATGTTCCTGCGCGAGGTCTACCCGACCGAGGTGGTGGCCATTGGCGGCGTGTCCCTGATGTTGGTCACCGGTATCCTGCCCTACCAAAGCGCCCTTGCGGTGCTGTCGAACCCCGCGCCGTGGACCATCGCCGCGATGTTCATCATCATGGGGGCGCTTGTGCGAACGGGCGCTTTGGACGCCTTTACCTCGACGGCGCAGAAACAGGCGCAGGTGAACCCGCGCATCGCCATTGGCTTGCTGATGGCTTTTGTCGTCGTGGCCTCGGCGGTGGTGTCGAACACGCCGGTTGTGGTGGTGATGATCCCGGTCTTCGTGCAGATCGCGCGAACGCTGAATGTCCCGGCCTCGAAACTGCTGATCCCGCTGAGCTATGCGGCTATTCTTGGTGGCACGCTGACCCTGATCGGGACCTCCACCAACCTGCTGGTGGACGGTGTGGCCCGCGCGCAAGGCATGCAGGCCTTTACGATTTTCGAGGTCACGCCGCTGGGCATCGCTCTGGTCATCTATGGCATGATCTACTTGCGCTTCATCGCACCGCGCCTGTTGCCGGACCGGGACAGCATGGCCTCGCTGCTCAGCGACCGGTCCAAGATGAAGTTCTTTACCGAGGCCGTGATCCCGCCGGAAAGCAACCTGATCGGGCGTGAAGTCACCGGCGTGCAACTGTTCAAACGCCCCGGCGTGCGCCTGATTGACGTGATCCGGGGCGATGACTCGTTGCGGCGCAATCTCAAGGGGGTTGAGCTGCAGGTGGGTGACCGCGTCGTTCTGCGGACCGAAATGACCGAATTGTTGAGCCTGCAGAGCAACAAGGAACTGAAACGCGTCGATCAGGTCTCGGCTGTCGAGACCAAGACGGTCGAGGTGCTGATCACCCCTGGCTGCCGTATGGTCGGGCGCACTTTGGGCATCCTGCGTCTGCGCAGGCGGTATGGTGTCTATGTGCTGGCGGTGCATCGCCGCAACCAGAATATAGGTCGCCAGTTGGATGATCTGGTGGTCCGGGTGGGCGACACGCTGCTGCTGGAAGGCTCGCCGGCGGATATTCAGAAACTGGCCGCTGATATGGATATGGTTGATGTGACTCAACCGTCCGCCCGCGCGTTTCGCCGCAGCCATGCGCCGATTGCAATTGGCGCGCTGGTCGGCATTGTCGCTTTGGCCGCATTGGGCGTGGCACCGATCTTGCTGTTGTCGATCCTGGCGGTTGCCGTGGTTCTGCTGACGCGCTGCATCGACGCGGATGAGGCGTTTTCCTTTGTCGAGGGCCGCCTGCTGGCGCTGATCTTTGCGATGCTGGCCATTGGTGCTGCGCTGGACAGTTCCGGCGCTGTAATGCTGATTGTCGAGGCGGTCGCGCCGGGCCTGAGCGTCCTGCCGCCGTTCCTGATCATCTGGGCGGTTTATCTGCTGACATCGGTGTTGACCGAACTGGTATCGAACAACGCGGTGGCTGTTGTGGTGACGCCGATTGCCATCGGGTTGGCGCAGGCGGTGGGGATCGATCCGCGCCCGCTGGTTGTTGCGGTGATGGTCGCGGCTTCGGCCTCGTTCGCGACGCCCATCGGCTATCAGACCAACATGATGGTCTATGGGCCGGGCGGGTACAGGTTCACCGATTTCATGAAGGTCGGCATTCCGCTGAACCTGACCGTTGGGCTGCTGGCCTCGTTGCTGATCCCGTTGATCTGGCCGCTGTGATATCGGCGCAGACCCGCCGGTTGCCCGCGTTCAGCCTTGTAAATGGCGACGGACACACAATCTTTTGTGAATATGATGCTTTAAACAGGAGTTGATCATGCTCGGAACCGGACGTGCCGTTGTGGCCAGTATCGCGATGTGGACGACCCTGGGCGGTGCAGGTGTCGCAGGAACGGTTGCGGGGTCGGCGACCTTTCTTGAACGCATCGCTGTGCCGCAGGATGCCACGCTTTACGTGCAGCTTCAGGATGTCTCGCTGGCCGATGCCCCGGCCGTGACGCTTGCCGCACAGCGCTATGCGCTGGACGCAGTGCCCGCGCAGTTTGAACTGACTTACGATGACGCGCTGATCAGTGACAGCCACCGGTATGTCCTGCGCGCTTCGATCTCGCAGGGGCAGACCCTTCTGTTTACCACCGATACGGCCTATCCGGTTCTGACGGACGGGGCCGGGAACTCGGCCAATATGACGCTGGTGCAGGTTCAGGCGCAGGGGGCTGCGATGCTGGAAAACACGGAATGGGTTGCCGCCGGATTGAACGGCACCCCGATTGAAACCGAGAAACGGCCCGAACTGTCCTTTGCACAAGGCGGGGCGTTTTCGGGCAGCGGAGGCTGCAACCGGTTTCGCGGCCAGGCCGAGATTTCGGGCAGCCGGATCGAATTCCCCGACAACATGGCCGCCACGCTGATGGCCTGCCCGCCACCGCTGGACGAGGTCGAGCGTCAGTTAATGCAGGCCCTGCAAAGCGTGACCACCTATGCGGTGCAGGGCGACGCTTTGGCGTTGCTGGATGCGCAGGGCGAGCCGGTTATCAAGATGGTGCGCAAACCGTAAGCGTATCAGGCGACGGCGCGGGACCGTCCCGCGTTGCGGCCAGAGAAGATGCAGCCGCCCAGAAACGTGCCCTCCAGCGCGTTGTAGCCGTGATAGCCGCCGCCGCCGAAGCCTGCAACCTCACCAGCGGCGAACAGGCCGGGGACGGTCTGACCATCCGCGCCGATCATCTGGCTGTCGAGGTTGGTCTGCAACCCGCCCAGCGTCTTCCGGGTCAGCACATGCAGCTTGACCGCGATCAGAGGGCCGTTGGACGGATCGAGGAACCGGTGCGGCTTGGCTGTCCGGATCAGCTTGTCGCCCCGATAATTGCGCGCGGCCAAAACCGCCATCATCTGCGCGTCTTTCGAGAACGGATTGTCGACCTGCGAATCCCGCGCCTCGATCTGGGCGCGCAGATGTGCCTCTTCGATCAGGCCACCGCCCAGATGGTTCATGCCGTTCACCAACTCGGTCAGGGTGTTGGCGACGACGAAATCCTCTCCCTTTTCCTTGAAAGCCTCGACCGGGCCCGTCGCTCTGGAGCCTGACAGGACGCGTTGGCGGATCACCTCTTTCCAGCTTCCGGATGTGAGGTCTGGGTTCTGTTCGGACCCCGACAGGGCGAATTCCTTTTTGATCACCTTCTGGGTCAAGACGAACCAACTGTATTCATAGCCGGTTTTCAGAATCTCGCGCAGCGTGGCCAGTGTGTCGAACCCCGGTAGGCAAGGAGGTTGCAGCCGGTTGCCACGCGCATCGAACCACATCGAACTTGGGCCGGGTATAATGCGGATGCCATGGGCGGGCCAGATCGGGTCCCAGTTCCGCACGCCCTCGGTATAATGCCACATGCGGTCGCCGTTGATCACATGCCCGCCGGCCTTTTCGCTGATGCCGATCATCCGGCCATCCACGTGAAACGGAACGCCCGCTACCATGTCATTTGGCGGCTCGCCCAACCGGTCGCGTGGCCAGTTCTTCCGTACCACCTCGAAGTTGCCGCCAATTCCGCCCGAGGTGACGATGACTGAGGGCGCGTAGACTTCGAACTCGCCGACCTCATCCCGGTTGGTCTTGCCGCCGCGCTGGGCGGTGTCATCGGCCAGAACCTCGCCCGAAACGCCTTTGGCTGCACCGTTTTGCATGATGATGTGGCTGACCTGATGGCGGAATTTCAACTGGATCAGCCCGGCGCTGACGTGTTCCCGCACCCGACGGATGAAATGTTCTAGCACGCCCGGCCCGGTGCCCCACGTGATGTGAAACCGAGGGACCGAGTTGCCATGACCATCCGCATAAGACCCGCCGCGTTCGGCCCAGCCCACGACCGGGAACCAGCGCAGGCCCATCTGGTGCAGCCACGGGCGCATCTCTCCGGCGGCGAATTCGACATAGGCCTGCGCCCATTTGCGGGGCCACGCGTCCTCGTCCCTGTCGAACTGCGCGCTGCCCATCCAGTCGCGCAGGGCCAGATCGTGGCTGTCGCGGATGCCCATGCGGCGCTGTTCGGGGGTGTCGACCATGAACAACCCGCCGAGGCTCCAGAACGCTTGTCCGCCAAGGAAATGTTCGGGCTCCTGATCCACGATGATCACGCGTTTGCCGCGATCACCCAGTTCTGCCGCCGCCGCCAGACCGGCAAGCCCGCCGCCGACCACAATCGCGTCTGCTGTGTTGTTGGTCATGGGCTGTCCTTTCAGCGGCTGCGGAACCAGAGGATGAAGGGGGTTACGACCACATACATTGTGATCCCATAGACGGCTGCAGGCACGGCCAGAGGGCTGAATCCGGTGGTGGTGCCAGTGATCAATGCCGCCAGTGTAATGCCGAGGGCCGAGTTCTGGATGCCGGTTTCAATCGACACTGTCTTGGCCTCATCCCATGACAGGTTGGCGGCGCGCGACAGCCCTAGGCCGATCAGCAGCAGAGCGATGTTCAGGGTGATCAGGGCCGCGCCGATTGAGCTGAGGTTCTCGATAAAGAACTGCCAGTTTCCGGCCAAGGCGACGGCAACGATCAACACGAACAAGATCGCTGCAAGCTTAGACAGGGGCGTGTCGATCCGCAGTGCGAAGTTGCGCGCAAAGTGGCGCAGGCTGACGCCAATAGCGACGGGCAGGGTGGTGATCAGGAATAGCGCGGTGGCCAGCGACCCGATCGAGACTTCGGGCGCGGCCTCGCCCATGAAATGCCCGATGGACCACGCCGCCAGCACCGGGACCGTCACCATCGACAGCAGGCTAATCACCGCGGTCAGGCTGACGGACAGGGCCACGTCGCCCTTGGCGAATTTCGACAGGATGTTGCTGGTCACGCCGCCGGGGCAAAAGCTTAGCAGCATGACGCCGACCGCGATCTCGGGCGACAGGCCAAACAGCTTGGCGGTGGCAAAGGCGGCCAGCGGCAGCAGCAGAACCTGACTGATCGCGCCGATGGCAAAGGGATAGCCGCGTGTCAGCACGCGGCGGAAATCAGCGGCCTCAAGCCCGAGGCCTAAGGACAGCATGATAATCGCCAACGACAGGGGCAGGCCGACATTGATAAGCAGGTCCAAGAACAACCCCTCCCAAAGCTGTTTGGATCAACCTATGCGAGGGGCCAAGCGACAGGCAACCGCTCCGTTAGGTCACCCGTACCGTTCGGCAAACCGCCGCAAGATCTCACCGGGTTGGGTGACGTCCGCCGCGTGGCACATATCTATCAAACCTTGCGCGTCTTCTGGCCGGAAATAGCCGTGATCCTTGTAGATATGGATGCGTTCTTCGAAATCATGCGCATCGGCCTCGGGGTGGAATTGCGTGGCATAGACGTTCTGCCCCCAACGGATCATCTGAAACGGGCAGGGGTCCGAGGCGATCAGGTGCACGCAGCCATCGGGCAGAGCCTGCACGGCCTCTTTATGACCGACAAAAGCCTCAAATTCAGGCTGTAGGCCAGCGGTCAGAGGGTCCTGCGCGCCATCTTCAGTCAGGCGGCAATCGGAGGGGCCGACCGGCTCGCCAAATTGCCGCTTGCTGACATCCCCGCCCAGATGCGCGGTGAGGATACCCAAGCCGTAGCAGCATCCCATGAACGGGTGATCGCGCGCAGTGATCTGCGGCATCAGCCCCATGATCGCACCTTCGATCTTTGTATCCAGGCTGGATTTCGTCGCCGGGTCGTCGCTGACGCAACCGGGCCCGCCGCCAACAATGACGCCTGCATAGTCGGTTACGTCCAGACCTTCGGGCAGGTCCTCGCAATCCAGACGGATACGGTGTGTCTGCTCAGGCGACAGACCGGCCTTGCCCAGAATCGAGGCATATTCGGCGTCCGAGGCATCCGTCTCGGGGCGCAGTTGCAGGATCAGAAAGCGTTTCATGTGCTGCCTTTACCTGTCATAGCGGCCAGAACACAAGGATGGCCGGAACCGATACCGCGACAATCAGGATTTCCAACGGCAGGCCCATGCGCCAATAGTCGCCGAACCGATAGCCTCCGGGACCCAGAACCAGCGTGTTGTTCTTATGTCCGATAGGTGTGAGAAAGGCGGCCGAGGCCGCCACGGCGACGGTCATCAGGAACGGGTCGGGCGACACCCCAAGCGTTTGGGCCATCTGTATCCCCACCGGGGCTGCGACAATGGCCGTCGCGGTGTTGTTCAGAACATCCGACAGCGTCATGGTGACAACCATCAGGACGGTCAGAATAGCCCAGGCGGGCAGGCCGTCCGTCAGTTGCACCAGCGCATTGGCGATCAACTCGGTCCCGCCCGAGGTCTCGAGCGCGCTGCCCAAAGGGATCATCGAGCCCAGCAACACCACCACCGGCCATTCGATGTGGTTGTAGATGTCGGCGATGGGCATGATCTTGGTCAGGACATAGGCAATCACCACCAGACCCAGCGCAACGGGCAGGTAGATCAGCCCGACACTGGCCGCAAGTACGGCCGCCGCGAAAAGCCCGATGGCCAGCCACGCCTTGTCATTTGCGGTGACATTCAACCCGCGCTGCGCCAGCGGCAGGCAGCCCAGCCACTCGGTCACATCCGCGCCCCGGTCGCGGGGGCAGAGCAGCAGCAGGATGTCGCCCGGTTCGACCTCGGTCTTGCGCACCTGCTCGGTGATCCGGCGGCCTTGGCGGGAAATGCCCATCAGAACGGTGCTCTGCCGCCACGCAAGCCCCAATCCTTGCGCGGTTCGGCCCGTGATGCGGGCGCTTTCGGGGGCCACAACCTCGATCACTTCAAGGCCCTCACCCTCGGCGGTCAGCAACTCCTGACGGCGTGTGTCCGAGAAATCAAGATTTAGCGCGGCGCGGAACTCGTCCAGCGCCTCGGGCCGGGCTTCCAGAACCAGCGCGTCGCCCTCTTTCAGCGTGGCATGGGCAGAGCGCCCATAGCGCCGCTTGCCGTCGCGGATCAGGCCGATGATGGCCACGTCAGACTTTTCGGCAGCCTCGTAAAGCTCACTGACGCGCTTGCCGATATGGGGCGACTCTGGCGGCAGGGTCAGCTCGGCGATATATTCGGCCAGCGCCTCGGACGTTTCATCCTGCGGCCCCCGGTTTGGGATCAGACGCCAGCCGATCAGCGACACAAAGGCCAGCCCTGCGATGGCGGCCAGACCTCCGACCGGGGCGAAATCGAACATGCGGAACGGCTCGCCCAGGGTTTCGGACCGGATCGAGGCGATGATGATGTTGGGCGGGGTACCGATCAGCGTCGCCATGCCGCCCAGAATAGTGGCAAAGCTCAGCGGCATCAGGGTCAGGCCCACCGACCGCCCCGCCTTGCGGGCGGTCTGAATGTCCACTGGCATGAGCAGCGCCAGCGCCGCGACGTTGTTCATGAAGGCTGACAAAACCGCCCCGATCCCACCCATCAGCGCGATATGCGCGCCGAGGCCGCGCGAGGCATCGACCAGCGTTCGTGTGATCAGAAACACAGCCCCCGACCGGACCAGCCCGGCAGACACCACAAGCACCAGCGCAACAATGATCGTCGCGGGGTGGCCGAACCCGGCAAATGCGTTGTCGACATGCACGACGCCCGTCACCACGCCCACCATAAGTGCCGCGAAAGCCACAAGGTCATAGCGAAACCGGCCCCACAGAAGCAGTCCAAACACGGTAATGAAAAGGGCAAAAAGAATGATCTGATCGGTCGTCATGCGGTCACCATACCGCGCGCCGAGGTCTGAGCAAGCCGCTCTCTTGATCCTGCCCCCCGCAAACGTCTATATGAGCGCCGAATACGCAATCACTATCACGAGGACGCAACATGGCAGGCCATTCCAAATGGGCCAACATCCAGCACCGCAAGGGGCGTCAGGACGCCGCGCGGTCCAAGCTGTTTTCCAAACTGTCGAAAGAGATCACCGTCGCCGCCAAGATGGGCGACCCTGATCCCGACAAGAACCCGCGCCTGCGTCTGGCCGTCAAGGAAGCTAAGTCGAACTCGGTCCCCAAGGATGTGATCGACCGGGCGATCAAGAAATCGGTTGCGGGCGAAGGCGACGATTACGAAGAAATCCGGTACGAGGGCTACGGCCCCAACGGCGTGGCGGTGATCGTCGAGACGATGACCGACAACCGCAACCGCACCGCATCCACCGTGCGCTCGACCTTTTCCAAAAACGGCGGCAATCTGGGCGAGACCGGCTCGGTCGGCTTCATGTTCGAGCGCAAGGGCGAGGTGGTGTACCCGGCGGATACAGGCGATGCCGACACGATCTTTGAGGCCGCCATTGAAGCCGGTGCCGAGGATGTCGAAAGCTCGGAAGACGGTCACATCATCTGGTGCGCCGATACCGATCTGAACGATGTGTCGAACGCGCTGGAAGGCGCGCTGGGCGAATCCGAATCCACCAAGCTGGTCTGGAGGCCCACCACCACGACCGAACTGGGTCTGGACGATATGCAAAAGCTGATGAAGCTGGTCGATGCGCTGGAAGATGACGACGATGTGCAGCGCGTCACAACCAATTTCGAAGCCACGGATGAGGTCATGGCGCAGCTTTGAGCCGTGTTCCACGCTTTTCGAAAGCCCGGCCCGTGCGGTCGGGCTTTTGCATTTGGCCGTCTGCGCCGAACTCGTTAAGTTTGAAACCGAAGACGCAGCGACATAAAAACACCGGAAATTGCGCGCAGATTGCAGGCTGATGGCGACGAATACACCTGATAGGGCGAAACGGAACGTCCCGGTTCTGACCGGGCAGAGCATCCTGTCTCAGGTGGCATGGACGCTGGGCAGCCCCTCGGTCGTGCTGCCGTTTCTAGCTGTGTCTTTCGAATTGCCAATCTTCATCGCCGGGGCGCTGGTCTCGGTGCGGATGGTCGGCAGCATGATCGCCGATGTGTTTCTGGCCCAGACCATCGCGGCGCAGCCCCGGAAAAAGCGTGGCGTTGCCCTGACCGAGGTTGCAATAGGGGCCTGTCTGGTTCTGGCCATCCTCATCGCGGCAACGGGCGTGGTGCCGCTGATCGCCGTGGCGTTCATCGCCGTGTTCTTTCTGATCGGCCTGATCGACGAGACTCAGAACCTGATGCTCATGGACCTGCTTGGCGATCATGTGCAATCGAAATCAAGAATGGTGATGCACTATATGCAGTTAGGGGCCGGAGGGCTGGGGGCCATTGGCCTTGCGCTGCTGCTTCATAAACTTACGGCGGAACACCCGCCCTTTGCGCGTCATTCTACCGTGATCGGCGTGTCCGTTGCGTTCTTTATCCTGTCCGGCCTTACAATCATGGCCATGTCCGAGACCTCGGGGCGGGCGGACGCTTCTGACGATAAGAAGGCACAGAAACTCTCCCTTTCCGCCAGCTTCCGCGCAATCCGCAGCATGTTCGAGCACGCCTGGTTCCGGCGCTATTTGATTATGCGAATGCCGCTGGTCGTCGTGGCCCTTTCGGTGCCCTTCTTTGCCCTGATCGCAGCCGAGTCTCATCACAGTTCAGCCAAGGGCCTGACGGCTGTGATCGTGTCTTCGGCCTCGGGCTATCTGGTGTCGGCGCCCCTGTGGCATCTGGTTAACATGAAATCCCATCGCGCGGTCATGGTTACCGGGACGCTGATGGTGGCGGTGACGGGGATCGTGCTGCTGGTGTTCCACTATCTGCACCTGGATCACGACGTCCACCTGCATGCCATCGCCCTGTTCGTTGTCACGGTCGCGGTGACAGGGATCAGCAGCGCGCGCAAACTGTATTTCCTGGACGTAGCCCCCAAGGATCAGCGGGTGCAGGCCTCGGCGGCGATCAAGAGCCTGGCCCGGATCAGCGCGGTTGTCCTGTCGGCGGCGCTGGCGGGTATCGCTCATTTGAACGAAGTTGCACTGGCCGTCGCATTTATTGTTCTGGCCAGTGTTGTCGCCAGTTTCGCCTGCTATCGTGTCGTCGTACCGCAGGCCGGAAAAGCGGCTCAGGCGTAAGGGTATTACAGCGTTGGCGGAATCAGCGCACGTGCGGCCGCGTCCCGGACCGCCAGCGTCAGCGGGGCCAGTGCCGGCGCCAGAATGCGCCCCACCTGCCAAGTCAGATCAACATCCAGCTCAGCATCGGGCACGATAGGGCGCAGTTGCCCGGCCTCTATCGCATCGCGGGCCAGTTCTTCGGGATTCATCCCCCATCCCATCCCGGCAATCGCCGCCTCGACGAAGCCCCGTGACGAGGGCAGGTAGTGCGAGGGTGGCGAGATGCGGCTGCCCGTCCATGCCTCCATCCACGCTTTCTGCAGGCTGTCTTTGCGGCTGAATACAAGACAGGGTGCGCGGGCAAGGGTTTTGGCGGTCACACCTTCGTTGAACCACCGATCAATGAAATCGGGGCTGGCGGTCGGCAGGTAGCGCAAAGCACCCAGCGGGATGGCGTCACACCCAGTGACGGACTGGCCACCGACAGTGACGGCGGCGCTCACCTCGCCGCGTCGCAACCATTCCGCCGAATGATCCTGATCATCGATCACCAGATCGAACAGCATGTCCGACACCTGCGCCATCGCTTTGATAAACCACGTGGCCAAACCGTCGGCAGGCACCGCGATCCGCACCCGCGTGGGTCCCGGCCCTCGTTGCAGTGTCAGCTCGCGGGCCAATTGCGCTTCGAGCAAGCCGATATCTTCGGCGTGCTGCGCGATGCGCAGACCTGCGTTGGTGCCGGTGCAGGGTGGGCCACGATGGATCAGGGACGTGCCGACCCGGTCCTCCAGCGCTTTTATCCGTTGGGAAATGGCCGAAGGTGTGACGGATAGCTCAGCGGCGGCCGCATCAAAGCTGCCATGCCTCAGTATTGCAGAAAGCGCTCCGATATGGTGCGGGTCCAATAGCATTAGAACAACTTAATTCAGGTTAACATCTTTAATTTGATAGAACGCCTGCCGCGCTTTAGTCAATCGTTCTGAACGCAGGAGGTTGCATGTCCACATCCCTAATTGCCGGTTTTGCGCTTGGGTTTAGCCTGATCCTCGCCATTGGTGCGCAGAATGCTTTTGTCTTGCGGCAAGGTCTGCGGCGCGAGCATGTCTTTGTCCTGTGTCTGACCTGCGCCGTCTCCGACGCCATCCTTATCGCGGCTGGCGTGGCCGGGTTCGGAACGCTGGCGCAGGCCGCGCCCTGGTTTGAGCCGGTGATGCGCTATGGCGGGGCCCTGTTTCTGACGTGGTACGGTCTGCGCAGCCTGTGGTCGGCGTGGCGCGGTGGCGCAGCGATGGATATCGGCGAAGGCCTTCGGACCAGCCTGCGCGCAGCCTTGCTGACGGTGCTGGCCTTCACCTGGCTGAACCCTCATGTCTATCTGGATACGGTTGTTCTGATCGGCTCGATCTCAGCGCAATATGACGACCGGCTGAGTTTTGCGATTGGCGCAATGCTGTCCAGCTTCGTCTTCTTCTTCTCGCTCGGATACGGGGCCCGAATATTGTCCCCGGTCTTCACGCGACCGCGCGCGTGGCAGGGTCTGGATGTCGGGATCGGCGTTGTGATGCTGAGCATTGCCGTCAAACTTGTTATCATGTGAAGGGTTGTCCCCGCCGGGGTTTCGGTGTTGAACCGATGGCATGACGACTGTCGCCGCCTCTCGACCGCTTGCGGGTATGTTCTGGATGTTCACCGCCGGGCTGTCCTTTGTCGGGATGACGGCGCTGGTCAAGTCACTGGGCACGTCGATGGACCCGATTCAGGCGGGGTTCCTGCGATATGTTTTGGGGCTGGTTTTTCTGCTTCCGGTTCTTCGGCTGATCGTGACCACACATCTGACACGCCGACAGCTTACCCAGTTCGGAGTGCGCGGGGCGGTTCACGCCGTGGGGGTCATGCTGTGGTTCTTCGCCATGACACGGATTCCCTTGGCCGAGGTCACGGCAATGAACTACATGACCCCGGTTTACGTCACCCTGGGGGCGGCGCTGTTTCTGGGCGAAAAGCTGGCCTTTCGCCGGATGGCCGCGATTATGGTGGCGCTGATTGGCGTTGTGATCATCCTCAGACCCGGTTTCCGAGAGGTCTCGGCCGGGCATCTGGCGATGCTGGGCACGGCTTTAATGTTTGGCGCGTCCTACCTGTTGGCCAAACGGTTGGTGCGGGATGTGCCGCCGTCGGTCGTGGTGGCGCATCTGTCGATCTGGGTGACGCTGGCGCTGACGCCTTTTGCGATTGCCGTGTGGACGCCGCCCAGCCTGCACGATCTGGGGGTGCTGTTTCTGGTCGCGTGCTTTGCTACCGCAGGCCACTATTTCATGACACTGGCCCTGCAGGCGGCCCCGGTTGCCGTGACGCAGCCGGTGACATTCCTGCAACTGATCTGGGCCACCGTGATGGGTGCGGTGGTGTTCCACGAAGGGGTCGACATTTGGGTCGTGGCAGGCGGGACACTGATTCTGGCCGCCGTCAGCTTTATCTCCTGGCGCGAGGCGGTGCTGAAACGCCGTGAGGTGACGCCTCCGAGCGTCGCCCCGAACTGCAGGCCCGGGCCTGAGATACGTTATTGATTGACGAGTCAATAAAGATTCCCTAGCCTGCCTTTCCGTAAAGTCTGGTCAGGGGAACGCGATGCCTAAAGTCGGAATGGAGCCGATCCGCCGCGAAGCGATCGTTCGCGCAACGATTGCCGAACTGGGCGTGCAGAAATCGCTGGATGTCACTGTCAGCCAGATCGCCAAACGCGCGGGCATGTCCAGCGCGTTGGCGCATCATTATTTCGGCGGCAAGGACAAGATATTTCTGGCCGCGATGCGCCAGATCCTGTCCGATTTCGGCGACGTAGCCCGGGCCGAGGTTAAATCTGCCCCACCCAATGAACGAGCGCAGGCGATCATCCGCGCTTGCTTTGCGCCCTCATGCTTTACGCCTGACGTGATCGCCGCGTGGATGACTTTCTATGTGCTGGCTCAGACCAATGATGACGCGTTGCGCCTGTGGCAGGTTTATCAGTCCCGCATCCGCTCGAACCTGATTTGCGCTTTGCGCCCCATCATCGACGATCCGGTCGAGGCGGCGGAAAACATGATCGCCATGATCGACGGGCTGTATATCCGCGCCGCCCTCAGCGCCCCGGAAGAGCCGCAACTGGCCGTGAACCACGCGATGCGTGTCCTCAACACTCTGCTCGAGGCTGGAAAATGACAAAACCGAACATTCTGATCCTGATGGTGGATCAGCTCAACGGCACCCTCTTTCCCGACGGTCCCGCCGACTGGCTGCATGCGCCGAACCTGAAGAAACTGGCCGAACGGTCAACGCGGTTTGCCAACGCTTACACCGCCTCGCCTTTGTGCGCTCCGGGTCGGGCCAGCTTCATGTCGGGCCAGTTGCCCTCGCGCACCGGAGTCTATGACAACGCCGCCGAGTTCCGCAGCGATATCCCCACCTACGCGCACCATCTGCGCCGCGCGGGTTACTACACCTGCCTCAGCGGCAAGATGCATTTCGTCGGCCCCGACCAGATGCACGGGTTCGAGGATCGCCTGACCACCGACATCTACCCCGCCGATTTCGGTTGGACGCCCGACTATCGCAAACCGGGTGAGCGGATCGACTGGTGGTATCACAACATGGGCTCGGTGACGGGCGCGGGCGTCGCCGAAATCTCGAACCAGATGGAATATGATGACGAGGTCGCCTATCACGCCAAAGCCAAGCTCTATGATCTGGCGCGTGGCAAGGACGGTCGCCCGTGGAGCATGACCGTCAGCTTCACCCACCCGCATGACCCTTACGTGGCACGGCGCAAATACTGGGATCTCTACGAGGATTGCGCGCATCTGGAGCCTGAGGTCGCGGACCTCGGCTATGACAACCAAGACCCGCATTCCAAGCGGATTTTCGATGCCAATGACTGGCGCAGCTTTGACATCACACGGGAAGACATCCGCAAATCCCGCCGCGCCTATTTCGCCAATATCTCTTATCTGGACGACAAGATCGGCGAAATCCTTGAGGTGCTTGAGACCACGCGGCAAGAGGCGATCATCCTCTTCGTCTCGGATCACGGCGATATGCTGGGCGAGCGGGGGCTGTGGTTCAAGATGACCTTCTTCGAAGGCTCCTCACGCGTGCCGCTGATGATTTCGGCCCCGGACATGCCCGCAGGACGTATCGAAACGCCGGTTTCGACAATCGACGTGACCCCGACGCTGGGCGCGCTGTCGGGCGTTGACATGGCCGAGATCGCGCCGTGGACGGACGGAGAAGATCTTGTGCCGCTGGCGCAGGGTGTTGAACGCACCGCGCCGGTCAAAATGGAATACGCCGCCGAGGCATCCTACGCGCCGCTGGTCTCGCTGCGCTATGGCAAATGGAAATACAACCGTTGCGCGCTGGACCCTGATCAGCTTTTCGACCTTGAAACTGACCCGCATGAACTGACCAACCTTGCGGACAAGACCGAACACGCTGGGACCCTGCAAACGCTGCGCGCCAAGTCCGAGGCTCGATGGGACCTTGACCGCTTTGATGCCGACGTGCGCGCCAGCCAGGCCCGCCGCTGGGTGGTGTACGAGGCGCTGCGGCAAGGCGGATATTACCCGTGGGATTACCAGCCGCTGCAAAAAGCGTCGGAACGGTACATGCGCAACCACATGGACCTGAACATCGTCGAGGAAAGCCAGCGCTTCCCGCGCGGCGAATAACCCCTTCATCTTTTCAAAAATACTCGCGCCCCGCGCGGGACCGGAGACACGATAATGGAAGCAGACTTTGTCATCGTCGGCGCGGGGTCCGCCGGTTGCGCGATGGCCTATCGCCTCAGCGAGGCCGGGGCGTCGGTGTTGGTGATCGAACATGGCGGTTCGGATGCCGGGCCGTTCATCCAGATGCCCGCCGCGCTGAGCTATCCGATGAACATGTCGATGTACGATTGGGGCTACAAGTCCGAGCCTGAGCCGCATCTGAATAACCGCGAATTGGCCTGCCCGCGCGGCAAGGTGATCGGCGGGTCGTCCTCGATCAACGGGATGGTCTACGTGCGCGGCCACGCCCGCGATTTCGACACCTGGGCCGAGATGGGGGCCGATGGCTGGTCCTATGCGGATGTGCTGCCCTATTACAAGCGGATGGAAACCTGGCACCATGGCGGTCACGGGGGCGACCCGACATGGCGCGGCACCGATGGTCCCTTGCATGTGTCGCGCGGCCCGCGCGAAAACCCGCTGTTTCAGGCCTTTGTCGATGCGGGCCAGCAGGCAGGCTACGAGATCACCGGCGACTATAACGGCGAAAAGCAGGAAGGCTTCGGCCCGATGGAGCAGACCGTCTGGAAAGGACGGCGCTGGTCGGCGGCAAACGCGTATCTGAAGCCCGCATTGAAGCGGAACAACTGCGATATTGTCCGCGGCCTGGCCGCGCGCGTCGTGATGGAAGACGGGCGTGCGACCGGAGTGGAACTGGTGCGCGGCGGTAAAACCGAAATCATCCGCGCCCGGCGCGAGGTGGTTCTGGCCGCCTCGTCGATCAACTCGCCCAAGTTGTTGATGCTATCGGGCATCGGCCCGGCTGCGCATCTGGCCGAGCACGGTATCGACGTGGTTGCCGACCGACCCGGCGTTGGCGCCAACCTTCAGGACCATTTGGAGCTTTACATCCAGCAGGCCTCGCTGCAGCCGATCACGCTGTATAAACACTGGAACCTGTTCAGCAAGGGTTTGATCGGGGCGCAGTGGCTGTTCACCAAAACCGGGCTTGGAGCCTCGAACCAGTTCGAAAGTGCCGCGTTTGTGCGGTCGAAACCGGGGGTGGAATACCCCGATGTTCAGTATCACTTCCTGCCCATGGCCGTGCGTTATGACGGTCAGGCGGCGGCTGAGGGGCACGGGTTTCAGGCCCATGTCGGCCCGATGCGCTCACCTTCGCGCGGGGCGGTGACGTTGCGCTCGGCCCAGGCCGAGGACGCGCCGGTTATTCGTTTCAACTACATGAGCCATGAACAGGATTGGGAGGACTTCCGCACTTGCATCCGCCTGACGCGCGAAATCTTCGGGCAGGACGCGTTCAAGCCTTTTGCGGGCAAAGAGATCCAGCCGGGGGCCGAGGTTCAGACAGACGAGGATCTGAACAGCTTTATCGCCGAACATGCCGAAAGCGCCTATCACCCCTGCGGAACGTGCCGGATGGGTCGCGCCGACGACCGAAATGCGGTGGTCGATCCCGAAGGGCGGGTGATCGGAGTGGAAGGGCTGCGTGTCGCGGACAGTTCGGTCTTCCCGCAGATCACCAATGGCAATCTGAACGCGCCGTCGATCATGGTGGGCGAGAAAATCTCGGACCATTTGCTGGGTCGGGATGCCTTGCCGAAAGCCAATGACCGCCCGTGGATTCACCCGGCCTGGGCGACGGCCCAGCGTTAACCTTTCTTAACAGACCCAGTTGAATGCGCCCGCTACGGTGCGCATATCAGGGATATGTTAAGACTTTGTTTGGTTTTTGTTCTCGCTTTTCCAGCCTTTGCGGCTGCCGCTGATCTGCTCAAAGGGCAGGTGGATGTCATCGACGCGGATACGTGGGACATTGGGGGCATCCGGGTGCGCCTGCACGGCATAGATGCTCCGGAACTGGATCAGACCTGCCGTGATGAAAATGGCTCTGACTGGCCCTGCGGGGCGTGGGCGACCTCTGTCGTTCGTAAGCAGTTTCAGGGCAGCATGGCGCGGTGTGAACCGCTGGATCGGGATCGCTATGGCCGTGTCGTTGCGCGGTGTTACGTCGATGGCGCGGATGCTGGCCGGCAGTTGGTTCAGGGCGGTCTGGCCTTTGCGTATCGTAAATACTCGGATGAGTACGTGGCTGCCGAAAACGCCGCCAGGTCCCGCTCAGCTGGGCTGCATGCCTCGCAGGTTCTGTTGCCGTGGGTGCATCGGGCGTCGGGGCAGACGGTGACCCAGCCTTGCAAGATCAAAGGCAATATTTCGTCCAAGGGCGAGAAAATCTATCACGTGCCGGGCCAGCGCTATTATTGGAAAACCAAAATCAACGCCAGCAAGGGCGAACGCTGGTTCTGTTCCCGGGCCGAGGCTCGGGCGGCCGGGTGGCGGGCGTCCAAACGCTAAATTCCTTCGATGTCAGCGGCCATTTGATCCGGGTCAAGGTGACGGCTCCGAGATGCTATTACCATTGATTTGCAACGATAAATGAAGGAGCGAACAGGAATGTCCCACACCCCGCATGAACTGGCCGAAGAATTCCCCGACAAGGTCGAACTGATGAGCCAGCTCAAGCAGTCGGACGCGCATTTTGCCCGTCTGACAGACGAATATCACGAGGTTAATCGCGTCGTGCACAAGGCCGAAACCAATATCGAGCCGATGGAGGAACTGGCCGAGGTTGAACTGCGCAAGAAGCGGGCCGGTCTCAAGGATGAGATCTGGGCGATCTTGTCCAGGGCCTGAGCAAGGGGCGGGGGCTCTGCCCCCGTCGCGGCAGGCCGCGACTCCCCCGAGGTATTTTTGAACAGAAGAAGATCAGGTGACTTCGTAGGGCAACGTGCCGCGGGTATGGGTGTCGATCGTCAGGCGGCGTTCCAGCGGCGGAACCGAGCGCTGGTGGCAGGTCTGCCGTTCGCAAATGCGGCACGAGATGCCGATGGGCTCGTATGCGCTGGAGTTGTTGATGTCGAGGTTGTCCGCATAGACCAAAGCCGGAGCGTGGCGCACTTCGCATCCCAGCGCGATGGCGTAGCGCCGGACAGGTGCGCCGAATGAACCGCCTGATTTCGACACGTCCCGCGCCAGAGAGATATAGCGTACCCCGTCGGGTGTTTCGGCAAGTTGCTGCAGGAAGTGACCGGGGGTTTCAAAGGCGCGGTGCACGTTCCACAGCGGACAGGCCCCACCGAAGCGGGCGAACTGCAGGCGTGTAGCCGAGTGGCGTTTGGTGATCGTGCCCGCCTGATCGACGCGCACGAAGAAAAACGGAATGCCCTTTGCGCCCGGTCTTTGCAGCGTGGACAGGCGGTGGGCGACCTGCTCGATCGAGGCACCGAACCGGTTGCTGAGCAATTCGAGGTCATGCCTGTCTTCCTGCGCGGCGGCCAGGAAGTTCGCGTAGGGCATCAGCGAAGCCCCGGCAAAGTAATTTGCCAGGCCGATCTTGGCGATTGACCGGGCTTCGTCACTCTGGAACTTGGCAAAGTCCAGCGTTGCTTCCAGCAGTTGGTCCTGATTGATCAGCGCCATCTGCAGCAGCAACTGAAACACTTGCGTCTGAGGTGCTGCGCGTGAGGACAGGCGCAGGATTTTGCTTTCGGCGTCATAGCTCCGCAGCGGGGCCATATCCGTGAACATGACCTGAATGCCGCGCTCGGACAGGCCAGTCAGCGCCGCCTGACGGACGCCGCCAGAACCTTCAGCGCGTCGTGCGAAAAGCTCCGCCGCGCGGTCCACCGCGTCGATGTAGTTGTCGCAATAGTGAAAGAAGTCGCGCACCTCTTCCCAGGGGCTGGCCTGAATGCGGGCGTCTTCGCGGCCCAAAGCCTCGTCCAGTGAAGCAAGGCGTTCATGGGTCTGGCGGTAGGTCCTGTGCAGTTCGATAAAGGCGCGGGCCAGCGCCGGGGCGTTGCTGGCCGTCAAGCGCAGGTCGGCAAGCGGCGGGATGGCATCGGCAAAAACCGGGTCCGCCAAAGCCTCGCGCATGTCCGACACCAGGCGTTCGCTGTCGCCGGTGCTGAGCTCGGTGACATCCATGCCGAATTCCTGTGCCAGCGCCAGTACGACCGTGGTGGATATCGGACGGTTGTTGTTCTCCATTTGATTGGCATATGGGAGCGACACGCCCAGCTTGGCGGCGAATTCTTTTTGAGTCAGGGCCAGGCGCGTGCGCATCTCGCGCAGTTTCGCCCCTGCATAGAGTTTCTGGGTTGCCATGCGGTGCCTTTGCAACTTTTCTTTGAGCGCAAGCTAACTTTGCAAAGCCCGAAGGGCAAGCGGCGTTACAAGCCCAGTTGCCGTTCGCGCCAGACAACAGTTGCAATCGCGCAGATGGCCAAAACAGCGGTTGCCAGCATGAGCCAAAGCAGCGGCATGGCTCCGGTGTCCTTGGTCAGTAGCGCTCCGGCCAACGCGCTCAAGCCTGCGCCGCCGCCCAGCATGATCGCCCCGCTCAGCCCTGATGCCGTCGCCGCCAAATGAGGGCGCACGGACAACGCGCCCGAGGTGGCGTTGGGAATGGTCATGCCGTTGCCGATGCCCACAAAGGTCATGAAGCCGAAAAAGCTGAGCGCGGTGCCCAACCCCGCCAGGAACAAAACGGCCGAGATTGCAACGCCTGCCGCATTCAGCCAGCACCCCCAATACACCATCCGGTTCACGCCGAAGCGCACCGAATACCGGCCGCTGATGAAGTTGCCCAGAAAGTATCCCACCGCGGGTGCACCGAAATAGACGCCGACCTCAACGGCGCTGAGGCCGAACAACTCGGTGCCGATAAACGGCGCGCCGCCGAGATAGGCGAAGAACGCGCCCGAGGAAAACGCCGAGGACAGCGAATAGCCCCAGAACCGGGGGGAGGTCAGCAATTCGGGGTATTCCCGGAATTGCTGCAGAAGGGTCTTCCCGCTTTTGGCCGAGGTTTCTCCAAAATCGGTGAAGGTCAGGAATAAGGCCAGCGCGCCCACCGCGAAGGGCAGCCAGAAATTGGCTTTCCAGCCGAAGGATTCCTCCAACACGCCGCCGATGGCCGGGCCGATCATGGGAACAACTGCCATTCCCATCGTGACATAGCCGATCATCGAAGCAGCCTGATCCTGATCATACAGGTCGCGCACAGCCGCCCGGCTAAGAACAATGCCGACCACGACAACGGCCTGGCACATTCGGAAGGCCAGAAAAACCTCGGCATTTGGGGCGTAGATGCAACCAAGGGTCGCCAGTAGAAACAGCGCCAGCCCCCACAGCAAAACCGGTCTGCGCCCGGCCTTGTCCGCAATCGGGCCGATCAGGATTTGCAGGGCTGCGTTCACCAGAAGATAGAGGGCGATCGACAGCTGCATGACCTTGTAGTCGGTGTTGAAATACAGTGCCATGTTGGGCAAGCTTGGCAGGAACAGGTTCATGCTCAGGGCGGACAGCCCGGAAAGCAATACAAGTGTGGTTATTGTGGGTGGGGTACGGTGAACCGAGGACAAGCTGAACTGCATGGTTCACATGTATAGTCAGCGTGCTGACGAAAGCCAGACACCTAAGTTGTATCATGCTGAAACTTAGCAATTTTACACTTTTCAAGAGTTGAATTGCTAAAATTATGCAAATTTGCCGAAAACTTCTTTGGGGTCCGAGGCGGAACAGGTAGGGTCCGTCCAAATTTCAAAGGGGACTATCGCCATGAAAGACATCCTTTCCGAGCTTGAAGATCGCCGCAACGACGCCCGGCTGGGTGGCGGGCAAAGGCGGATCGACGCGCAGCATTCGCGTGGAAAGCTGACTGCGCGCGAGCGTGTCGAGCTGTTGCTGGATGAAGGCAGCTTTGAAGAGTTCGACATGTTCGTCAGCCATCGCTGCACCGAGTTCGGAATGGAAAAACAACAGCATGCCGGGGATGGGGTCGTCACCGGCTGGGGCACGATCAACGGGCGCATGGTCTATGTGTTCAGTCAGGACTTCACGGTTTTTGGCGGCTCGCTGTCTGAAACCCACGCCCAGAAGATCTGCAAGATCATGGATATGGCGATGCAGAACGGCGCGCCGATCATTGGGATCAACGACTCGGGCGGGGCGCGAATCCAGGAAGGCGTGGCCTCGTTGGCCGGATATGCCGAAGTGTTCCAGCGCAATATCACCGCCTCGGGCGTGGTGCCTCAGATCAGCGTGATCATGGGGCCCTGCGCAGGTGGTGCGGTCTATAGCCCGGCGATGACCGATTTCATCTTCATGGTCAAAGACTCGTCCTACATGTTCGTGACCGGACCCGATGTGGTGAAAACCGTCACCAACGAGGTCGTGACGGCCGAAGAACTGGGCGGGGCTTCAACCCACACCAAGAAATCCTCGGTCGCCGATGGCGCATTCGAAAATGATGTCGAGGCGCTGGCCGAGGTACGGCGTCTGGTCGATTTCCTGCCGCTCAACAACCGTGAGAAACCCCCGGTGCGTCCGTTCTTTGACCAGCCAGACCGGGTGGAAACGTCGCTGGACACGCTAGTGCCGGACAACCCGAACACGCCCTATGACATGAAGGAACTGATCACCAAAATTGCGGATGAGGGCGACTTTTACGAAATTCAGGAAGACTTTGCCAAGAACATCATCACCGGCTTCATCCGGCTGGAGGGGCAGACCGTCGGTGTTGTCGCCAACCAGCCGATGGTTCTGGCCGGGTGTCTGGATATCGACAGTTCGCGCAAGGCGGCGCGGTTTGTGCGCTTCTGCGACTGTTTCGAGATTCCGATCCTGACGCTTGTGGATGTGCCGGGCTTTCTGCCGGGGACACAGCAGGAATATAGCGGCGTGATCAAGCACGGTGCCAAGCTGCTCTATGCCTATGGCGAGGCGACGGTGCCAAAGGTTACCGTGATCACCCGCAAGGCCTATGGCGGCGCATATGTGGTTATGGCGTCCAAGCATCTGCGCGGCGATTTCAACTATGCCTGGCCGACTGCTGAGATCGCGGTAATGGGCGCCAAGGGCGCGACCGAGATCATCCACCGCGCGGATCTGGCAGATGCGGAAAAGACGGCTCAGCACGTTGCGGACTACGAAGATCGTTTTGCGAATCCCTTCGTCGCCGCCGAGCGCGGTTTTGTGGATGAGGTGATCATGCCGCAGTCGACCCGCCGCCGTGTGTCCCGTGCGTTCGCAAGCTTGCGAGGCAAGCAGTTGAAGAACCCATGGAAAAAGCACGATAATATTCCGCTGTAACTCTGTTTGGGGTGGCGGATGCCGCCTCAAACCAATCTCGGAAAGGTCAAGTGGGTTGTTAAACAAAAACCTCAGACTGAGGCATGTTTGACAACAGCCGCCAAATAGACGAATGATCCGCCCCATCAGACATAGAACTGCGCAGGCCAACAGCACTGCGCGCGCGACCCCGGAAGGAGGAGCCTGCCAGTGGCGGGTCCGGGGTCGCGCCATATGTCTGATGATCTCGATTCTCGGCTCATCTGCGTCGGCCCAAGCCTTGCTGCCTGTCCCATCGGGGCAGCCTGTGGAGCTGAGCGACGTTCTGTTGGACAACAATCCCGGCGAGCTATGGCTGCGGTTCCGCTTTATCGCGCCTAAGATAGGTGCGTCAGTTGGTCGGATCGGTCATGACGTGGCCTCGAACGACATGGAACATTTGTGCCAGACGCTGGCCGTGGCCTATGTCGCAAAGCATCAACTGGAACCGGCGCGCGTGGTCATCTCTTTGTCTGATCGTCCGGTGGAATTTGGCGATGCCGCGCCGGATGCGACCCAGTTTTTCGAAACCTATCGGCTGGATCAGTCCGGATGCATCTGGGAGGGGCTCTGGTGACATACGTTCATGAGGCCATGACATTTCGGACAAGCGATGCAGCTTCGGAGGTGCGCGTTGTGATTTCATCCCTGTGCGGCTGCCATTTCCCTTTCAAGCTGAACCTATCGGGAATTGGGGGGCTGACATGCTGAAACATCGCGGATTTCCCGGACGTCTGCCCGGCACCGACTATCAGTTCACCATTCGTCGGGCTAATCCCAAAGGCGTCACGCCGCTAACCCGCCGTGAGCGGTTTCGCGACCGCAAACCAGCAGATCGACGCGCCGACGCGGCGTTCTTTGAGGCATTGTGGGAACATTTCGGCGATCAGCCGTTCGAGCGGGGCAATCTGGATGCGGGCCGGCTGAGCTGGCTGTTCGAGCGCGAGGTCGTACCGGCCGAAGACCCCTTTGATGCTGCCAGCTACAACGCGCTGTTGGTGATTGATCTGGACGCGGCGCGGCAATCCTTCCCCGATATTTTCGATAGAATGGGCTAAGCGTGAACGCGGCTGTCGCATATCATCGCGCGGGGATCGTCCCGTCGAGGACCCCGCCCCAAAGGGGGCAGGGTCGTGTTATGTGTTCAGAAGTTCAACTGCGCCGCAACCTGAACCCGGCTGGCGTCAAAATCCTGACCCGAGATCGTGTCATTGCGTTCGCCATAGATGTACTCGGCGCTCAGTGTCAGCGACTCGGTGGCCTGGTAGAAGGCGTTGACGTGGATCGTCTCAAGCTCGGTAAAGGACAGCGTGCCGGTCGAGGTCGGCAGGTCGTAGTCCTCGTAGCCGTAGGCGATACCGACGTTCCATTTCTCACCCAGTTGTTGCCGCAGTTCGACGGTGAAACCGTCGACGTCGTTGGCCTCGCCACCGACAACCGCATCACCCAGACCGATCAGCCAGGGGCCAAGCGCCTCACCCGTCACGTAGTTGACCTGGAACAGGCCGCCTTCCCAAAGACGGGCCGAACCCGACAATGTCAGACCGGTTTGGTCAACCTCGACACCGCCACCTTCGGCTTTACCGTACAGCACGGCACCACGGGCAATGTACGTACCATCGTTGTATTCCGCGGAGGCTGTGAAAACGGGGTCATCCGAGTTCGAGCCGCCGACATTTTCTTCGATCGAGATTGCGAACTCGGCGTTGCTGCCGATTGTGTTGGTATAGCGAACCTGCGGGACACGGGCAAAAGCGATACCCACTGGACCATTGAATTCAACCGAGGTCGGATAGGTGTCCAACGGTTGGAAGTTGGTCCAGAACTGACCGATCAGCCATTCGTCGCCAATACGGATATTGGCATGGCGCAGACGCAGTTCAGCAGCACCACCGCCTGCGAACAGGTCAAGCTCCAGCTGGCCGCCGATATCACCGATGGCACTGGGCGTTGTGGTCAGCAAACCGATCCGCGACTGACGAACGGTGGCACCAAACGTGCCGCTTGTGGCAGCCGAGGGCTCGCCCACAACGTTCACGAACGCAGTGTCGCCCTGGTCGAAGTCAAAGTCGTAGAAGAAGTCGGCTTTGACATAGCCGTACACGTCAAGCGTGGTGTTTCCGATCCTGAATTCGCCGGGGGTCGAACCGGGCCCCTGGGATTCGAGGGCTTCGATGCGCAGGCGCAACTCATCCAATTCGGCCTGAGTCCCTGCATCCTGGGCAAAAGCGAGCGTGCTGGTCACACTAAACGCAGAGGCAGCAAGCAGAATTGCCTTTTTTCTCTTTATAATCATATGGGTGTTTCCTTGTGTGCGAGTGTGCACACGCAAAATTTCACGCAAATGTCAGCGAGGGAAATCACGAGAACGGGACGAAAGTCACGCGACTTCTCAAGGAAAAGTGCATTGGAATCGCTTAGAAATCACGGCTGGGTGAACAGATCGGTTAACCTTCTGCATGGCAATGAGATTTTTGTCGGAAGTCACAGTAAGCGCCGTGATGCTGCATGCGCAAAAGAGCTCAGTCACAGCGCCGCATGTAACAGAAACGTGACAGATCAGGGCGGTTGCACCCGGTTCGGTTCACAAAACGGTGTCGGCACGAAGTTGCGCGGATTTCAGCCCAATGGGCGGTTTCCAGCCGGAAAATCTCTTGGAAACAATACTGTGTTTGCGGCTTCGATTGTGCTGTGCATTCTGGTCGGGCCGTGCGGCTCTACTTTGCCTGCGTCGCACATGCACCTACTATTCCGTACCCCTTCCTTCCGCGGGCAGGCTTGTGTTCCCCACAATGTCCTGTCCGCGTTTTTCTTTGGGTGCGCCCCACGCCCGGACTGGCGTAATCCTGCGCAAAACCTGCGAGTTCGGCCTCTGATATTGAATAACAAGGGCTTGTTCCGGCAAGTGCACGTCAGTGAATCAAGAAACCTGAAGGGGCAGATAACATGCAATTCTCACGACTCATTCTTGCCGTGGCGACCTGTGCGGGCCTTGCCGCCTGTGGCGACACCACGGGTGAGCAGGCAATTCTGGGCGGCGGCGCAGGCGCGGTTGGGGCGGCAGTCCTCAACGCCGATCCGCTGCTGGGCGCAGCCGTCGGTGCTGCGGGCAACGTGCTCTACTGCAAGACGCAGAACACCTGTAACTAAACCAAGTTTTTCCGGGGCGCGCGCCGTCCCGTCCGCCATCGCGCATCACGCCGTCGTGGGGTCACCGCCCCGCGGCGGCGTTTTGCGTTTCCAGAACACCAAGACAAAGGACGTTCCATGTTCAACAAGATCCTGATCGCCAACCGGGGCGAGATCGCCTGCCGGGTCATCAAGACCGCCCGCAAGATGGGTATCGGTACCGTCGCAATCTATTCGGATGCGGACAAGAACGCACTGCACGTCTCGATGGCGGATGAGGCGGTGCATATCGGCCCGCCGCCCGCCAACCAGTCGTATATCGTGATCGACAAGGTGATGGATGCCATCCGTCAAAGCGGCGCGCAGGCGGTACATCCGGGCTATGGCTTCCTGTCCGAGAACTCGAAATTCGCCGAGGCGTTGGATGCTGAAGGTGTTGCGTTCGTCGGGCCTCCGGTCGGTGCGATCGAGAGTATGGGGGACAAGATCACCTCGAAGAAGATCGCGCAGGATGCGGGGGTTTCGACCGTGCCCGGCTATATGGGGTTGATCGAGGATGCCGATGAGGCCGTGAAAATCTCGAACGACATCGGTTATCCGGTGATGATCAAGGCCAGCGCCGGGGGCGGCGGCAAGGGGATGCGGATTGCGTGGAACGATGACGAAGCGCGCGAGGGCTTCCAGTCCTCCAAGAACGAGGCCGCGAATTCCTTTGGTGACGACCGTATCTTCATCGAAAAATTCGTAACCCAGCCGCGTCATATCGAGATTCAGGTTCTATGCGACAGCCACGGCAACGGCATTTATCTGGGTGAACGCGAGTGTTCGATCCAGCGCCGGAATCAGAAGGTGGTGGAAGAGGCCCCGTCGCCCTTCCTTGACCCGGAAACCCGCAAGGCCATGGGCGAACAGGCGGTCGCCTTGGCCAAGGCCGTGAACTATGCCAGTGCCGGGACGGTGGAATTTATCGTCGATGGTGAGAAGAACTTCTACTTCCTCGAAATGAACACGCGTCTTCAGGTGGAACATCCCGTCACCGAGTTGATCACAGGCGTCGATCTGGTGGAGCAGATGATCCGCGTGGCGGCAGGAGAGAAACTGACCATCACGCAGGACGACGTAACCCTGACTGGCTGGGCCATCGAAAACCGTCTGTATGCCGAGGACCCGTATCGCGGCTTCCTGCCCTCGATCGGTCGTCTGACCCGCTATCGCCCACCGCAGGAAACGGCTGCTGGTCCGATGCTGGTCAACGGCAAGTGGCAGGGCGATGCGCCCGAAGGGCCTGCGGCGGTGCGCAACGATACCGGTGTCTATGAAGGCGGCGAGATCAGCATGTATTATGACCCGATGATCGCCAAACTCTGCACATGGGCCCCGACCCGTGATCAGGCGATCGAGGCGATGCGCGTGGCGTTGGACAGTTTTGAGGTCGAAGGCATCGGCCACAATCTGCCCTTCCTGTCGGCGGTGATGGATCATCCGATTTTCATCAAAGGCGACATGACCACCGCTTTCATCGCCGAGGAATACCCCGACGGGTTCGAAGGTGTTGAACTGCCCGAGGGTGATCTGCGCCGTATCGCCGCCTCATGCGCTGCCATGCACCGGGTGGCAGAAATTCGTCGCACCCGTGTGTCGGGGCGCATGGATAACCACGAACGCAAGGTTGGCTCGGATTGGGTTGTAACCCTGCAGGGGCATGAGTTCTCGGTTGGTATTGATGCGGACAAGGACGGTTCGACCGTGACCTTTGCGGATGGCACCGCGATGCGCGTCGCATCGGATTGGACCCCGGGTGATCAACTTGCGGTGCTGGATGTGGACGGCAGCCCGCTGGTTTTGAAGGTGGGCAAGATCTCGGGCGGGTTCCGCATCCGCAACCGGGGCGCGGACGTGAAAGTGCATTTGCGCACCCCGCGTCAGGCCGAACTGGCCCGGCTGATGCCCGAGAAACTACCGCCCGATACCTCAAAAATGCTGCTCTGCCCGATGCCTGGCCTTGTCGTGAAGGTCGACGTCGAAGTCGGTCAGGAAGTGCAGGAGGGTCAGGCGCTTTGCACCATCGAGGCGATGAAGATGGAAAACATCCTGCGCGCCGAGAAGAAGGGCAAGGTCGCCAAGATCAACGCGGGCGCAGGCGACAGCCTTGCCGTGGACGACGTGATTATCGAGTTCGAATGATCATGACCGCGCTTTTGTCATATCCCCGTTGCTTCCCGGCGCCTGTCGCCGGGGGCCGGGGGCGTGGCGAAAGCGCTCAGCCGCCCTCGCGCCGTTCGCGAATCTCGCGTTCGCGCAGGGGGGTCTTGTCGATGGACCGGCCAATCTCGCGCACGCTCCAGGGGCTGGGTTTGCGCAGCTTGACCACCCCGTCCTTGTCGACAAACACCATCTGGAACCCGCGCGGGCGCAACTGCGACCGGATCGGGGACCGCGCCGACGGGTCGGTATCGGTCAGCACGACCACATCGCGATCCCGCATCGCCGCCTCGCCTTGGGTCAGCATGTCGATCTGCTGCTGGAACCGGGGGTCTGCCGGGGTGTCGGCAAAAACCACAATGGGCCGGTTGACCCACAAAAACTCGTCCAGCGTGCTGTCACCTGCCGGGCGCACAAAGGCGTCGTCCGCAGGGGCAGACCCGTCCGCGGCCAGCGCGACCAGCGGGAATAGTGCCGAGAAAACAAGGGCAAGCGTGCGTGTCATGTGGCCTCCTGTTCTATTGAATATAGCCACTGATCAAACGAATGCGACCGGCGAATTGCACGCATCGCTCAAAATTTCGCGCTTGGGCCAATTGGCTGGGCGTTTTTGAACATCTGCGGAAGGTATGACCCCGCGATCCGAACCGACGAGAGGAACTTGAAATGACCGATACGAAGGACTGGCAAGCGCTGGCTGAAAAAGAGCTGCGCGGGAAACCATTGGACGATCTGACCAAGGAAACGCTGGAAGGCATCGACGTCAAACCGCTCTATACGCAGGCCGATACCACTGATCTGCCACATATGGGCTCTCTGCCGGGGTTTGGTCCGTTTACGCGCGGGGTCAAGGCCACGATGTATGCAGGCCGTCCGTGGACGATCCGCCAGTATGCGGGCTTTTCCACGGCTGAGGAATCGAACGCTTTCTACCGCCGCAATCTGGCCGCCGGCCAACAGGGGGTTTCAGTGGCCTTCGATCTGGCCACGCACCGCGGCTATGACAGCGACCATCCGCGCGTTGTGGGCGATGTCGGCAAGGCAGGCGTGGCCATCGACAGCGTCGAGGACATGAAGATCCTGTTCGATGGCATCCCGCTGGACAAGGTCTCGGTCTCGATGACCATGAACGGCGCGGTGATCCCGATTCTGGCGAATTTCATCGTGGCGGGCGAAGAGCAGGGCCATGATAAATCTGTCCTGTCCGGCACCATTCAGAACGATATTCTGAAAGAGTTCATGGTGCGCAACACCTATATCTATCCGCCTGAACCGTCGATGAAGATCATCTCGGACATCATCGACTATACCTCTAACGAGATGCCCAAGTTCAACTCGATCTCGATCTCGGGCTATCACATGCAAGAGGCCGGGGCGAACCTTGTGCAGGAACTGGCCTATACGCTGGCCGATGGGCGCGAGTATGTGCGGGCGGCGACGCAGGCCGGGATGGATGTAGACAAGTTCGCGGGGCGTCTGTCCTTCTTCTTTGCCATCGGCATGAATTTCTTCATGGAAATCGCCAAGCTGCGCGCGGCCCGCACGCTCTGGCACCGGGTGATGACGGATTTCGGGGCGAAATCCGAACGCTCCAAGATGCTGCGAACCCATTGCCAAACCTCGGGCGTGTCACTGCAAGAACAGGACCCCTATAACAACGTGATCCGCACCGCCTATGAGGCAATGAGCGCAGTATTGGGCGGCACGCAGTCGCTGCACACCAACGCTCTGGACGAGGCGATTGCCCTGCCCACCGATTTCTCGGCTCGAATCGCGCGCAACACGCAGTTGGTGCTGCAGGAGGAAACCGGCGTGACCGATGTGATCGATCCGCTGGCAGGTTCCTACTACATCGAAAGCCTGACCAACGAACTGGTCGAAAAAGCCTGGGCCTTGATGGAAGAGGTTGAGGACATGGGCGGGATGACCAAGGCAGTGGCCAGCGGAATGCCCAAGCTGCGCATCGAGGAAAGCGCCGCTCGACGTCAGGCGATGATCGACAAGGGCGACGAGGTGATCGTCGGCGTCAACAAATACCGCAAGGAGCAGGAAGACCCGATCGATATTCTGGATGTCGACAATGTCGCCGTGCGCGAGGCGCAGGTCGCCCGGTTGGAGCGCATTCGCGCGACACGCGATGATGCGGCCTGCCAACAGGCTCTGGACAACTTGACCACCACCGCCCGCGAGGGCGGCAACCTTCTGGCCGCCGCGGTCGAGGCCGCCCGCGCCCGCGCATCCGTAGGAGAGATCAGCATGGCAATGGAGAAAGAATTCGGCCGCCACCGCGCCGAGGTGAAAACTCTGGCCGGCGTCTATGGCGCGGCTTACGAAGGTGACGAAGGCTTTGCCGCCATTCAGAAATCCATCGAGGATTTCGCCGAGGCCGAAGGCCGCCGCCCCCGTCTGCTGGTGGTGAAAATGGGGCAGGACGGGCATGACCGGGGGGCCAAGGTGATCGCCACGGCCTTTGCTGATATCGGGTTTGACGTGGATGTTGGCCCGCTGTTCCAGACGCCTGCCGAGGCCGCTCAGGACGCGGTGGATAACGATGTGCATGTGGTCGGAATTTCTTCGCAGGCGGCGGGCCACAAGACACTGGCTCCGCAACTGGTTGAAGAACTGAAGAAGGCCGGGGCCGAGGATATCATCGTCATCTGCGGTGGTGTCATCCCCCAGCAGGATTATCAGTTCCTCTATGATCACGGGGTCAAAGCGATCTTTGGGCCGGGGACGAATATCCCCGAGGCGGCGCAGGATATTCTGCATCTGATCGGCGAAGCGCAGGCGTAACGCGGGGCAGGGGGCTGTCTGCCCCCTCTTTGCCTTGCGGCAAATTCACCCCCGAAGGTATTTTCAAACAGAAGAAGGGCGCGGCTGTGGCTTGCGCCCTTTTGTTTGATGGATAGGGTTGTTGGGGTGGAGGGCGTTATGGAACTGGATCATATTGCGGTGGCCGGGGCCACTCTGGCAGAGGCGGCGGCGTATGTGGAAGAGGCGCTGGGGGTTCCGTTGCAGGAGGGCGGAAAGCACGAAAAGTTCGGCACGCATAACCGGCTGCTTGGTCTGAAGGGTGGGTTGTATCTTGAGGCTATCGCCATTGATCCTGACGCGCCTAACCTTGAGCGGACCCGATGGTTTGATCTGGACCGGTTTGAAGGAGCGCCCCGCCTGACCAACTGGATCTGTCGGGTCAGTGATATTGAAGCCTCGCTGTCGGTGTTTCCCGATGGCACCGGGCAGCCTATTGATCTGAGCCGTGGTGCGTTGCGGTGGCGGATGGCTGTGCCGCCGAGCGGTCGGCTGCCGTTTGACAACCTGTTTCCTGCGCTCATTCAGTGGCAGGGCGATCTGCATCCGGCGCAGATGTTGCAGGACAGTCTGTGCCGGTTGCGTCGGTTGGTGGTGTATCATCCCGAGGCTCTGGCATTGGCGCGGCAATTGGGTGAACTGGACCATGTGGTGTTTGACACCGGCCCCGCTGCTTTGCGGGCGGAATTCGAGACACCGCACGGCTTACGCGTGTTGGAATGAGCATTCGTCAAGCCCGCGTCGGGGATGCTGAGGCCATTGCTCAGATCACCAACGCAATCATCCGCGAGACGCTGGTGACATTCACAACGCAGGAACGCAGTGCCGAAAGCATCGCGGAGGATATCCGGGTGCGTGGCCCCGGTTATCTTGTCGCCGAATTGGACGGTCAGGTGTTGGGCTTTGCTACATATGGCCCGTTCCGCGCCGGTCCGGGCTATGCCCATTGCCGCGAGCATACGATCCAACTGGCACCCGAGGCGCGGGGTCGTGGACTGGGGCGGGCTTTGATGGTGGCGTTGGAAGCCTCGGCCCGTGCGGAGGAAGTGCATGTTTTGGTGGCCGGAATTTCCTCGGCCAACCCCTCCGCCATAAGCTTTCATGCGGCGATTGGCTTTACTGAGGTGGGCCGGATGCCCGAGGTCGGGTTTAAATGGGGGCAGCGCTTGGATCTTGTGTTGATGCAGAAAATTATTGCGTCCGGGTGATCTGTCGCACCTGACAGTCCCGGATTGGAACGCTAGGGTACGCCCATGTCGATCTGGACCCGCATATCCGATGCGCTGAGCGCGCTGGCCCAAGGCGAAAGCCTTGCCGCCGTTTTCGAAAAACTGCGCTCGCCGCCCGAACGGTCGGTGGCGTTTACCATCGCGGTGATCGCGCTGGGGGCGAAAATGGCCAAAGCCGACGGGCAAGTGACGCGAGATGAGGTCACGGCCTTTCGTGACGTGTTCCAGATTGCCCGTGAGGATGAAAAGGGTGCAGCGCGGGTCTTCAACATGGCCCGGACCGATGTTGCGGGCTATCAGGATTATGCCCGCAAGATCGCGCGGATGTTCAACGAGGACAGCACCACTCTGTGTGATCTCATGGAAGGTCTGTTCCATATTGCGATGGCCGACGGGTTTTATCACCCCAACGAGAATGAGTTCCTGGAAGAGGTCAGCCAGATTTTCGGCCAGACGGACGCTCAGTTTCAGGCGTTGCGGGCGCGGTTTGTGCCGGATTCGCCGAAAGACCCCTATACCGTTCTGGGGGTGCCGCATGACATGCCTCTACCCGACATCCGCAAGGTCTGGCGGCAACTGGTTCGTGACACCCATCCCGACGCCATGATGGCGCGGGGTGTGCCCGAGGAGGCCATCCGACTGGCCGAGAAGAAGATGATCGACATCAACCGCGCCTGGGACGAGATCAACGGCGCACGGGCCTGATCGGATGCGGCTGGCGACCTACAATATCGAATGGTTCGCCAATCTGTTCGACCGGGATGACAGGCTGATCGTGGATGACAGCTGGTCCGGTCGGCACGATGTGACAAAGGCGCAGCAGGTCGAGGCGATTGCCAAGGTTCTGACGGCGATTGATGCGGATGCGGTTCTGATCGTCGAGGCTCCGAACACCGGAAAACGCCAGAATACTGTCCGGGCGCTGCAGGATTTTGCCGAGGCGTTTAGTCTGCGCACCTCGAACGCGATCATGGGTTTTCCCAATGACACGCATCAGGAGTTGGCGCTGCTATACGATCCAGACGTATTGAACGCGCGTCATGACCCGCAACAGGATCAGAACGCGCCCCGGTTTGACGGGGACCTCCGGATTGATCTGGACGTGGATGCGACCGAGGATGTGGTGCGGTTCTCAAAGCCCCCAATGGAACTGGCGGTTGAGACGCGGGCAGGGTTCGCGTTCCGCCTGATCGGTGCGCATCTGAAATCCAAAGCGCCGCATGGGGCTGAAAGCCGGGATGAAGCCATCCGCATCTCGATCGCCAACCGGCGCAAGCAACTGGCGCAGGCGATCTGGTTGTCCCGGCGGGTTGCGGCGCATGTGGCGGCGGATAAGCCGGTGATCCTGTTGGGAGATCTGAACGATGGTCCGGGTCTGGATGAGTTCGAACATCTGTTCGGGCGCTCTTCGGTCGAGATTTTGCTGCAGGCCGGGCTGTTTGACCCCCACGCGGTCACGGCGCATGGTCCGCGTCCGGGGTCCGTCCCATCCACCGCGCGGTTTGCCCGACCGAAAGAGGGCAAATATCTTGAGGCGCTTCTGGACTACATCATGGTCACTCAGAACCTGCGCGCGCGCCGCCCCGCTTGGCGCATCTGGCATCCATTTCGCGATACCGGTTGCTGGTCGCAGCCGGAATTGCGGGATGCGTTGCTCACGGCCTCGGACCACTTCCCCGTGACGCTGGATATTGACCTGTGACCTTTCAAGCCATCCCAAGCTGGCCTATATTTTAACCATGAGACATGTCCTGATGATCGGTGCCGTTTCCGCTGCCCTGGCCACACCCGCCTTTGCGCAGGAAGACAGCGGCAAATCCCTGATGGAGCAGGGGGCCGAACTGTTCTTTGAGGGCCTGCGGGAAGAGATGTCGCCCACCTTGGACGAACTGCTGGGGCTGGCCCAGAAATTCGGCCCGGCCATGCAGTCATTCTTTGAGGAAATGGGGCCCGCGCTGGCCGACCTCGCCGGAGAGATCGAAGACTGGAGCGTCTACGAGGCACCCGAGATACTGCCGAATGGGGATATCATCATTCGCAAAAAGCCACCCCAGGAACCCTCGGACGAACCCGATCAGGCCGAAGAGGCCCCCGATGGCGGTCTGACCGATATCTGACCCGGCTCTCAGCCCTTGATGATCACGCGGGTTTCGGATTTCAGTGCGGTGGACAGTGAATTCAGCCGCGCCTGGGCAACTTCGCTGAACAACGGACCAGCGGCTTTGGGCAGGAATAGTTCAAGCTGTCGTTTCTTCGGGTAGAACCGCATCCGCGCCATATTGGCGTTGTTGTGCATCCAAAGCATCGCGCCGAACCGCATCGCCTTGCCCAGAATCTCAGCCTGTTTCTGCGCGGGTTCGTCCAGCAATTCGTACAGTTCGGTGAACCGGTTCCCCTCGCGTTTGTTGCGATAGCGGTGTTGCAGGGCCAGCCCGATGAAGATCCGTTCCGAGTGTTTCAATCCGCCCAGATTGGCACGGGTTACGTTGTCAAAGCACACCTCGGCCCGGTAGTCGGGGTGCGCGCGCCAGCTGACGTCATGCAACAGACAGGCCGCCTTAATCAGCCGGACCCGCGCCGGTGGGGCGGATTTGAACAGCGGCATCACGAACTCGTACAGATGGCGGCCAAAGCCGGGCAGGCGGGCATCTTTGGCTTCGGAGAACCGGCTGGCCTCGATCAACGGGTCGCGGTCGCGCTGTTCCTGCGACATCTGTTCATACAGCAGCCCTTCGCGGATACCGTAGCTTGAGATTGCGATGTCCTTGGGTTTAAACGTCCGGATCAAACGGGCCAGCACATCCATCGCGTAGGGGATCAGCGCCATGCGAGACCCCGAAACACCGGCCTTGCTGCGCAGTTTTTCGGGGTCGTTGGCTTCGATGAATTTGATGGTTTGATGCACCTGTTTGGTGGTCATGCGGTATTCATGCAGCACGTTCAGCGGATACCCCCGGCGCAGCATATCCAGCCGCGCAAAGGCACGCCAACTGCCGCCGACAAGAAACAGGCGGTCCCGCTGCTTTCCCATCTCGCCACGTAGCTCTTCCATCGTGGATTTGATATGCGCCTTGCGGGCTCGCCGCCCGCCCTTGATGTCGCGCAGCTTGAGCGGCCCAAGGGGCGAGGTCATGCGACGGCCCACCTGACCGTCCCCGATCTCGGCCAGTTCCATCGACGATCCGCCGATATCGCAGATCAGGCCATAGGCGCCCGGCCAGCCCAGCAGAACGCCCTGGGCAGAAAGGCGGGCCTCTTCCTGACCGTCGATTGTTTCTACATCCAGACCGGTCTCGTCTTTCACCTGTTTGCAGAAATCGGGGCCGTCTTTCGCCTCGCGCACGGCAGCGGTCGCCACCACATGCAGGCCGGGCAGGTCCAGATCGCGGGCGAGTTGCTGGAATCGCAGCAGCGCGGCCAGAGCACGTTCGCGCCCTAGCGGGTTCAGGCACCCGGTTTCGGACAGGCCCGCGCCCAGTTCGCACATGACTTTTTCGTTGTAGAAATAAGCGGGTGAGCGGGCCGCACCATCAAAGATCACCATCCGGACCGAGTTCGATCCAACATCGACAACCCCAACCCGCGACAGCGCTCTTGCCCCCGGATCATCGAACAGAGGTTTTCCGAAAGGTCCCCAATCGGGGATGTCGGTTTCGACAGTCTGTTCCATGTCTTTCCCAGATGATCCGGCCTCAGGATGCGAAATCGCCGGTTGCGGGTCAATCATTCGTATCGTCCTTGTCGGGATCGGCGTTCAACACCCGAACCGCCAGCGCACGGGTGATGTCGCGCTTTTCCGACAGGGCCAGATGATCCAGCTGCGCAACCACATTGGCGGCGGTTTCAAAGCGGCGATCCATGTGTTTGACCAGATAGGCGATCACCTCGGGGCCGGGGTTCAGCTGCCGGTCCAGAAAGAGTTTCGCCAGCACCGCGCCCAGCAGCGCATCGTCGGGCGGATCAAGCGCAACATGATGCGCGCCTTCGACCCGGCTTTGCAGATCGGCCAGGGGCAGTTGCCAGAATTTCGGAACCAGCCGCCCGGTCATCAGAAGGGAGTGCCCCTCGGCCAGAACAAGGTTGTGCAGGTGGAACAGAGTTTTCTGCTGCTCCATGTCAGCCGCGATCATCGGCACGTCCTCGACCGCGATTGGCATGTGGCACAGGTCGGGCACATCCTCGTGACACAAGTCGGCGGCGTTGACGATCCGCCCGCCGGTTTCAGCCGCCCAGACATGGGCCAGATGGGTTTTGCCCGCGCCCGCCGGGCCGGTCAGCACCAGCTTGTTGCCCGGCCATGAGGTTGCCGAAATCATCGCCACTGCCAGCGCGTTGGCGGGCGAGACAAAGAAATCCTCTCGCCCCAGCGCGGTCTTGGCTGGCAGATCAAAGCTGAGTTGCAGGGCCATTTACGTGTCGTCCTGATCCTGACCTTCCAGCCCGGTATAAAGGCGGCTGTCCAGATAGACCGAGGTCGCAAACCGCGCCAGAACCCCAAGCGCCGCCGCGACCGGCACAGCGACCAACATGCCGACAAAGCCAAACAGCGCGCCGAAGACCGACAACGCCAGCAGCAGCCAGACCGGGTGCAGGCCGACGGAACTGCCGACCAGTTTGGGGGTCAGGAAATTACCCTCGGTCACCTGACCAACGGCGAAGATACCGGCCACCAGCCCCACATGGGCCCAATCGCCCCAGAACTGAAAAAGCGCCAGCCCGATGGCCAAAGTGCCACCGATCAACGCGCCCAGATAGGGGATGAAGGTCACCAGCCCGGCGATGAAACCTACGATCAGGCCGAATTGCAGCCCCACCAGCATCAACGCAACGGCGTAATAGGTCCCGAGGATCAAACAGACCGTCCCCATGCCACGCACGAATGAGGCCAGAACCGCGTCAATCTCACTGCCCAACCGTTTGATGGTCGGGGCGTGGTCGCGGGGCAGCAGTTCTCCAAGCCGGGCAATCATGCGGTCCCAGTCCAACAGCAGGTAGACCGCGACGACCGGCACGATGACCAGCAGGACAACCACATTGATGGCCGACCCAAGCGAAGTGACGACCGATTGCAGCACGTCGCCGGTCTTGGATTTCAGCGTATTGCCCAGCGATACCAGAAACTGATGCGAACTGGACTCGCGGTCCAGAATGGACGGGAACTGTTTCTCGATAAAGGCGCGCAGCTCTTTGAACAGGCTGGGCATCACGTCGATCAGGTCAATCAACTGCGTGACCAGCGCGGGCACGACCGCCAGAATCGCAACCACAAAGCCCAGCACGCCGACCACGGTGATAATGCCAGTCGCCGCCATGCGGGACAGACCCAGCTTTTCCAGCCGATCCGCGACCGGGTCCAGGAAATAGGCAATGGCTCCACCGATCACAAAAGGCAGCAGAACATCGCCAAGTGCCCATAGGATCAGCACAAAGATCACCGCAGCGATGCCCCAGTACCTGAGCTGATCCTTTACAGGCAAAGCCATGTCCGTCCCCTTGTTCAGGCGCTTCCAGATGTTCTTGACCCAAGGGGCGAACCGATGCAAGCGGTTCATGGGTCCGTTGAGGGCGATCCGTGGGGTGAGGGTTATAAGGACGGCCAAAATCCGATCCAACAGGCCGGAACCTGTAAAAACGCCAATGCGCGATTGCCCCCGGCGGGGGTTTGGCATAATCACCTGAATGTTGAAGTTTCACCTAAAAGGTTACGAAATGCGCCTCAGCCGTTACTTTCTGCCCGTTCTCAAGGAAAACCCGTCCGAGGCTCAGATCGTCAGCCACCGGCTGATGCTGCGTGCCGGAATGATCAAGCAGGCCTCGGCCGGGATTTATTCCTGGCTGCCGCTGGGCTTCAAAGTGCTGCGCAAGCTGGAAAACATCGTGCACGAGGAACAGGCGCGGGCCGGTCACATCGCGATCCAGATGCCAATCCTGCAATCGGCGGACCTGTGGCGCGAATCCGGGCGGTATGACGGGTACGGTCAGGAAATGCTGCGGATGAAGGACCGGCATGACCGGGATATGCTTTTCACGCCGACCGCCGAGGAACTGGTGACCGACATCTTCCGGGGTCATGTGAACAGCTACAAGGACCTGCCGCTGACGCTGTACCAGATTCAGTGGAAGTTCCGTGACGAAATCCGTCCGCGTTTCGGCGTGATGCGGGGGCGCGAATTCTACATGAAGGACGGTTACAATTTCGACCTGACCAAGGAAGACGCGCTCCACGCATACAACCGCCATCTGGTCAGCTACCTGCGCACCTACGAACGCATGGGCCTGCAGGCAATCCCGATGCGCGCCGATTCCGGCCCCATCGGTGGCGACTATACGCATGAATTCCTTGTGCTGGCTGACACAGGTGAATCTGAGGTGTTCTATGACAGCGCCGTCACCGATCTGACCTTCGGCGACCGTGTGATTGACTATGACAGCCGCGCGCAATGTCAGGCGATCATGGATGAGTTCACCTCGAAATATGCTCGCACCGATGAGACGCATGACGAAGCCCTGTTCAATCAGATTCCGGAAGAGCGCCGCCGCGTGGCGCGCGGGATCGAGGTTGGGCAGATTTTCTATTTCGGGACCAACTACTCCGAGGCGATGGGCGCAACCGTGCAAGGCCCCGACGGCAAGCCGGTTCCGGTCCATATGGGCAGCCACGGCATCGGCGTCAGCCGCCTGATCGGCGCGATCATCGAGGCCAGCCATGACGACAAGGGCATCATCTGGCCCGAAGGCGTGACGCCGTTCCATTGCGGTATCGTCAACCTGAAACAGGGCGATGAAGAGGCGGATGCGGCCTGCGAAAACCTCTACAAAGCGCTGACCGCGCTGGGGCTTGAGCCTTTGTACGATGACCGTAACGAACGGGCAGGGGGCAAGTTCGCGACGATGGACCTGATCGGTCTGCCCTGGCGCATCACTGTCGGGCCGCGCGGGTTGAAAAACGGCGTCGTCGAACTGACCAGCCGCCGCACCGGCGAGAGCGAGGAACTGAGCCCCGAGGCCGCCGTCACCAGAATCGCCGAGATTTATGAGCACATCGCCTGATCCAGTCGACGCGCCGCTGATCTCGGTCGTCACCGCGACCTACAACCTGCTGTCGCAAGGGCGACAGGATAGTTTTCGCCGCGTCATCGAGTGCATGGCGCGGCAGAATTGTGCGCAGGCGGAACATGTGATTCAGGACGGTTCCTCGTCGGATGGAACCGTCGCGTTCATTCAAGACCTGGCCGCCGCCGCGCCGCGCACCCGGTTCATCACCGAACCCGATGCCGGGCTGTATGATGCAATGAACAAGGGCGCGCAGGCCGCGCGGGGCAAATACCTGCTGTTTTTGAATTCTGACGACTCTCTGGCGTCGGATGGCATTCTAAATATCGCGGCAGACAGGCTGCAGGCGACCGGGCCGGATTTCCTGTACGGCTCGACCGTGCAACGGTTCGAGGACGGTACCGAAAAGCCCTTTCACCGGATGTCGCTGAAAGCGATCCTGCAACGCATGCCGTTCTGCCATAACTCGGTGTTCATCAAGCGGGAGGTGTTCATGGCTCTGGGCGGGCATGACACGCAGTACCGCATTGCGGCGGATTACGACCTGATGCTGCGGATGATCGGGGCTGGGTATCGGGGTGAGCGGATGGAGGACGCGGTTTCCCTGTTCTGGGACAGGGGGGCGACCAGCGACGATACCACAACCGGTCAGGATTATGCGCGGGTCTGGGTGAACTACTACGCCGGGTTCAAAGCCGCGCGCGGCCTGACCGAGCAGGATTTCCTAAAGTTCTACCAGCGCGGCCACATGCCCGCAAAACTGATGAATGAACTGTTGCGCCGATCCGATACGCCTGACGCCATCCGGGTGGCTGCTCGTCACAGCCTGTCAAAATCCCTGCGTCGGTCGGTTCAGTTCTGGCGCAGGTTCTAGCTGTGGCCGTTTGTCGGCCGAGAGATCAGCACATCGCCATCCGCGCCGTTGCCGCGCGCCACGACGATGGGGCGTCCCATGCGTCTGACCAGATCCCGAAGTTCGAAGCCCAGAAAGCGTATCCCGCAGACCCGCGCGCCCGTGGCGCGATCGGTGATGCACAGCCGTCCTTCGCGGAAGGCGAGGCGGTATCCTTTGTCCTTGAGGACATCCGCCAAATTCGCCCAACTTGCCGCGGTGGCAAATATCGGGCGGATGGCTGCGCGCAGCAGGGCTGCGCTTTCACAATCCAGTTCAGATGCTGCCTTGTGGGCCAAAATCGGGCCCGAACCTTTTGTACTCGTATGCACTAACATGAGCGACCCCCGCTCGTTAAATGTGTTCCCCCGCAAATAGGGTGACAAAGTTTCGCTAGATAAGCAAAAGACGAAATAAAATTGCTTATAAATATGTTGCAGTTTGAATTCAGTCGCTCACGCGACGGCTACATTGACTTCATAGCTGAAACAATACGGCCCTGTCTGTGAACGGCATCACAACCAGCGGTATAATCGCCGCCCTTAAATCTCTTTTTACCAGAACTGCCGCCAGCGACTGAAAACTGATTCGCAGCGTTTTTTTGCTCTGATTGCGGCGTCCATAGCGTGCCCGAAGCCGCTCGGACCCACTACCGGCTTGACCATCCGGTGAAATGCCGAAAGGGTCCCCGCACGCAACAACCGCTGGAGCAGGCATGGCCAAGACCCCCCCGCCTTTTGCCCCTTTCGAATGGAAGATCGCATGGCGCTACCTGCGCGCTCGCCGCGCCGAGGGCGGGGTCAGCGTGATGACGTGGATTTCGCTGATCGGGATCACGCTGGCTGTCTTTGCCCTGATCGCAACGCTGGCGGTCCGGTCCGGGTTCCGGTCGGAGTTCGTGGGCACCATTCTGGGGGCGAACGCCCATGTCACGGTCTATTCCTCGGGCGAGATCGACGCGCAGGGGCGGGTGGACCGCACCATGCCCGACTACGAACAGCAGGCCGAGCGCATTGCGCAGGTTCTGGGGGTTCAGCGCACCGCGCCGCTGGTCAAGGGGCAGGTGCTGATCACCAACCGTGACCGCAGCAGCGGGGTCGAGGTGTTTGGTATCCGCCCCGACGATCTGCGTGATCTGCCCGGCGTGGCCCAGAGCGAGCAGGCGGTCGGCGATCTGTCGCAGTTCCAGACCGGCGAGGATGTGATCGCCATCGGATCGGGCGTGGCGCGCAGTATCGGGGCGACGGTGGGGGATACGGTCAAGCTGACCTCGCCCAACGGGGTCAAAACTGCCTTTGGCACCTCACCGCGCGTGAATGCCTATCGCGTGGTCTATGTGTTCTCGGCGGGCCGTTATGACATCGACCGGACGCGCGTCTACATGCCGTTCTCTCAGGCACAAGGTTTTTTTAACCGCGAAGGCGTCGCCGATGAGATCGAGGTGATGGTCGAACGGCCAGAGAACCTGACCCCGATCCTGATCCCGATCATCGAAGCGGCAGGCGAGCGCAGCCAGATTTGGACTTGGCAGGACGCCTCCGGCGGGTTCCTGCGCGCGTTAGAGGTCGAGGACAATGTGATGTTCATCATCCTGTCGATCCTCGTTCTGATTGCGGCGATGAACATCGTCTCGGGCCTGATCATGCTGGTGAAAAACAAGGGCCGCGATATCGGCATTCTGCGCACCATTGGCCTGAGCGAAGGCTCGGTCCTGCGGGTCTTTTTCATCTGCGGCGCGTTCACCGGCATCATCGGCACGGCGATGGGGGTCATCCTTGGGTGCCTGTTTGCGATCTATATCGATCCGATCTTTTCCTTCGTGAACTACGTGATGGGCGGCGGCGTTTGGGACCCGTCCATTCGCGGCATCTATGCGTTGCCGGCCGAGTTGCATCTGAGCGATGTGCTCAAGGCCATCGGGCTGTCGCTGGGTCTGTCCTTCCTTGTCACCTATTTCCCCGCCCGCCGCGCGGCGCGGCTGAACCCGGTCGAGGCGCTGCGCTATGAATGATGTGACATTGCGGCTGAGCGGCCTGACCAAGACCTATCTCAAAGGCACACCCGGCGAAGTTCAGGTGCTGCGCGGCGTCGATCTGGACCTGCGCGCTGGCGAGGCGGTTGCGCTGGTCGCCCCCTCTGGTGCGGGCAAATCCACCCTTCTGCATATAGCCGGGCTGCTGGACACGCCGGATGAGGGCGCGGTCGAGATCGTGGGCCAAAGCGCGACGGGCAAGGGTGACCGGACCCGCACGGCGCTGCGGCGGCAGGATGTCGGCTTTGTATACCAGTTCCACCACCTGCTGCCGGAATTCACAGCGCTGGAGAATATCACACTGCCGCAACTGGCCAACGGTGTGTCCGAAAAGGCTGCGCACCAAAGGGCGATGGCCTTGCTTGATCGCGTCGGCGTCGCGCCACGCGCGGGGCACCGGCCAGCGGCCCTGTCTGGGGGTGAACAGCAGCGCGTTGCTTTTTGCCGCGCGTTGGCAAATGCGCCGCGGGTTCTACTGGCGGATGAACCCACTGGCAATCTGGACCCCGAGACCTCGGATCAGGTGTTCGACGCGCTGATGTCGCTGGTCCGGGACGAAGGCTTGTCGGCTCTGATCGCCACCCACAACATGGATCTGGCGGCGCGGATGGACCGGATGGTGCGGCTTGAAGGTGGCATGCTCAGGCCAATTGAGTGATCGCCACGCCGACGGCCATCACCGTGATCCCGCCCGCGCGCATCCATGTCAGCGGCGTGACCTGAGCACCGAACAGGCCAAAGTGATCAATCGCCGCCGTGCTGATCAATTGGCCCAGCAGCACAAAGAACACCGCGTTTCCAACCCCGAAATGCGGCGCGACATGGGTGATCGACAGAACGTAGAAGGCGATCAGAACACCCGCCAGCAACAGGTGCTTGGGGGCCTGCGCCACTTTGGAAAGCGCTTCGATTCCCGGAAAAAGCAGCATCACGATCGCGGATGAGCCAAAGGCGATCGCAAACAGAACCACAGCCGCTGCGGTTGGTGAGCCGATCAGCTTCCCCAACGCGGCGTTCAATGCGGCAAGGATCGGAACGCCGATTCCGGCGGCCAGCATGATGGCTGCGTATTGTGTCATGGCCCGAACCCTCTCGCGTTGCTTTCGTTGATCTGGATCATTGCGCCAAGCCGGTCGTCGGGCAAGCCTGCAAATGTCAATCTTGACAGGAGGATGCGATGATCAGAGCGGTACTTTGGGCAGGTCTAATCAGTTGCGGGACAATGGCAGCAGCACAAGAGGCGGACACGGGGGCCGAGCTGTATCAGCACTATTGCGCAACCTGTCACGGGATCGAGGCAACAGGCCATGGCCCGATGGCGGGCGTTCTGGTGATCCAGCCGACCGATCTGACCAAGCTGGCCGGTGAAGATGGCGTGTTCCCCACCGCCCGCGTTGTCGCCCGGATTGACGGGCGCGATCCGCTGGTCAGTCACGGCAGCCCGATGCCGGTCTATGGGCCGTACTTCGACGGGCAGGACACCGCGATCAAAACGCCCGAGGGCCAGCCGATCCTGACCAGCCAGCCCATCGTCGATCTGGTGGCCTATCTGAAAACCATTCAGGTGAATTGAAGCCTTAGCTGCAGATGCCCTGAATTTCGGCATCGCTCCATGGGATGACCACATCGCGCTCGCGGCCCTTTTCGGGCAGTGGCGACAGGTCGAAATGCGCGCCCAGCATCTCGTGCAGCCTATGCGTCCGCTTGGCCTGCGGGTCCAGCGCGCGGCAGCACACATATTCCTCGACAATCGCACCCTGCTGCTCGAACCCGTAGGACAGGAAATCGGGCGAGGTATCCAGATCGAACAGATAGGGGTCCTTGCGCCCGCCATGTTCAAATGCCGCGCGCAACGGGTGATAGCCGGTGGTCTTGCGGTTCTGCCACTGCCAGACATGGGTCAGTTCATGGGCCAGCAGCATCGCGGCGACCAGATTCATCTCATCCGGAAATTCGGACATGTAATCTTCTACATACCAGCCGTCGGAAAAATAGACCTTGTTGAACAGCGCGACGGCTGCGGGTTTGCCGGTGAATTCACCCTCTTCCATCGGTGGCAGGATGCGTTCGCGGCAGGCCAGTCTTGGCCGCGCCTCGCGGAAATAGGTGATCTCGGCCACTGGCGCGCCATCGACCAGCCGGACGCGATCCAGGTTCAGCGTGTCGCCCTGCACGGTGGTTGCAAACGCGCGTTCCTGCTCTGTCAGCGGGCGACCGCAGGACGACAAAAGCAACAGGGCCATAAACAGCACGCGCAAAACCATGGGATCAACCCTAGTGCGAGGCAGTCAATCCGCAAGCCGATTTCATAAACTCATCGCGATGACGCGGCTTATTTCCGTGAGGCCCCGCCCGGACTGATCCATCCATGTATTGAACGCATCCTGAACGGCGGCCATCGCTTTTTTCGAGGTCGCAGGCTTGTCGATCACACCCTCGGCAATCAGCCGGGCGGTGACATCCTGCGACAGGATGAAACTGTCGCGCCCGGCAAACCGCATCGCATATTGGGCCGAGGCCCCGCCCAGCCGCGATCCACGCTTGGCGAGCATGTCCAGCAGGCCGATGTAATCGGTTGAGGGCCACCCGCCCAGCACCTGACCGACCCCGCCTTCATCGCGCAGTTCCAGCAGGAAGGCTGCATTGTCGCGGACGGTGGCGATCTTGGTGCCATTGCGCACGATGCGGGTGTCCTGCAGGAGCGAGTCGAACTTTTCGTCATCCATGAAGGCGCAGCGCCCGACATCGAAGCCGTCAAAGGCGGTCTCGAACCCGTCCCATTTGTTTTCGATGACCTTCCAGTTGAATCCCGCCTGAAAGATGCATTTGGTGAGTATCGACAGCCAGCGATCCTCAGGCATCGCCGCAAGTTCCGCTGCGCTTTTGGGTTTGCTCAGCTTTTCGGCCAACGCCTCCGGTCCGCCGTGGCGGTTTGCGGCCATTTCGAAAATCTCGTCAAATGAATGCATGATCGTCACCCTCCGCCATAAATGTTTTCTTTTTGTTCCCCATTAGCAAGCATTATTTTGGCTGCGTGCAGGTGGAAGCCACCGTTGCGCTGGGCGAATGTCACAATTTGTCAAAGAAAACCTCGACAAATGGGAGTAAACAGGTTTGATTGACTCGTCAGTCAATATTTCTTGCCAAACGGTCGGGGATTGCGACGGGCCGGGGGGACGGTATCGCGCGGGGCGTCAGTAATTGGGCCCGGCGGGATTTTGCGGGCGTAAGAAAACTGACCGCTTTCCTTTTCCGGCTAAAATTGTGCATGTTGCGACATGGTAATGTCGCAAGGCAGATCTGCCGGTGGGCTGTGCTTGCCGGGATGTGCAAAAGAAAGAAGAAGACAGGGAGAAAAGCCATGAAAAAACTGAGTGTAAGCCTTTTGGCCATCGCCGTCGCCGGATCGGCCCATGCCGCTGATATGGGCGCGGTGGATGAACCGATCAAACTGGCGATCAACGAATGGACCGGTCAGCACGTCACCACCCATGTGGCAGGAGAGATGCTGAAGGCCGCAGGCTACAACGTCGAATACGTCACTGCCGGGATGATGAACCAGTTCCAGGCGCTGGCCGATGGCGACATCGACGCGACGCTGGAAATCTGGTCGTCCAACGTGTCCGACGAGTACGCCAAAAAGATTAACGAAGGTACCGTGGTCGAAATCGGCGATCTGGGCCTCGACGCCAAGGAAGGCATTGCCTACCCGGCGCATGTCGCCGACCTGTGCCCGGGCCTGCCCGCATGGGAAGCGCTGAAAGACTGCGCGCAGGTCTTCGCCACCGCAGAAACCCTGCCCGGAGGCCGTCTGGTCGATTACCCCGCCGATTGGGGCACCCCCGGCGCGGATCGCATGACCGGTCTTGAACTGCCGTTCAAAGCGGTTCCCGCTGGCTCCGAGGGCGCTTTGATCGCCGAACTTCGCGCCTCGACCGAGCGCAAGTCGCCGCTGCTGATCACCTTCTGGCAGCCGCATTGGGCAATGTCGGCCTATGATGTGCAGTTCGTCGACCTGCCTGCGGGTGAAGAGGCCTGTTTCAACGATCCGGCATGGGGCCCGAACCCCAACGCGGTCAACGATTGCGACTTTTCGCCCTCGCGCATCTTCAAGGCTGGTTGGAGCGGTATGGCCGACAAATGGCCCGCCGCCTATGAAATCCTGTCGAACTACCAACTGGCGGTCGAAGACCAGCAGCCGATGATGGGCGCGATCGACGTCGATGGCGGTTCGGTCGAGGAAGTCGTCGCCGCTTGGATGGCCGAGAACGAGGGCAAATGGCGCCCCGTCGTTGACGCGGCAACCCAGTGAGCTGACATCAGTGACTAACGCAAACACGCCAGCCATCGCCTGCCGGAATCTCTGGCAGGTGTTTGGCCCCGGCGCAGACAAGGCCCTGAGCGACGCGCTGTCTCGGTCAGGGAACGACGCCGACCAAGCCGCGGCCAATCTGCGTGAAGCTGGGTTCATCCCCGCCGTTCAGGATGCCAATTTCGAAGTGCATGAGGGCGAGCTGTTCGTCATCATGGGCCTCAGCGGCTCGGGCAAGTCGACCCTGATCCGCTGCATCTCGCAACTGCTGCCCGGTACGGGCGGAGAAATCCGAGTGGATGGCGAGAATGTCATGGGCGCGTCCAAGAAGGTGCTGACCGATCTGCGGCGCAAAAAGCTGGGCATGGTATTCCAGCATTTTGGCCTGTTCCCGCATATGACCGTGGCCGAGAACGTGGCCTATCCGCTGCGCGTGCAGGGTGTTGGTAAGAAGGAACGTCTGGCGCGGGCGCAAGAAGTGATCTCATTGGTCGGCCTTGAGGGGCGCGAGGACAGCTTCCCCCGGCAGCTTTCGGGCGGTCAGCGGCAACGTGTGGGGATCGCCCGCAGCCTTGCCGTGAACCCGGATATCTGGTTTCTGGACGAGCCGTTCTCGGCCCTCGATCCCCTGATCCGCCGCCAGTTGCAGGATGAATTCCTGCGCATTCAGGCGACGTTGAAGAAATCCATCGTCTTCATCACCCATGACATCCAAGAGGCGCTGAAACTGGCCGACCGCATCGCCATCATGCGCGATGGAAAGATCGTTCAGATCGGCACGCCCACGGATATCGTGCTGCGCCCGGTCGACGACTACGTGCGGGAATTCTCGAAAGATGTAGCCAAGGGCCAGCACGCCAAGGTCGCCTCGGTCATGCGGGATGAGGCCGAATGCGGCCCGGATGATCCCGGTCTGACGACCTCAATGACGCTGGACGCGGCATTGGCGCATTGCATGGAATTGTACGAACCCGTGCCGGTGCGGGATGCCGAAGGTAATGTCGTCGGCACCGTACACCCCTCTGATCTGGCGGCCGCGCTGCAGGTGGACGAGGCATGACGGCGCTGGATATCCCTGCGCAGCAGGCGCGCCTGACTACAGGGGCGCAGGCGGCGCTGATCACCGTGATCGTCGGCGCGATCTGCCTCGCGCTGGAGGGCGCCGCCCCGTGGCTGGTCAAATGGCCCGCCGCATGGGAACTGCCCGCAACCCAATGGGTCGGAGCGTTTCTCGACTGGTTCCTGAACGGCATCAAACCGGCGATGCGGCTGTTCTCGGACTTGATGACCTATCCGATGAATGCCGCCAACTATGTGCTGGGCAACACGCCTTGGCCGATCCTGATCGGCATTGTCACCGCGCTGGGCTGGTATCTGGGCGGGCTGCCGATGGCGGCGCTTGGCTTTATCGGCCTCAGCTTTGTGCTGGCCTCGGGCTATTGGGCCCAGAGCATGAATACGCTGGCTCTTGTCGCCGTGTCCGTGCCTGTAGCGTTGATCATGGGCGGCGCGATTGGCATTCTCGCGAATGAAGTGCCGCGGGTGAAAGCGTTCGTGCAGGCCGTGCTGGACATCATGCAAACCGTGCCGACCTTTGCCTATCTGACGCCGCTGTTGCTGCTGTTTGGTTTTGGCCCGGTGGTCGGGTTAATCGCCTCGGCCATCTATGCCGCACCGCCCATGGCGCGCAATGTGATGCTGGGGCTGGAACGGGTGGAGCCCGAGATCAAAGAGGCCGCCATCATGTCCGGCGGCACACGGTTCCAACAACTGTTCCAAGTCGAGATTCCCGCTGCCACGACGCAGATCATGGTCGGTGTGAACCAATGCCTGATGGCCGCCCTGTCGATGGTGATCATCGCCGCCGTCATCGGTGGCTTCAACGACATCGGGTGGGAGGTCCTGCTGACCATGCGCAAGGCGCAGTTCGGCGAATCCCTGATGGCCGGTCTGGTCATCGTGGTCTTTGCCGTGGTGATCGACCGGATGAGCGGTACTCTGGCAACCGAGCGCAAACGCTACAACCAACGTGTCGTTTGGGCAATGCTGGGCTTTGCCGTGCTGTTCACCGCCGCCTTCTGGGCGTGGCTGCCGAACCCGTCCGAGCTGACCGTTTTGGACCCGATGGCCGAGGCCATCGACAGCGGCCTGACCGCGTTCACGCAGGCCAACGGGCCGTGGCTGGATGCGCTCAAGAACAACTCGCTGTTCTACGTGCTGTTGCCGCTACGGATCGGATTGGATCAGGCGGTGCTGCCCTTCACATGGGGCTTTGCGTGGACGCCCGCCATGAGCTACAGCCTCTTTGCCGCCGGTGCTGCCATCGCGCTGCTGATGGCATGGCGCGGGCATCTGACCGGAGGTCTGATCGTTCTGATCCTGATCGGCATGCTGGAAACCGGCATCGCCAACCTGCCGTGGCCCTTCGTCCTGACCAGCGCTGCCGCGCTGGGCTGGGTCGCGGGCGGCTGGCGTCTGGCGGCGCTGTCGGTGGGTCTGCTCTGCACCATCCTCGTCTCGGGCCTTTGGGAGCGCGCCTTGCTGTCGCTGTATCTCAGCGGTGCGGCGGTGTTTTCCTGCGCTGTGATCGGCGGGCTGATCGGTCTGGCCAGCGCGGTCTGGAAACCGGTCTGGACCATCGTGCGCCCGATCTGCGACATGCTGCAGACCATCCCTCTGTTCGTCTTCCTGATCCCGGTTCTGATGGTGTTCCAGATCGGAGAGTTCTCGGCCTTCCTCGCCATCTGCGCCTATGCCATCGTTCCGATGATCCGCTACACGCGGCACGGGCTGGTCAACACGCCCGAGGACATGATGGAGGCCGCCATCTCCAGCGGCGCGACCGAGTGGCAGATCATGCGCGACGTCCGTGCGCCCTATGCCGCGCCGACCATCCTGCTGGGGCTGAACCAGACGATCCTCTATGCCTTTGCGATGCTGGTGATCGCGGCGCTGATCGGCACCACCGGTCTGGGCCAGTCGATCTATCTGGCGCTGGGGCAGGCGGATGTGGGGCTTGGCATATCGGCAGGGGCGGCCATGGCCATCCTCGCGCTGATCGCCGACCGCATGGTGCAGGGCTTTGCCGAAGAACGCCGCAAGGCGCTGGGCCTCTAGGGCAGGGGGCATCTCCCTGTTCCCACTTGATTTCGAACAAAGACCAGTGCCCGGCTACCCCCTAAAACCGGGCGCAACACGTTCGGAGATAACAATGATCGGCTGGGGACTATTCCTCGCAGCACTTGCCACGTTCCTGCTGAGCCACATGATCCCGGCCCGCCCGGCGGTGCGCGGCTGGCTGATCGGCACGCTTGGCCGCACCGGCTATTTCGCCGCCTATTCGCTGGTCTCGCTGGCCGTGCTGGGCTGGCTGATCATCGCCGCTGCCAACGCGCCTTATGTCGAGGTCATTCCGCCGCTGACCCTCTTTCGCTGGGCCCCGCTGCTGATCATGCCCGTCGTCTGCTGGCTGGCCATCGCAGGCCTGTCGATCCAGAACCCGTTTTCCTTCGGAGGGCTGGGGCATCGCGCCTTCGACCCCGAAAACCCCGGCATCCTGCGCACCACCCGCCATCCGATCCTTGCGGCGCTGATGCTCTGGGCCATTGCCCACCTGCTGGCCAATGGCAGCCTATCGCATGTCATCCTGTTTGGCCTGTTTGCCGGTTTCGCGGCGATGGGCATGGCCCTGATCGATCGCCGCACGGCGCGGCAGATGGGGTCAGAATGGCATCGCCTGTCCCGCAATACCGCGCGCCTGTCCTTGCGCGCGTCCCGCCCGTGGCCGCACCTCTGGGTGTGGCTGACCGCCATCGCCGCCTATGCGGTTCTTCTTCACCTGCACGCACCTGTGATCGGTCTTTCCCCCTTGCCATAAGCAGGGGAGTGGTCGGGCGGGTCCTGGCGTGCTATCTGGAATGTCACACTTTATTATGGGGTCTCTGAATGTACCTGGCCTATGTCACAACAACCGATCGCGGCGCGACTGACCTTTTGCTCAGCGCGGTTGCCAAAGATTTGCAGAATTCCGGTGCCAAACTTGCCGGAGTGGTGCAAACCAACACTGAATGCGTTGACAGCACCAAATGCGACATGGATGTCCGGGTGTTGCCCGAGGGTGAGACGATCCGTATTTCCCAATCTCTGGGCACCCAATCGCGCGGCTGCCGTCTGGACCCTGCGGCGCTGGAACAAGCGGTGGGTTATGTCACCGCCTCGCTGGACGATGGGCCGCAACTGCTCATCATCAATAAGTTTGGCAAGCATGAGGCCGACGGGCGCGGTTTCCGTCCTGTCATCGCTGATGCACTGGCACGGGATATTCCTGTTCTGGTCGGTGTGAACGGGCTGAACCTCGATAAGTTTCAAGAGTTCACTTGCGGTGAAGCCGAGTTGCTTGCTTCGGATCGGAAGACCATCACGGAATGGTTCAACCGTATTGCCGTGGAACGCACGCAGGCGGCCTGAGACGCTGACGGGAAACCTGTTCGGGCGCGTTCCACCCTGTCGAAATCCATCTCTCAAAGTTGATGGGTGGCATCCTGCCCTCTATTGATTTTTGCCGCGCGCAAAGATTATGTAAAATTAGGGCAAGATCGCCGCGGTACTGAGGACGATGACCAAGATAAAGAACATGGAAGAATTTGCGGCGGTCAGCGGAATATCCCGCCCGACCGTGTCGAAATACTTCCACGACCCCGACAGCGTGCGGGCGACGACACGGGCGCGGATCGAGGAAGCGTTGGAACGCTTTGACTATCGCCCGAACATCTATGCCATCAATCAGAACAGAAAACTGACCAAGAATATCGGCATCTTGGTGCCCTACCTGGCCGATCCCTTCTTTGCCGAGATCGCCCGGTATCTGGAGCAAAGCTGTATCGCTGCGGGGTATCGCCCGTCGCTGTTCAGTTCCCATGGCGAGCAGAAGCTTGAGAACGAAATCCTCGACAGCCTTCGGTCGCTGAAACCCGCGGGCGTGCTGCTTGCGCCTTTGGGCCGGGCCTCGGACCGGGCGCAAATCGAGAAGTTTTGTGACAACGTGCCAACCGTTCTGTTTGACAGCAACCTTGATGGGCTGGGGGCGGCGTTTGTCGGGTCGGACAATTTCAGCTTTGTCTCGCAGACTGTGGAATACATGACCCGAACTGGTGAACCGCCGTCGTTTTTTGAAATGCGCACCCCGGCGAATCCCAACGCCAACAAGCGGCGCAAGGCCTACGTCGACGTGATGCAACGCCTCGGGTTTGAGCCGCATGTGATCAAGATCGACGGCGAGGGCTGGGCCTTTGAAGAGATCGGTCGTCGGGGCGCGGCAAAAGTGCTGGAGGCGGGCGACCTTAGGACGGATTCCGTTCTGTGCAGCAATGATCGCCTGGCGATCGGGTTCCTTGCCGCCTGTTACGAGCAGGGGATTCGGGTCGGCAGAAAGAAGGATTGCTCGCTGCGTGTCGCCTCGAATGACGATCATCCGTTCGCGAAATTCACCTGCCCGTCCCTGACCACCGCCGCGCATGACTACGACAATGTGGCCGGACGCAGTGTTGAAACCCTGTTCGAACTCATTGAAAGCGGGGGGAAATTCGACGAGAGGGCGGAGACTCTGTTTCCGGCCCGGCTGGTTTTGCGGGAGTCGGCTTAGCCAAAATTTAACGCGCGTAAAGTTTTTATTGACGCCGCGACAAGTTCCGGTCTACCCTTCCTGTACAGCATCCAAGCTCAGGGAGGACAGGGATGTATCTGAAGAACGCACTTCGTGCGGCGACAGCGCTGACTTTCGTCGCAACGGCAGCGGCCCACGCGCAATCCATCACAATCGCCACCGTGAACAACGGCGATATGATCCGGATGCAGGGCTATTCCGACAAATTCACCGAGGCGACCGGGATCGACGTCGAATGGGTGACGCTGGAAGAAAACGTGCTGCGTCAGCGCGTGACCACCGACATCACCACCAAGGGTGGCCAGTTCGACATCATGACCATCGGCATGTACGAAACGCCGATCTGGGGCGCGAATGGCTGGCTGGTGCCGCTGGAAGGTATGTCCGCCGAATATGACGTGGACGGCATCCTGCCTGCGATGCGCAACGGCCTCAGCAATGACGGCACGCTTTATGCCGCCCCATTTTACGGCGAAAGCTCGATGGTGATGTATCGCACCGACCTGATGGAAAAGGCTGGCCTTGAAATGCCAGATGCTCCGACATGGCAGTTCATCCGGGAAGCGGCGGCGGCAATGACCGATCGCGACAACGACATCAACGGCATCTGTCTGCGCGGCAAGGCTGGTTGGGGTGAGGGCGGCGCCTTCATCACCGTGACCGGAAACTCGTTTGGTGCACGCTGGTTCGACGAAGACTGGAAGCCTCAGTTCGATCAACCCCAATGGAAAGAGGCATTGACCTTCTTTGTCGATATGATGAATGAGTCTGGCCCGGCGGGATATGCCACAAACGGCTTCAACGAAAACCTGTCGTTGTTCCAGCAGGGCAAGTGTGGCATGTGGATCGACGCCACTGTTGCAGCGTCTTTTGTGACAAACCCTGATGACTCGACCGTGGCTGATCAGGTTGGCTTTGCCCTCGCACCAAATTCCGAAGGTGTTGACAAGCGCGCCAACTGGCTTTGGGCATGGGCGCTGGCCATCCCGGCAGGCACGCAGCAAGAGGACGCCGCCAAGCAGTTCATCGAATGGGCCACGTCCAAGGATTACATAGAACTGGTGGCTGAAAACGAAGGTTGGGCCAATGTGCCTCCGGGTGCGCGGACATCGCTGTATGAGAACCCCGAATACCAGAAGGTGCCGTTCGCCCAGAAAACGCTGGATTCGATCCTTGCAGCCGATCCGGATAACTGCTGCGCACAACCGACGCCCTATGTTGGCATCCAGTTTGTCGCGATCCCGGAATTTGCAGGTATCGCCACGCAAGTGAGCCAAGAGTTCTCGGCGGTCTACGCCGGACAGCAAACGGTGGAAGAGGCGCTGGAAAAAGCGCAGGCCTTCACCGCTGAAGAGATGGAAGCCGCAGGGTACTGAGGCATCCTCCCACGCGGGTGGACAGGTTTCTGTCCCCCGCTCCCCACTTCCACAACGCGCATTTTTCTCGCAGGCTTGTATGTGCCTGAACAGAGAGGTCTTGTCTCATGGCTACTCAACATTCCCGATCCGTTGCGCGCCTGATGATGGCACCTGCAGTTGTACTGCTTCTGGGCTGGATGCTCGTGCCGCTGACGATGACGCTGTATTTTTCCTTCAAGAAGTATCTGCCGTTGCGCGGTGGTGATCTGGGCTGGGTCGGGTTTGACAACTACGTCCGGTTTGTCTCGTCCAGTTCGTTCTGGCCTGCGGTGCAGGCGACGCTGATGATCGTTGGCGGCGTGCTGGTGATCACTGTGGTTCTGGGCGTCCTGCTGGCCATGCTGCTGGATCAGCCGATGTGGGGGCAGGGCGTTGTCCGTATCCTTGTTATCGCCCCCTTCTTCGTGATGCCGACCGTATCCGCGCTGGTCTGGAAGAACATGTTCATGGACCCGGTGAATGGCCTGCTGGCCCATCTCTGGCGCTTCTTCGGGGCCGAGCCGATCTCATGGCTCTCTGAGGCATCCATGACCTCGATCATCATGATCGTCTCATGGCAGTGGCTGCCCTTTGCGACGCTGATCCTGCTGACGGCTATTCAGTCGCTGGACAGCGAACAGTTGGAAGCGGCGGAAATGGACGGTGCGCCGGTTCTGAAACGCTTCTATCACATCGTCCTGCCGCATCTGAGCCGCGCGATCACCATCGTGATCCTGATCCAAACAATCTTCCTTTTGTCGATCTTCGCCGAGATTTTCGTGACCACCGGCGGCGCGTTCGGCACCCGCACACTCACCTACCTGATCTTCCAGCGCGTGCTGGAAAGCCAGAATGTCGGCCTGGGATCAGCCGGAGGTGTCTATGCCATCATCCTTGCCAATATCGTTGCGATCTTCCTGATGCGCATCGTCGGCAAAAACCTGGACGCGTGAGGAGGTAACGATCATGGCCCGCGCCGTCACAACACAACGTAAAACGATCAACACCGCCATTGCCTGGGGTATCGGTCTGCTGATCTTCTTTCCGATCCTCTGGACCATCCTGACCAGCTTCAAGACCGAGGCGCAGGCGATCGCGAGCCCGCCGCTGTTCCTGAATTTCGACTGGACGCTTGAGAACTACGCCATCGTGCAGGAACGTTCGGACTATATGCGGTTCCTGTGGAACTCGGTCATCATCGCAGGCGGCTCGACCATTCTGGGGGTGATTATCGCGGTGCCCGCCGCATGGGCGATGGCCTTTGTGCCCTCGAAACGCACCAAGGACATTCTGCTGTGGATGCTGTCCACCAAGATGTTGCCTGCGGTCGGCGTGCTGTATCCGATCTATCTGTTGTTCATCCGTCTGGGTCTGCTTGACACGCGCGGGGGGCTGGTCGTGGTACTGATGCTTATCAACCTGCCGATCATCGTCTGGATGCTCTACACCTATTTCCGCGAAATTCCGGGAGAAATCCTTGAAGCCGCTCGGATGGACGGGGCGACGTTGAAAGAGGAAATCCTCTATGTCCTGACGCCCATGGCCATCCCCGGCATCGCCTCGACTGTGCTGCTGAACTTCATCCTGGCGTGGAACGAGGCGTTCTGGACCCTCAACCTGACCGCCGTCGATGCGGCCCCGCTGACCGCCTTCATCGCCAGCTATTCCAGCCCCGAGGGCCTGTTCTTTGCCAAGCTCAGCGCGGCCTCGACCATGGCGATTGCGCCAATCCTGATCCTTGGCTGGTTCAGCCAGAAACAACTTGTCCGCGGCCTGACCTTCGGCGCTGTGAAATAAGGAACACGACACATGGGACGCATTCAACTCAAGTCCGTGACCAAAAGCTTCGGCGACGTACAGGTCATTCCCCCTCTGGATCTGACCATCGAAGATGGCGAGTTTACCGTCTTCGTCGGCCCCTCGGGCTGCGGTAAATCCACGCTTCTGCGCCTGATTGCGGGGTTGGAGGATATCACCTCGGGCTCCATCGACATTGACGGCTCGGACGCCACCGACGTACCACCTGCCAAGCGGGGGCTGGCGATGGTGTTCCAGTCCTACGCCTTGTATCCGCACATGTCTGTCCGTAAGAACATCGCCTTTCCGCTGCGCATGGCCAAGCTGGATCAGGCCGAGATCGATAAGCGCGTCGAAGGGGCGGCCAGTGTCTTGAACCTGTCCGACTATCTGGACCGCCGCCCCGGCCAATTGTCGGGCGGTCAACGCCAGCGCGTTGCCATTGGCCGCGCCATCGTTCGCGAACCAGCGGCATTCCTGTTTGACGAGCCTCTTTCGAACCTCGACGCCGCGCTGCGCGTGGGCATGCGGCTTGAGATCAGCGAATTGCACGAACGTCTTGAAACCACGATGATCTACGTGACACACGATCAGGTCGAGGCGATGACCATGGCCGACAAGATCGTCGTCCTGCAGGCCGGTGTGATCGAGCAGGTCGGCAGCCCGCTTGAGCTATATCGCACCCCACGCAACCTGTTCGTCGCGGGCTTCATCGGCTCGCCAAAGATGAACTTTATCGAGGGCGAAGAGGCCGCAAAACACGGCGCGCATACCATCGGCATTCGCCCCGAGCACATCGGCGTCTCCGAAAGCGAGGGCGAGTGGTCCGGGGTTGTCAGCGTCTCTGAGCATCTGGGGTCTGACACCTTCTTCCACGTCCACGAAACCGGTCTGGCCGAAACCATCACGGTAAGGGCCGATGGCGAGGTCGGTTTCCGCCACGGAGATCGCATTCACCTGACCCCGCGCGCGGACGTCATCCACCGGTTTGATGCGCAAGGGCTGAGGATCGAATGAAACGGTTGGCCGGCAAAACCGCCCTTATCACAGGTGCCGCGCGCGGCATCGGGCTGGCTTTTGCCAAAGCTTACGTTGCCGAAGGTGCGCGGGTGGCGCTTGGTGATGTCGACATCGACCGGGCGCAACAGGCGGCTGCTGAAATCGGCGAGGCCGCCTTGGCCGTCGAGATGGACGTGACCGATCAAGACAGCATCGACAAGGCGGTCGCGCAAACGGCTGCTGCATTTGGGCCCATCGAAATTCTGATCAACAACGCGGCGATCTTCACAGCCGCGCCGATTGTGGAAATCGACCGCGCCGATTATCGGCGCGTTTTCGACATCAATGTCGCGGGCACGCTGTTCACGCTGCAAGCGGTCGCGCGGCACATGATCGACCACGATGTCAAAGGGCGCATCATCAACATGGCCTCGCAGGCGGGGCGGCGGGGGGAGTCCTTGGTGGCAGTCTACTGCGCCAGTAAGGCGGCTGTAATCTCGCTGACGCAATCGGCGGGCTTGAACCTGATTGGGCAGGGGATCAACGTGAACGCCATCGCTCCGGGCGTTGTGGATGGCGAGCATTGGGATGGCGTCGATGCGTTCTTTGCAAAACACGAGGGCAAGCAGCCGGGGCAGAAAAAGCGCGAAGTTGGCGCGGCGGTGCCCTATGGCCGGATGGGGCGCGCGGACGACCTGACCGGGATGGCTGTGTTTCTGGCATCGGATGAGGCCCGTTACATCGTCGCCCAGACCTATAATGTCGATGGCGGAAACTGGATGAGCTGATGACACCGGCGGCGCACGTACATACTCCGATCAGGCTAGGGCGCAGCCAGTTGTCCGAACTGCCTGCGACCGTCAAAACGCCGCGCTACCGGCGCGAGGATCTGACGCCGGGCATCGTCCACATCGGTCTGGGCAACTTCCACCGTGCCCATCAGGCCTGGTACATCCATCAGTTGATGCAGCAAGGCAGGGCGCAGGACTGGGCCATCATTGGCGCGGGCGTGCGCGCTTATGACGCCGGGATGCGGGACAAGTTGATCCGGCAGGACTGCCTGACCACGCTGATCGAACTGGACCCGGCGGGCATATCGGCGGAAGTCACCGGGCCGATGATCGACTATCTGCCGATTGAGGCCGGAAACGACACCCTGATCCGCCAGATGTCCGATCCGGCCATCCGGATCGTGTCGCTTACCGTGACCGAGGGCGGCTATTATCTGGACGCGAATTCAGGCGAATTTGACAGCGATCACGAAGACATCCGCCATGACGCGCAAAACCCCCGACAGCCCAAAACGGTGTTCGGGGCCATCGTGGCGGCTCTGACGCTGCGCCGCTCTGAGGGTCTGCCGCCCTTCACCGCAATGAGCTGCGACAACCTGCAGGGCAACGGGGCGATCCTGCGCAAATGCGTTCTGGGCCTCGCCCGGCTGTCGGACCCCGGTCTCGCCGATTGGATCGAGGAAAACGGGGCCTTTCCGAACTCGATGGTGGACTGCATCGTGCCCGCCACCACGGATCAGGTCTTTGCCCAATGCCGGGATCTGGGTGTCGATGATCTGGTACCGGTCACGCATGAGAATTTCCGCCAATGGGTCATCGAGGACGATTTCTGCGCCGGGCGGCCCCCTTTGGAAGCGGTCGGCGTTACGGTAACGAACTCCGTCCACGCCTATGAGGCGATGAAGCTGCGCATTCTGAATGGCGGCCATCAGCTTTTGGCCAATGTGGGGGAGGTTCTGGGCGTTCCTACCATTGCGGCTTGCGTGCAGGATACTGGAATCGCAGGGTTCTTCCGCAAGGTTCAGATCGACGAAATCGCGCCGTATGTTCAGGCGGTTCCGGGTATGCCTCCGTCAGAATATCTGAAACTGGTCGAACGCCGCTTTGCGAACACGGCCATTCACGACACAACCCGCCGCGTCGCCTTTGACGGCTCGGCCCGCCACCCGGGTTTCCTGCTGCCATCGCTGCGCGACGGGCTGGCGGCCGGGACCTGCGTCACCGGTCTGGCCCTGGCCGAAGCGCTCTGGGCCCGAATGTGCGCCGGGGTGCGAGAGGACGGAACAGAGATCGCGCCCAACGATCCGATGTGGGCCGATTTGCAGGCTGCAGCGCAGGCCGCCAGACAGGACCCGCAGGCCTGGATGCGCGGAACAAACCTGTATGGTGATTTGGAAAGCGACGCCCGTTTTGCCAAGGCATTCGCGACGTGGCTGCCTGAGATTTGGCGGGATGGATGTCGCGCGGTGATCGCAAGATACCTGCAACAGGCGCGCTGACGGACCGGCCTTAACCCTCTTGCGCAGGCCGCGCACGCACTTGATTGATCGCACAGGCGGTATCTTCCAACGCATCACCGAGCGGTAGGCAGCGTGCTTTGACGCAGCCGAATGCGAATGCGGCCGCCATAAAACCACATTCTTGTATCGAAGCTGCGTGAAGAATGGTGGGCGACCCTGGAATCGAACCAGGCGTGCGTCTCCGCGAGGGAGTTACAGTCCCCTGCCACACCTTGCGGCCTGTCGCCCACTGTCAGGCGTTGCACCTGACGTGGAGGCGTGATTACTAGCGCACCAAAGGAGCGTCAACAGGAAAATTCCGCTTTGACGTAGGAAACCGAATTCCCGGCCCGGAGGCCCTGAAATGAAGAAACCCAAGTGGGTCGTCGAGAAGGAACAGGCGCGCAAAGCTGCAGCAGCAGAGACCGTCTGGCTGTTCGGTCTCCACGCCGTGCGCGACGCGTTGATGAACCCGAAACGGCAGAAATTGCGCCTGATCGTGACCCGCAATGCGCGGGATAAACTGGCTGATGCCATTGATTTTGCGGGGATTGAAGCGGAAATGGTCGATCCGCGCAAATTCACCGCTCCGATCGATCCGGGCTCAGTCCATCAGGGGGCCGCGCTTGAGGTCAAGCCGTTGGACTGGGGTGGGCTGGCCGAGAATTGCATCGGGCGCGAACACCCTCGGGTCATTCTGCTGGACCGGGTGACCGATCCGCATAACGTCGGGGCGATTCTGCGCTCGGCCGAGGTGTTAGGGGCCAGTGCCGTGATCGGGACCCGTCACCACTCGGCGCCCGAAACCGGAGCACTGGCCAAAACCGCGAGCGGCGCGTTGGAACGTCAGCCGTATCTGCGGGTGCGCAATCTGGCGGATGCCATTGTCGAACTTCAGAACATGGGTTTCTTGGTCCTCGGACTTGATGGTGAGGCCGATGAGACCATCGAAACCACTCTGGGCGACCAGCGCGACCGCCCGGTGGCTCTGGTGCTGGGGGCGGAGGGGCCTGGGTTGCGGCAGAAGACCAAAGAAACCGTGGATCATCTGGTGAAAATTGACGCAGCCGGGGGGTTCGGGTCGCTGAACGTCTCAAACGCGGCGGCAATCGCCCTATATGCATCCCGTCACAGGTAACAGGAGGTCGCCATTCCCAGCCCCAAGAAAATCGCCACCTGCTGTTATTGCGGGACCCGCACCGCGCTGGTTCTGAAAGGCAGGGAACGGCACGAGCTAAGCTGTTCCAATTGCGGCGCGCCCTTGCATGACCTGAAGATGCTGCCCCGGAAAAAGGTGGCTGAACGCCCGCAATATGTGGAAGGCGTTGGGCTGAAAAGGCCAAAACCCAAGAAGAAAAAGAAGAAGAAAAGCCTCTGGTCGCGCGCGATGGAGGAAGCCTGGGACGTGGTTGAAGATATCTTTGACTGAACAGAATCGGGCGGGGTCAAAAAGCGTTCACAACCCTGTTAACGGGGGTTTAATGCAGCCTAAAAAGTTGCAGTTTGTTGGCCTGATATCGTGATTCTGAACTTGTTATGATGACCCGACGTTCTCTTTCCGGCGCGCTATTCGCCCTTTTCCTTGGTTCTGCGGCCTTTACGCAGGATGTCCCTGTTTATTTCGCGTCCGAAGGGGCCGCGATGGACGGGTACGATCCTGTGTCCTATTTCAACGGCAATACTCCGGTCCGGGGGCAGCCCGAAATTGCGGTGACGTGGAAAGGGGCCGAATGGCATTTCGCGTCGCAGGAAAACCGGGAGTTGTTTGAGGGCAACCCGCGCGCCTTTGCGCCTCAGTTCGGCGGGTACTGTTCCTACGCCATGGCCTATGGGATGCTCAAAAGCACCGACCCGCAGGCGTGGCAGGTTGTGGACGGGCGCTTGTACCTGACGCATTCGCCCGAGATCGAGCAGATGTGGCAGGACGATCGCGCCGCATACATCCACATGGCCGAGGAAAACTGGCCGTCGGCCCTGTATGCCGAGTAGGCGAATCTCCGCTTTTCGTGACTTGTCATCACAAAAATGCGCATCCCCTCTTTTTTTCGTCCAAATTATGCCTAAATGTCACAGTGACCGCGGAACGGAACTGCCGCGGGTCATTTCACTGTCCCTCGTTCCAACAACTGGCGCCCAAGGTATCTTGGGCGCTTTTTTCTTTTCGGGACAGTGCTTAGGATGCGGCCATGCCTGAGTATTCCGACGAGTTCCTGAAAACCATCCTGACGCGCACCAAAACCGTAGCGGTAGTCGGCGTGTCGATGAACCCGGTGCGGCCCAGCTACTACGTGGCGCGGTATCTGTCTCTGAAAGGGTTCACGGTCATTCCTGTCAATCCCGGTCATGCGGGCAAAGTCCTGTTTGGTCAGACTGTTCGCGAAAGCCTGTCCGCGATTAACGAGCCGGTGGATATGGTGGATATCTTCCGCCGGTCCGAGGCTGTTCCACCAATTGTCGATGAGGCGTTGCAGGCCTTTCCCAACTTGCAGACGATCTGGATGCAAATCGGTGTCGAACATGAAGCGGCGGCTGCCACGGCGCAGGCGCGGGGTGTCGATGTGGTCATGAACCGGTGTCCCAAAATCGAGTATCAGCGCCTGTCCGGAGAGTTGCGGATGGGCGGGTTCAGCACCGGGATCATATCCTCAAAGCTGCAGACTTAACCCTCGTAAGGCTTCAGCCGCGCTACCTGTTCCTTACGGCGCTTTTCCAGAACAACGTCGCGCGGCACCCAGTCGTACCGCGTATCTTCGGCCAGCGGAGACCAGTGCAAAACCCCACCATAGCGCCATGGGTCCAGTACCACGCCTTCGTACATCGAGTCGCCCTTGCGACTGATGATGGCAGTGCTGTGGTCGATGCGGAACGGGTTGTCCGCGTTGGCGATAGCCCGGTGCAGGGTCAGCGTGTCGAAGTTTTCCTGTTTAAGTCGCCGCTCAATATCCTCGGCCCAATGCCAGCACAGGCCGCGCGGCCGCAGGCCCTTGTTGACCTTGGCATTGTGGATCAGCGGCGGGTCGGTAATTTCGTATTCCTGCGCCAGTTGCGCGGTATAGGCATAGGCGATGCGCGCGGCCCGGTTCGCCTCGGCAGGATCAATATCCGGCCCGAGGCTTTGGATTTCCGCCGCCAGACGCTGCACCTCATCCACCGTGGATGGCGGCGGCGTGGCGCAGGCGGCGAGGGTGGCAAGCGCGGCTGCAAACACCAAAGCTCTGATCATGCGCGCGCCCTTTGCCTTAGACATCCCGAGCCCGGACTATAGCGGGCCATGCCACCGCACGAAACCCGCTTACCCTTTGGGCCGCGCCGCCTTTTCAGCAATGCCGCTGGTGCCCTGACGGCGGGCCAGGTCACTCAGCACATCATCCAGCGCCACATCCCGTGCGGCCAGCATGACCAGAAGGTGATACAGTACATCCGCCGCCTCGGCGGTCAGCTTTTCCCGATCGCCTTTGACAGCTTCGATGATGGCCTCGATCGCCTCTTCCCCGAATTTCTCGGCGCATTTTTCGGGGCCCTTGGCCAGCAGCTTGGCGGTCCAGCTGCTGTCAGGGTCGGCCCCTTTGCGGGCCTCGATCGTTGCGGCCAGATCGTGCAGAATGCTCATGTCAGCCTCATAGGAACGCCTGCGGCGGCCATGTGTTCCTTGGCCTCGCGGATGGTGTATTCGCCGAAATGGAAGATCGAGGCCGCCAGCACCGCGCTCGCCCCGCCCTTGGTCACGCCCTCGACCAGATGGTCCAGAGTGCCGACGCCGCCCGAGGCAATCACCGGCACGTCCACCGCATCGCTGATCGCGCGCGTCAACGGCAGGTTGAACCCCGCCTTGGTCCCATCCCGGTCCATCGACGTCAGCAGGATTTCCCCCGCACCCTTGGCCACAACGGTCCGGGCGAACTCCACCGCATCAATGCCGGTCGGTTTGCGACCACCATGGGTGAAAATCTCCCACTTGCCGGGGCTGACGGTTTTGGCGTCGATGGCGCAGACGATGCACTGGCTGCCGAACTGGTCTGCGGCCTCAGCGATCACATCCGGGTTAGCCACGGCGGCCGAGTTAAAGCTGACCTTATCCGCCCCTGCCAGCAGCAGGGCACGCACGTCATCCTTGGTGCGCACGCCACCGCCCACGGTCAGGGGCACGAAACACTGTTCCGCCGTCCTCTGCACCACATCGAACATCGTGCCCCGGTTCTCATGCGTGGCGTGGATGTCCAGAAAACAGATCTCATCCGCGCCGGCGGCGTCATAGGCCTTGGCCGATTCCACCGGATCACCCGCATCGCGCAGGCCGACGAAATTGACGCCCTTGACCACGCGGCCATCGGCGACATCCAGACAGGGAATGATGCGGGTTTTCAGCATGATGTGTCCTTTGCTCGGGGGCACCTCTACCGGCAAAGCCCCGCCGATGCCAGACTTGTGATTGTGATCTGCCGCGAAGCCATGGAAATTAGAGGTGAAATTCACGAAAAGGAATTCTGTTATGCGACATCTTCTGCTGGCATCACTCTTCACAATCGGAGGCACCCTGTCCGCCATGGCTGACGACATCATCAAGGTCCAGACAAACAAATCCGTGGCCGAAGCGCTGGACGCGCTGGAAGCTGCCGTTGGCAATGCAGGCGCCACCGTCTTTGCCCGCATCGACCACGCGGCGGGCGCCGAAAAGGTCGGCACGCCGATCCCGCCCAATCAGGTGCTGATCTTCGGCAACCCGGCTCTGGGCACGCCAGCGATGCAGATCGACCCGCGCGCCGGGCTGTTCTTGCCGCTGAAAGTGCAGGCCTATCAGGACGCCGATGGTCAGGTCTGGCTGGCCTATGAAGACCCGAAAGAGACGATGGATGAGCTTGACGAGGTCGAGAAATCCCCTGTCATCGAGAAAATGCGCGGTGCTTTGGCGAAACTGACCGGTGCTGCCGCGCAGTAACTCAGCTCAGGGCGCGAATGGCCTCAGCCAGGTCAATCGCGCCGTCATACAGCGCGCGGCCTGATATCGCGCCGTCCAGCGCGACGCCGCAATCGCGCAGGGCGATCAGGTCGTCCAGCGAACTAACGCCCCCCGATGCGATCACCGGGATCGAGACCGCCTGCGCCAGCGCCGCCGTGGCCTCGATATTCGGGCCCTGCATCGCGCCGTCGCGGTTGATATCAGTGTAGATGATCGCCGCGACGCCTGCGTCCTCGAAGCTGCGTGCCAGATCGGTGACTTGCACATCGGTTTCCTCGGCCCAGCCCTTGGTGGCGACCATGCCGTTGCGGGCGTCGATGCCGACGGCGACCTTGCCGGGGAATTCGCGCGCCGCTTCGCGCACCAGATCGGGGTTCTCGACCGCGACAGTGCCCAGAATGACCCGGGCCAGACCCTTGTCGATCCAGGTTTCGATCGTGGCCATATCGCGGATGCCGCCACCCAGTTGTGCAGGCACGTCGCAGGCTTTCAATATTGCCTCAACGGGTGCTGCATTGACCGGCTCCCCCGCAAAGGCCCCGTTCAGATCGACCAGATGCAGCCACGCGCACCCCGCCTCGACAAAGGCGCGGGCCTGCGCCGCCGGGTCTTCGTTAAAGACCGTGGCCTTGTCCATTTCGCCACGCAGCAGGCGCACGGCGTTGCCGTCTTTCAGATCGATAGCGGGGTAGAGGATCATGTGGGGCGGCCCTATATCACAGTTACACGCCAGCGATATCGCACAGGCGGGGCAGGGGCGCAACGCGACGCAGGGTCAGGCTTGCCCGGTGCCCAGCCGCAGGCCAGACTGATCGGAAATACAGGGAGAAAACTATGAAGACTTTTACTCTTGCCGCAGCGTTTGCCGCGATGGCCACTGCAGCTTTTGCGGATGATCCGGTGGATGGCCTTTGGAAAGTCGGGCCGGGCGACTCGGGTGGATTTGTACACGTAACCATCTCGGAATGCGGCAGCGCAATCTGTGGCACCATCGACACTGCCTTTGACAAGGATGGCAATGAGGTGCTGGATTACCCCAATTTGGGCAAGCAACTCATCTGGGACATGATTCCCGAAGGCGACGGGACCTATGACAATGGCAAGATATGGAACCCGGACAACGACAAGACCTACACGTCAAAAATGACGCTGGACGGCCAGAACAAACTGACCGTCAAGGGCTGTGTCGCGGGTGGTCTGATCTGCAAAGGGCAAACCTGGACGCGAATTCAGTAACCGCTCAGGGGGCCCAGGTCAGGAAGTTCCCGATCATCCGCAGGCCCACATCCTGACTTTTCTCAGGATGGAACTGCATCCCAACCATCGTGTCGCGGCCGACCACGGCCGTGACCTCTTGCCCATAGTCGACATAAGCCAGCCGCTGCGCCGGATCGGTGACACGAAAATGGTAGGAGTGCACGAAATAGGCGTGATCGCCTGATTTCACCCCTTTGAACACCGGATGCTCGCATTCCAGAACCAGATCGTTCCAGCCCATATGCGGCACCTTCAGCGCCGTATCCGAAGGCTCGATCCGAACCACGTCCCCGGCAACCCAGCCCAACCCGTCGGTTTCGCGGTATTCATGACCTTTCGAGGCCATCAACTGCATCCCCACGCAGATGCCCAAAAACGGACGGCCCTTCTGTTCAACCGCCTCGACCATCGCGTCATAGATGCCCTTGTGGCCCCGCAACTCGGTTTCACAGGCCGGAAACGCCCCGTCACCGGGCAGCACCAAACGGTCCGCCCGCGCCACGACATCAGCGTCCGAGGTCACGACAACCTCGCCCGCATCGACCTCAAGCGCCATGCGCTGAAACGCCTTTTCTGCCGAGTGCAGATTGCCCGACTCATAATCAATGATCGCAGTCAGCATGGTACGGCCCAGTTCTTCTTCTTGTTCTAAATACGGCGGGGTGAATTGGCCGAAGGCCAAGAGGGGCAGCGCCCCTCACGCCAACAACCTACAACGCGCCCTTGGTCGACGGAATCGCATCCGCCTTGCGCGGATCGGTCTCGACCGCGTCGCGCAAGGCGCGGGCGACGGCCTTGAAGGCGGCCTCGGCGATGTGGTGGCTGTTGAAGCCGTGCAACTGGTCGATATGCAGAGTGATGCCGCCATGGGTCGTCAGCGCCTGAAAGAATTCGCGCACCAGTTCGGTATCGAAACTACCGATCTTCTGCGTCGGCAGGTCCACATTCCAGATCAGAAACGGACGCCCCGACAGGTCCAGCGCGCACCGCACCTGCGCGTCATCCATCGGCAGGTGACACTCCCCATAACGGCGAATACCCTTCTTGTCGCCCAAAGCCTGCGTCAAAGCCTGACCCAGCGCGATGCCGGTATCCTCGACCGTGTGGTGATCGTCGATGTGATAATCGCCCTTGGCCCGGATCGTCATGTCGATCAGCGAGTGCCGCGCCAACTGGTCCAGCATGTGGTCAAAGAACCCGACGCCGGTCTGGTTGTCATACTGGCCGGTGCCGTCCAGATTGACCTGAACCGAGATCTCGGTCTCGGCGGTCTGACGGCTGATCTGAGCGCTGCGCATGGGCGAATTCCTTTTGCTACAGGGGCGCTTATAGACGCGGACGGGCGGCCTATCCAGACCGCTTTCAGCCTTCGCCGAAAACTGTTGCAGGGGATTGCACCTGCGCCCGCCCCGTGCCAGCCTGCGGGCAACTCAAATCAACAAGGTCCGGCCCATGTCCACCTGCGTTTTCATCCAGATCCGCTGCAAACCCGGCTCTACCTACAAGGTGGCCGAAGACATCGCCCTGCGCGAGATTCATTCCGAGCTTTACTCCACCAGCGGCGAATATGACCTGCTGCTGAAACTCTACATCCCCGAGACCGAGGATGTGGGCCATTACATCAACGAAAACCTGCTGGTGATTCCGGATATCGAACGATCCCTGACCACGATGACCTTCAAGGCGTTCTAGCCCAGCTCAAACGTCGTCACACCGAAAATCCGGTCCAGATCGATATCCGGCTGATGATCCGAATACATCCGCGCAGTTTCAAATACCTTCTCAAGCCCCAGCGCATCCGCCAGCGCAAAGGCGGCGGCGTTGGGCTGCGGCATGTCGATGAACACGTCATGCGCGGCGTGATCGTCGGGTATGGCTTGTAGCATCGAGGCCAGCAGGGTCTGCGCAATCTCGGCGTTATCCGCAAATAACGGCCCGACCTTGTACCCGCTCTGACAGGGGCGCAGGGTCGCATAACCTTTGATAACCCCATTCTCGGCAAACACGCGCGAGGCATGGCGAGGCGCGCTCAGCCAGTCGCGCAGGAAGATGTCGCGCGGGGCCGGGAACATCTGCCGGTCATAGGCGGCCAGATCGTTTGACAGCCCGTCCAGCGCTGTGACCCGCGCCGCCGGTTGCGCCCCGAGCACGGCCAGAATCCCGCGTTTTGTGCCGCCAAAACGATAGTTGTTATAGGCAAAGGTAAACCCGGATTTGCGATAATTATCCTGCTGCTCGACCACCCCGTCCAGACCCATATTCCGACCCTTGCAATGGGCCAGCGCATGGCCTGCGATCTCAAGCCCGTGGCCGTGGTGTCGAAACTCGGGTTTGACGATGTAGAACCCCAGAAACGAGAACGCATCGTCATAATTCACCGCCGAGACCGAGGCGATCATCTCGCCCTCAAGAAACCCGCCCAGAAACCCATCGGGGTCGGTGGGGCGAAAACACTCGGCATCGTGGACACCGGGGTTCCACCCCTCGCGGCCCGCCCAATCGACGGCGTGCTGCACTTCGGCGGCGGTAAGGGGGCGAATGACATAATCCGACATGAGCGTAGCCTTGCAATCTGCGTTGCAATCAACATGGCGCAACGCTCAGCAAAGAACCAGCATGTTCGGGAATGGTTGGTATCTGGAGCGGGCGAGGCGATTCGAACGCCCGACCCTAACCTTGGCAAGGTTATGCTCTACCCCTGAGCTACGCCCGCATCAGATACTTATGTCGGTCCAAAGACCTCTCAATGGAGCGGGCGAGGCGATTCGAACGCCCGACCCTAACCTTGGCAAGGTTATGCTCTACCCCTGAGCTACGCCCGCGCCGTTGAGTGAGGAGGGATTTATAAAGTCCCACGCAAGCCTGCAAGCGGAAAACGCACCTGCAGGAAAATTTCTTTTCTTGCGACGGAATTCAGCCGGACCTGCGTTGAACCTTTAGACAGGGCTAAAAAGTTCGAGGTGACAGGTGAAAAATAAAGAGACATTCAAAATCGCGACCTTGGCTATTCTTATGGCCGTCGCCGCGATTGTGACCCATGTTGTGCCAGAACCGGAGGCCAACGTTCAGTTGTGGCAATCGGCGAGTACGGTGGTGACCGGGCGTTTAACGGGGTGATATTCCGCCCGGTTGCCGTAACCGTTCAGAGCGCCATCACCAGATTGATGATGGCGGCAATCAGGATGGCTGTGAAGGTCAGCACCATGCCGATCTGGCGCAGAATGACGACCTGAGGGGTCTTGCCAAACCCATAAGCATGGCAGAGCCGCCCGGCCAGCAGACACAACCCCAGCAGGTTCACCAGCAGGCCGCTGGCCCCCTGCAACTCGACCATTGCGATCAGCAGCAGCGCGAAGGGCGCGTATTCGGCAAAGTTGGAATGGGTCCGCATCGCCTTGAGCATCGCAGCATCGCCAGAATCGCCATAGGAAATCTTGTGGCTACGCCGGGTATTGATGACCCAGCCGCTGAGGCCGACATAGATGATCGCCAGCAGCGCGGCGTAGATCGGAGTGATCGACAGCATTTTTCCCTCCCTGGTCACGAAACGGGCCGCCCCGATATTCGGACGGCCCGCAGATCAGTCATTAAACTAGAACGGTCACTCCAGTTCGACCAGTAGGTCCTTGGCGTCAATCTGGCCGCCAGGCTGCACGTGGACGGCTTTGACCACCGCGTCACGCTCGGCGTGGATGCCGGTTTCCATCTTCATCGCCTCGATGGTCAGCAGCAGGTCGCCCTCGTGTACTTCCTGACCGGCGGTCACGGCCACGGTGGCCACCACCCCGGGCATCGGCGCGCCGATATGGTTGGGATTGCCAACTTCGGCCTTGGGCCGTTGCGCCGTCGACGCCTTGACCAGACGGTTCGGCACCCGGATCACGCGGGGCTGGCCGTTGAGTTCGAAGAATACTTTGACTTCGCCTTTCTCATCGGTCTCGCCAATGGCCTGACAGCGGATTTCCAGCGTCTTGCCCGGGTCGATCTCGGCGGTGATCTCTTCACCCGGCTCCATGCCGTAGAAGAAGGTGCGCGTTGGAAGAGTTCGGACCGGGCCGTAGGTCCGGTGGCGGCCCATGTAATCCAGGAACACCTTTGGGTACATCAGATAGCCGTTCAGGTCTTCGTCATCGACCTCTTTGCCTTCCATCTGCTTGGACAGATCGGCGCGGGTGGCCTCCAGATCAACTGCAGGCACGTCTTTGCCGGGGCGGTCGTTGTTGGGGGCTTCGTCCTTCAGAACCTTTTTGATGATCGTGTCAGGGAAGCCGCCCGGAGGCTGACCCAGATTGCCGCGCATCATATCGACGACCGAGTCGGGGAAGGCCACGTCCGTCGTTGGGTTCTCAACATCGTCGCGGGTCAGGCCCTGGCTGACCATCATTAGGGCCATGTCACCGACCACTTTCGACGATGGTGTTACCTTGACGATATCACCGAACATCTGGTTCACGTCAGCATACATCTGGGCGACCTCGTGCCAGCGTTCCTCAAGCCCCAAGGACCGCGCCTGTGCCTTGAGGTTGGTGAACTGGCCGCCGGGCATTTCGTGCAAGTAAACCTCGGAGGCCGGGGCCTGCAGGCTGGATTCGAACGCCGCGTACTGGCCGCGCACGGCCTCGAAATAATCGCTGATCTCGCGGATCGCCTTGATGTCCAATCCGGAGTCACGCTCGGTATGGCGCAGGGCCTCGACCACGGTGCCCAGCGTTGCCTGGCTGGTGTTGCCCGAGAAGCTGTCCATCGCGCAATCCACCGCGTCCACACCCGCCTCGGAGGCCGCCAGAATGGTGGCGCTGGCGATGCCTGCAGTGTCGTGGGTGTGGAAATGGATCGGCAGGCCGACCTCTTCCTTCAGCGCCCGGATTAGAATACGGGCCGAGGCCGGTTTCAGCAGACCGGCCATGTCTTTGAGACCCAACACATGCGCGCCTGCGTCGCGCAGTTCCTTCGCCATGCCGACATAGTATTTCAGGTCATACTTGGCGCGATCCGGGTCGAGGATATCTCCGGTGTAACAAACGGTGCCTTCACAGATCTTACCGTTCTCGACCACCGCATCCATCGCCACGCGCATGTTCTCGACCCAGTTAAGCGAGTCGAAGACGCGGAACACATCGATATTCTGCGACGCTTGACGGACAAACTCCTGCACTACGTTGTCGGGATAGTTGGTATAGCCAACACCGTTCGCCCCGCGCAGCAGCATCTGGGTCATCAGGTTCGGCATCCCTTCGCGCAGGTCGCGCAGGCGTTGCCACGGGCATTCCTGCAGGAAGCGATAGGCCACATCGAAGGTCGCACCGCCCCAGCATTCAACGCTGAACAACTGCGGCAGGTTCGCCGCATAGCTGGGCGCGACCTTGATCATGTCGATCGACCGCATCCGGGTTGCCAGCAGCGACTGGTGGCCGTCCCGCATTGTGGTGTCGGTGATCAGCAACTGCCGCTGCGCCTTCATCCAGTCGGCCACGGCCTGCGGGCCTTTCTGCTCCAGCAGGTTGCGGGTGCCCATTTTGGGCTCACCCTTCAACGCCGGGGGCTTGGCCTCTTTCAGGTCCGGCCGAGGCATCGGGCGGTCCTTGGTTTCAGGATGCCCGTTCACCGAGATGTCGGCGATATAGGTCAGAACCTTGGTGCCCCGGTCGCGGCGTTTTTTGAACTGGAACAGGTCTGCTGTCTCGTCGATGAACTTGGTCGTGTATTCATTCGACAGGAAAGTCGGGTGTTTCAGCAGATTCTCGACAAAGGCGATGTTGGTGGAAACGCCGCGCACGCGGAATTCGCGCAGCGCGCGGTCCATCCGCGCAATGGCCTTTTCTGGGGTCGGAGCCCATGCGGTGACCTTGGTCAGGAGCGAGTCATAATACCTGGTGATTACCCCGCCGGCATAAGCGGTGCCGCCGTCCAGACGAATGCCCATGCCGGTGGCCGAGCGATAGGCGGTGATGCGGCCATAATCGGGGATGAAGTTGTTCAGCGGGTCCTCGGTGGTCACGCGTGTTTGCAGGGCATGACCGTTCAGGCGGATGTCGTCCTGGCTGGCTTTGCCGGTGGCTTCGGCCAGGGTCTTACCTTCGGCAATCAGGATCTGCGCCTGAACGATATCGATGCCGGTGACTTCTTCGGTGACGGTATGTTCCACCTGCACCCGGGGATTGACCTCGATGAAGTAGAATTTGCCCGAGTTCATATCCATCAGGAATTCAACGGTGCCTGCGCATTCATAATTCACATGGGCGCAGATGCGGCGGCCAAGTTCGCAAATTTCGGCACGTTGTTCGTCGGTCAGATACGGGGCAGGGGCGCGTTCAACCACCTTTTGATTGCGGCGCTGGACCGAGCAGTCGCGTTCATAGAGGTGATAAATCTCACCATGTTTGTCGCCCAGAATTTGCACCTCAACATGGCGGGCGCGGGTGATCATCTTTTCAAGATAGCCCTCGCCGTTGCCAAAGGCGGCCTCGGCCTCGCGGCGGCCTTCCAGCACTTTTTCTTCCAATTCGTCTTCCGACAGGATCGGGCGCATGCCGCGCCCACCGCCACCCCAGGACGCTTTAAGCATCAGCGGATAGCCGATCTCGGCAGCTTCTTTGCGAATGGCATCCATGTCATCGCCCAGAACTTCGGTCGCCGGGATGACCGGAACGTCAGCGGCAATTGCCACCTTCCGCGCGCTGGCCTTGTCGCCCAGCGCGCGCATGGTTTCGGCCTTGGGACCAATGAAGGTGATGCCGTTTTGCACACAGGCGTCCACGAAATCGGGGTTTTCTGACAACAGGCCATAGCCGGGATGGATCGCGTCTGCGCCACATTCCTTGGCGACACGGATGATTTCATCAATGCTCAGATAGGCGGCAACCGGCCCCATTCCTTCGCCAATCCGATAAGCCTCATCTGCTTTGAATCGGTGCAGCCCCAGCTTGTCTTCTTCGGCAAAGACAGCCACGGTGCGTTTGCCCATCTCATTCGCGGCGCGCATGACGCGGATGGCAATCTCGCCCCGATTGGCGATCAGGATCTTTTTGAAGTCAGTCATTTCTCGTCCCGGTCCTGTTGGTTTGGCCGTATTGGTGGGCGGACAATACGCGCAGGTACAAGGGTTCTTCTGGGCAGAACCGGCATGTTACCGCTCGCAAACGCCGCTTATATGCGCAAGCTTAATACACACGCTGCGCTGCAGCATCAATCCTGATGTCCTGGCAGCGCATCTTTTCCAAGGTTTCAACACCCAATTGGCCCATATTGGCGAGGATATCCTGACGCAGGATATCTGTAACATGTGCTGGCCCATGCTGCCCCAGCGCCGCAAGCCCATACAGAAACGCTCGGCCCAGCATGACGAAATCCGCCCCCAGCGCAAAGGCGCGCAGAACGTCCAGCCCGCCCTCGACGCCGCTGTCGAAGATCAGGGGCAGGTCCGTGGCCGAGCGGATTGCGGGCAGGACGTCGATGCTTGCCGGAGCTCCGTCAAATTGCCGCCCACCGTGATTCGATATCCACAGGGCGTCAATTCCAGCCTGTTTCAGCCTGTCGGCTTCCTCGGCGCGCAAAACGCCTTTGACGATGAACGGTCCCTCCCAGTTGTCCCGCAACCACTTGACATAGTCCATGTCCGGAGATGTACGCAGCAGATATCCAATATGCGCCGTCGGGGGCAGATCCACCGAGTTGTCGATGTATTTGTCCAGCGTGCGCATATGCGGCACCCCGCTTTGCGCCATCCCGATGGCCCAGGCCGGGCGCAGGGCAATCTGGGCCAGCAGGCGGGGCGTCAGTTTGGGCGGCTGCCGTAGGCCCGAACGGGTTTGCCGCTCACGCCGTGAGGCCACGGGAACATCCGCCGTCAGAACCAACGTGCGGAACCCGGCCTCTTTGGCCCGGCGCAGCATGTCGGTGCGTATCTCCGGGTCTCGCGGTGGATAAAGCTGAAACCAGGCGTCCTCACCGATATGCGGGGCCAGATCCTCGGGTGTCTGACTGGCGACGGTGGATAAGGTATAGGGAATTCCCGACGATTTGGCGGCGCGCGCCAGATGCCCTTCTGCATCCGGCCAGACCAGCCCGGACATGCCAATCGGTGCAATGCCGAAGGGCAGGGGATAATCCTGTCCCAAAAACTGCACCCTGGTACTGTAATCCAGTTCGCCATGCAGGATCGATGGTGTGAACCCGACCCGGTCCAACGCATCGCGATTTCGTTGCCGGGCCTGTTCCGCCCCGGTTCCGCTGTCAATGTAGTCCCAGACAAACCGAGGCAACCTGCGCCGCGCGCGGCGCTTCAAATCTGCGATACCGGGATAAACACTGTGCAGGTCCATGGGGATTGATCCGACCTGCACCGCGATTCGGCAAGGTCTCAGGCGGCAGACGCCGGAGGCCGGGTCTTTGTTGCCACGTTTTCATGGGTCTTGGCTTGGTCTTCCGGGCCCGATCCGTTGGCCACCTGAACCTGGTTGCGCCCCTTGTCCTTGGCGGCATACAGCGCATCATCCGCGGCCCGCATCAAATCCTGCGGCATCGCCCCATGCACCGGATAGTGCGCCACCCCGACCGAGATGGTGATGCGCGGCAGCGACTTCTCGCCATACCGGACCGAGACCGCCTCGACCGCCTGCCGCAGCTGCTCGGCGCGGGTCATGGCGTCGTCGGGGCTGTTGTCGGGCAGGATCAGCATGAACTCTTCCCCGCCGATGCGGCAGGCGATCTCATCCCGATCGCAGCCCTGTTCCAGTGCCGAGCCCACCGCCCGCAGGACCATATCGCCCGCGTCATGGCCGTGTGTGTCGTTGAATTTCTTGAAATGATCCACATCCACCGCAATCAAGCTCAGCGCGGCGCCTGTCTGCTGGCTGCGGCTAATCGATTTGCGCAGCGTGTCGGTCATGTGGCGACGGTTGAACAGCCCGGTCAGCGGGTCGCGCACCGACTGGTCATGCAACTGATCGCGCATCTGCACATTGGCAATTGCCATGCTGATCTGTTCCGCGCACAGCCGCGCCAGCTTCTTGCTGTCGTGAAACGCCGTGCCGCTGCCTTCATGCGCGCGCAGATGCAGCAAGCCCACCGTTTCACCATGGGCGAGAATGGGGAAGCAGAAATAGGGCCGCCCGTCATGCGGTTCGGCATGTTCGCAGACGAAATCAATCTCGGACGCTCCGAATTCATAGGTCCGCCCGCGGCGCAGGCCCCAGCACCCCTCGGGGTGGATATGCGCCTTGTGCGACCCGCCATTCCAACTGGCACAGCCATCCAGCACATCGCGCGAGTTCGAGTACACATACACGCTGCCCTCGGCCTCGGGCAGGATATGGGTCATGAAACGTGACACCATATCAAAGAGCTCATCCAGAGACCGGCTGGATTGCAGCCATTCATTCAACTCTCCCAGCAAGCGCACCTCGCGCGCCAGCCGCAACTGATCGTCCATCAGCTCCCGCTCTTTGATCGCGCGGTTTTTCAGGCCGCGCAGCTGCAGCCGGTTGCTGCGAAACACCACCGCCGCAACCGTCAGGATGGTGCCGATCATCAGGCAACCGACCAGCGCCAGCAGCGGGCGGATCTGCCCCAGAAACGCAACCCGCAGGTCGCTGACATCGGTGAAGAACTGCACCGCGCCCAGATAGGCCCCGCCATTGGTGACCGGGGCCACCGTCTCGGCCACGTCCCGGGTCTGGTCCGACCGGCTGAGCGCGGCGGTCTCGGCATGCAGCACCTCCAGCGCGGATTGCTGCGACAGCGCGTAGAAAATACGCCCTTTCAGCGTGTCGTCGCGGCGGTCGACCGTCAGGGCGGGCGCGTGGCTGTGCGGTCCGGCCGAGGACCAGATGGCGCGCCCGGTCGCATCATAGACTTGCATCCGGAACACATCCGTCGCCCCCAGAAACCGTTTGAGGATGGTGGCCTCATCCGCGTTGATCTGGCCGGTCGAGAACTCAAGCTGAAAATCGGGCATCAGCACCGAGATATGGCTTTCCCAGACCTCGGCCCGGTGCCGCACCTCGGCCTCGATCATGCGATCGACCAGCGGATCGGCCCCTTTGACCGAGATCCACCCGGCAAGCCCGACAACACACAACAGGCCCGCGCCCGTGATCAGACGTACAAAGACACGCCCCAGAGTTTCTTTCTTTCGACCGTCCACCGAACCAATCCCCATATGCTCCTGCCCACAAGGTCGGGGGTTTTCTTTGAAAAATCGTTAAGGTGCGGCCTTGCCCGGGCCATCCGGTTGCGAAATTTTATGAAATTGAGCGCGAACAAGCCGTGAACAAACCCTTCCCCTCGGCGCTGATCCGGCGTAGTTTGGACCCATGAGCAGTTTTGACGAAATGGACGCCTTCGAGGGCGCATCGCTGTCGGCGCGGGCGATGCCTGCGGCCTCGGTGGACTATCTGAGCGACCTCAACCCGGCGCAGCGCGAAGCGGTGGAACGGCTGGATGGCCCGGTGCTGATGCTGGCGGGTGCCGGGACGGGCAAGACCAAGGCGCTGACCGCGCGGATCACCCATCTGCTCAGGACCCATCGGGTGCGCGAGAATGAAATCCTCGCCGTGACTTTCACCAACAAAGCCGCGCGCGAGATGAAACAGCGCGTTGGCCGCATGCTGGGCCGCCCCGCCGAAGGGATGCCGTGGCTGGGCACATTCCACGCGATCTGCGTCAAGCTGCTGCGGCGTCATGCGGAACTGGTGGGGTTGAAATCGAACTTCACCATTCTGGACACAGACGACCAGAAGCGGTTGCTGAAACAGCTGACGCAGGCGGCCAATATCGACGACAAACGCTGGCCAGCGCGGATGCTGGCCGGGATCATCGACGATTGGAAAAACCGAGCGCTCACGCCCGACAAAGTGCCCGCCGCGGATGCGGGGGCCTTCAATCACAAGGGCATCGAACTTTACGCCCAATACCAGACGCGCCTGCGCGAGTTGAACGCGGTGGATTTCGGCGACCTGCTGCTGCACATGGTCACGATTTTCCAGACCCACCCGGACGTGTTGGAGCAATACCAGCGCTGGTTCCGCTACATCCTAGTGGACGAGTATCAGGATACCAACGTCGCCCAGTACCTCTGGCTGCGCCTGCTGGCCGGGGGGCACAAGAATATCTGCTGCGTGGGCGATGATGATCAGTCGATCTATGGCTGGCGCGGGGCCGAGGTGGGCAACATCCTGCGGTTTGAAAAGGATTTTCCCGGCGCTTTTGTGGTCCGGCTGGAACAGAACTATCGCTCGACCCCGCATATTCTGGCGGCTGCGTCCAATGTGATTCGTGGCAATGAAAGCCGCTTGGGCAAAGAGCTTTGGACTGACCGACAAGAAGGCGAAAAGGTTCGCCTGATCGGCCATTGGGATGGCGAGGAAGAGGCGCGCTGGATCGGCGAGGAAATCGACGCGATGCAGGGCGGGACGCGGGGTGTGCGGCCGATGAACCTCGATGAGATCGCCATTCTCGTGCGCGCCTCGCATCAGATGCGGGCGTTTGAGGATCGGTTTCTGACCATCGGCCTGCCGTATAAGGTGATCGGCGGCCCTCGGTTCTATGAGCGGATGGAGATTCGCGATGCCATGGCCTATTTCCGGCTGGTGGTCAGCCCCGAGGATGATCTGGCCTTCGAGCGGATCGTAAACACGCCCAAACGCGGCCTTGGCGACAAGGCGCAGCAGACCATTCAGGTGGTGGCGCGGGAAAACGGTGTGTCCTTGGTCGAGGGCGCGCGGATTGCGGTCGATAACGGGTTGATCAAGGGCAAAGGCGGCAAGGCGCTGCGCGAGTTGATCGACGGGTTGGCGCGGTGGAATGCGATGACGCGCGGACCTCGGATCGAAGTGGATGATGATACGGTGATCGACGATGGCGTCTCGCCCATCCGCTATGGCGCGCCCGAACACACGCATATCGAGCTGGCGCAGATCGTTTTGGACGAATCCGGCTATACGGCCCATTGGCAGAACGAAAAGACGCCCGAAGCCCCGGGGCGGTTGGAGAACCTCAAGGAACTGGTCAACCAGTTGGACAATTTCGAGAACCTGCAAGGGTTCCTGGAGCATGTCAGCCTGGTGATGGACAATGAGCAGGACGGCGACGGGGCCAAGGTCTCGATCATGACGCTGCATGCGGCCAAGGGGCTGGAGTTTCCCGCCGTGTTCCTGCCGGGGTGGGAGGACGGGTTGTTCCCGTCTCAGCGCTCGATGGACGAATCCGGGCTCAAGGGTTTGGAAGAGGAACGGCGGCTGGCCTATGTGGGCATCACCCGCGCGGAAGAGGTCTGCACCATTTCCTTCGCGGCCAACCGGCGGGTGTTTGGCCAGTGGCAGAATTCCATGCCCTCACGCTTTATCGACGAATTGCCCGAGGATCATGTGGAGGTCCTGACGCCTCCGGGCCTTTATGGCGGCGGGCAGGTTACAGCCAGTATCGAGACCCGCGCAGCCGAGGCGAACGTCTATAACTCGCCCGGCTGGAAGCGGATGCAGGCGCGGCAGGGGCAGTATGGGATGTCTCAGCCCAAGGAAAGCCGCAATACGGTGATTGATGCGACAGCGGTGGCCAGCTTCACGCTGGGCGAGCGGGTGTTTCACCAGAAATTCGGCTATGGCGCGGTGACGGGGATCGAGGGCGATAAGGTCGAGGTTGATTTCGACAAGGCAGGGACGAAGAAAGTGGTGTCCCGTTTCCTGGCGGCCAAGAACGACGTGCCGTTCTGACCTCTAGAGTCCTTCGACCAGCACCAGATTCGCCGTTGCTGTCTTTTGCCTGATCTTGGCCAGCGCAACATAGTCCGGATCGTCTTTCCACGCGCGGGCTGCGGCCATGTCCGGGAATTCCATCAGGACGATTCCGTTTTCTGCCCAACTGCCTTCGATCACCTCGACGGGTTTTGACGAAATGGTCAGCAGGCGACCGCCGTGCCTGTCAAAGATCGGCATGAAGCCTTCCAAGTATTTCTGATAGCCGTCCGGGTCGTGAATGGAAATCTGGGCGATGAAATAGGCGGCCATGAGAGACTCCTGATAAATCGTTCACGGCCTCAGCTTACATCTTGTGTGCAAAAAACGAAAAACGGCGGTTCCCAGGGAGGAGGAAGGGGAACCGCCGTTCTTTTCTACATCAAGGCAGGGAGGAGGAGAGCCCCGATGTATACGAACCCGGGTTTGAGCCCGGTATGAGGAAGACGCGGCGACGTCAGGGAGGAGGAGACGTCGCCGCGTGCTTTCAACATCAGGGCAGGGAGGAGGAAGCCCCGATGTGTCAGGTTCCGGCGGTCAGGGCCGGTATAAGGTGCGGCAACGTCAGGGAGGAGGAGAGACGTTGCCGCTGATTACAGACCCAGGGAGGAGGAGGGTCTGATCTCAGTTATCTTGCTGGCGCTTAGCGCGCCGAGAAGTCTTCGACCGCCTGAACGGCCAGGCTGCGGATCATCGAACGGTTTAGGCCCAAGTCGGCCAGTTCGCGGTTTGACAGCGAGGACAGTTCGTTAACCGTCTGGCGGTACAGGCGATACCGTGCGATCCGTGTTTTTGCCGCCTCGATCACCGATGCAAACCCGCTTGCATGTGTGCCCTTCAGCACCGAGGTATTGGTTGCCACTGCCATGTCCGTCATCCGTAAATCTTGTGGTTGCCGGTTCAGTCCGGCGCTTGCTTGAGATTGAAAATAGGCAAATGCTGCAATTGCACAATAGGTCGCGTTATCAATGCTGCTATGCAGCAAATGCATGGTTATCATGGGGTTGAGCGTCGCTGATTGAATAAGCCTTATAAATATATGATTTCCGGTCCGCAGGTGAGGTCTGGACGTTCAGCGATTTCTGTTGGCGCAAACAAAACGCCCCATGTTTGGGCGTATTTTTCTAAAATTTGTGCATGTCGAATGCAGGGATTTTGACCGGCTTACGTAAGGTAAATCCGCGTCCTGAGCTGTGTGGGAAACCATGGGCCAAGGTTCTGAGTCGTGCTTATTCGCGCGTTGAGGGGTCTTGATTCGGGTGATTTCGGGTGGGAATTGTCCGCTCAGGCTAACCTTTTTTCACACGTTCTCAGGTTTTCGGGAATTTATGGGAAAAATTGGTCACGCGACTTTTATCCCATATGTTGTGTTTGGGGTTTCACTTCCGCACACATAAGGTGTATTGGTTTAAGTTTCCATTTGAAATGGGAGTGTTTAAACTGACTCTGTGCTCGTGCGGAACAAAATTTCCTGTTGATTTCCACGATTTCCCATGTCATCCCTTAGATACCCGATGAGGGCGAGGACAGTCAAAGGGGCGCCAAACGACCCCGGACCAAAAGAAAAACAGGTTTCGTACAGGCATCTCGCTTTCATCACTCAACAGATCCGGCGCGCGGGCGAGCAGACATCCCCCCAGGTGGCGCGTGCAGCTGGACATCCCGCTTAGCGGGTCAATGCGGCGGGTTGATCAGTGGCAGCAGATCAACCCGCCGTTTTTACTTCCGGGGGGAACGTGAATTTCAGGTGGGGCGCAAGCGAAAGGGACAGTCGTCTTGGCGCGCAGGTTCAGAGGTGAAAGCCACCATAAGGTGGACACGAAGGGCAGGGTCTCGATCCCGGCCTCGTTTCGCCGTGTGCTTGAAGCGTCCGATCCCAACTGGCAGCCCGGTGACAATCCTGAGCTTGTGATTGTCTATGGCGACCACCGCCGCAAATACCTTGAATGCTACACCATGCAGGCGATTGACGAGGTCGACGCCAAGATCGACGCTCTGCCGCGCGGCTCGATGCAGCGTCGTATGCTGCAACGGCTGTTCCACGGTCAGTCCTTCCCGACCAATGTTGATGAGACCGGCCGTCTGGTCCTGCCCGCCAAGCTGCGCACCAAGATCGGCCTTGAGGGCGAGGCGTTCTTTATCGCCGCCGGGGACACCTTCCAGATCTGGAAGCCCGAGACCTATGAGGCCGACGAACTGGCCGCGACCGAGGAATGGCTGGACGATCTGCCGGAAGATTTCGATCCGATGCAGTATCTTGACGGCATCGGGGATGGGTGACGGCATGGCCGGCGCTCAGACCTCACCTAACCCCCACATCCCTGTTCTGTTGCGTCCGTTGCTGGCTGCGGTGGCACCTGTGTCTGGCGTCTGGCTGGACGGCACATTCGGCGCGGGCGGCTATACCCGTGGCCTGCTTGAGGCGGGGGCTGAGAAGGTCATCGGGGTGGATCGCGACCCGCTGGCGTTCGAGATGGCCGCCGATTGGGTCGGGGATTATGGTGACCGGCTGGTGATGCAGCAGGGTGTGTTCTCGCGCATGGATGAGTATGCGCAGGACCTCGATGGCGTGGTGCTGGACCTTGGTGTCTCGTCCATGCAGTTGGATCAGGCCGAGCGCGGCTTTTCCTTCATGAAGGACGGCCCGCTGGATATGCGCATGAGCCAAGAGGGCGAAAGCGCCGCCGATCTGGTCAATGCTGCGACCGAGGCGCAATTGGCTGATATCCTGTTCCATTTCGGCGAGGAACGCGCCAGCCGCCGCATCGCCAAATCCATCGTAAAGGCGCGGGCCGAGGAACCGATCACCACGACTCTGCGTCTGGCTGAGATCGTCGAATCCTGCCTGCCGCGCCCGAAGCCGGGCCAATCGCACCCGGCAACGCGCAGCTTTCAGGGCCTGCGGATTGCGGTGAACGCCGAATATGATGAGCTGTTTCAGGGACTTATGGCTGCTGAGCGCGCGTTGAAACCCGGCGGGCAGTTGGCCGTGGTGACCTTCCACTCCATCGAGGATCGGATGGTCAAGCGGTTCTTCCAATCGCGCGCGGGCAAGACAGGTCGTGCCAACCGCTATGCGCCTGAGATGGAACAGGAACTGCCGCAATTCACGCTCAAGACCCGCAAGGCCGTGGGTCCCGACGATCAGGAATTGCAGGAAAACTCACGCGCGCGCTCGGCGAAGCTGCGCGTGGCGATACGAACCGAGGCTCCGGCGGGGGAAATTGAGGCCCGCGCCATCGGGATGCCGCAACTGGGGGGACGGGCGAGATGAAGAGTGTTTTGTATGTGTTGACTGCCTTGGCCGTGTTCGGACTGGCGCTTTGGGCGTATCAGGAGAATTACCGGACCCAGCAGGTCGTGAAAGAAACCCAGAAGCTGCAGCGCGAGATCGGCGTGGCGCAGGTGCGGCTGGCGGTTCTGAACGCCGAATGGGCCTATCTGAACCGCCCTGACCGCCTGCGCGAACTGGCCGATTTGAATTTCGAACGTCTGGGCCTGTTGCCCCTGCGCGCCGAACAGTTTGGCCGGGCCGACCAGATCGCCTATGCCGAGGACCCGGACCTGCCCATCGTCGATCCGATTGAATTGCAGGCCATCACCAATATTCAGGCGCTGGGCGAGGTGCAGATCCCATGACCCGCACGCCGCTGCGCCCCCTGGCCCGAGTCCTTGACGCCCGCGCGCGGGGGGAGAACCCCAAGGCCATTGAGCGCGAGAACATTCGCCAACGCCACGAGGATATGAAAGACCGCGCCCGCGCCCGCGCCGAGGGGCGGTTGCTGGTTCTGGGCCTGTTCTTCTTCTGCGCCTTCTCTGTGGTCGGTGTCCGTATGGGCATGCTGGCAACATCCGAGGCGCAGGAGCCTCTGGCCAGCGCGCCGGGTGCCGCCATCGCCATGCAGCGTGCCAATATCGTGGATCGTGAGGGGCGCATTCTGGCGACCAATCTGGATACCTATTCCGTCTATGCCCAGCCGCCCTTGATGATTGACCCGGTGGCCGCTGCCGATCAACTGGTTGCAATCTTCCCCGATCTGGAAAAAGAGCGTCTGGTCAAAGACTTCACCGGCGAACGCAAGTTCCTGTGGATCAAGAAGCGCATCTCGCCCGAACAGAAGCAGGCCGTCCACGACATCGGCGATCCAGGCATTCTGTTTGGCCCACGTGAGATGCGCCTGTACCCGAACGGTCGTCTGGCGGCGCATATTCTGGGCGGTTCGGGGTTCGGTCGTGAGGGTGTGAGTGCCGCCGAAGTGATCGGCGTCGCAGGCGTCGAGAAACAGTTCGACGACTACCTGCGCGATCCGGCCAACGGCAACAAACCGCTGAAACTGTCGCTGGACCTGACCATCCAGGCGGCCGTCGAACAGGTGCTGTACGGCGGCATGAAGATCATGAACGCCAAGGGCGCCTCGGCGGTTCTGATGAATGCACATACGGGTGAGGTTGTCTCGGCGGCCTCGCTGCCCTCCTTTGATCCGAACGACCGCCCGCGCCCGCCGACCTCGGGCTTTGATCCGTCGGACAGCCCTCTGTTCAACCGTTATGTGCAGGGCGTGTACGAGTTGGGCTCGGTGTTCAAGATTTTTACTGCGGCGCAGGCAGTGCAACTGGGCCTGGTGAACTCGAACACCATCATCGACACGTCCGGTCCGATGAAGATCGGGCGGTTCCCGATTGGCGAGTTTAACGGCAAGAACTATGGCGAGATCAGCGTCGCGGACGTGATCGTCCACAGCTCGAACAGGGGCACCGGTCGGCTGGCACTGCAGATCGGCGCAAAACGCCAGCAGGAGTTTCTGCGCGCGCTGGGTATGTTCGAACCCACGCCGTTCGAGATTGTCGAGGCGAAGGGCGGGGAGCCGCTCAAGCCCAAGAAATGGGGTGAGCTTAGCACAGTCACTATCTCCTACGGTCACGGCCTGTCGACCAGCCCGATGCATCTGGCCGCCGGATACGCGGCGATTGCCAATGGCGGGCATTATGTCAGCCCTACGATTCTGCGGAAGAACGGCCCTCAGTACGGCCCGCGGGTGCTGTCTGACAGTGCGGCGTCGCAGGCGCAGAAGATGTTGCGCAAGGTTGTCACTGATGGCACGGCCAGCTTCGGCGATGTGGCGGGCTATGACGTGGCGGGCAAGACCGGCACGGCAGACAAGCCCAAGCCGCGCGGGGGCTATTATGATGACAAGGTGATTGCCACTTTTGCCACGATCTTCCCGGCTTACGATCCCAAATATGTTCTGATCGTCACGCTGGATGAACCCTCGATCGTTGCTTATGGCGAAAAACGTCGGACGGCGGGCTGGACGGCGGTGCCGGTGGCGGCGGAACTGATCGGGCGCATCGCCCCGTTGCTGGGTTTACGTCCCCGGCTTGAGCCTGAGGCGGGCGCTGCTATAACCCTGACCTCAAATTAGGCTGTCCAACAGAGGTGGGTCATGGGCGCAAGGACAAAGAAACTAAGCCAACTGGCCCTGACTGCGCGCGGCGGTGCCAATCCTGACATCACCGGGCTGGCCGTTGACAGCCGCGAGGTCAAAGACGGTTACCTGTTCGCAGCGCTCCCCGGCACGCGGGTTCATGGCGGCGAGTTCATTCAGTTCGCATTGCGCATGGGTGCAGCTGCAATCCTGACCGATGCCGAAGGGGCTGCGATTGCTGCGGATGAACTGGCTGTGTCGGACGCGGCTTTGATCGTAGTTGAAGATCCTCGTCAGGCGCTAGCTGGATGCGCAGCGCTATGGTTTGGTGCTCAGCCGCAGACCATCGTGGCCGTGACCGGAACAAACGGAAAAACCTCGGTCGCATCCTTTGTTCGGCAGATCTGGACCGAGCTTGACCACGCCGCCGTCAACCTCGGCACCACCGGGGTCGAGGGCGCATGGACCGCTCCGCTGGCCCACACCACGCCCGAGCCGATCACCCTGCATCGCTGTCTGGCCGAGGCCGCCGAGAATGGCGTGACCCATGCAGCGATGGAGGCATCCTCGCACGGGTTGGAACAACGCCGTCTGGACGGGGTGCATCTGACCTCGGCGGGGTTTTCGAACTTCACGCAGGACCATCTGGACTATCACGAAACGTTCGAGGCGTATTTCAACGCCAAGGCCGGTCTGTTCGACCGGGTTCTGCCGCAGGACGGAACGACTGTGGTTAACCTGAGCGATCCCAAGGGCGCGCAGGTGCGGAAAATCGCCGAAGCGCGCGGGCAGGAGGTTCTCACCGTTGGGCTGGGCGATGCCGACCTGTGCCTGATCCGCCAAAGATTCGATGCCACTGGTCAGGACCTGCGCTTTTCGTGGCAAGGCACGCCCTTTCAGACTCGCCTGAATCTGATCGGAGGCTTTCAGGCCGAGAATATCCTGCTGGCCTGTGGTCTAGTGATCGCCACCGGGGATGATCCGGAACGGGTGTTCGAGACCCTGCCGCACCTGACGACTGTGCGGGGGAGGATGCAACTGGCCGCGACCCGCGAAAACGGCGCGGCGGTGTTCGTGGATTACGCCCACACGCCCGACGCGGTGGCCACCGCGCTGAAAGCCCTGCGCCCGCATGTGATGGGTCGCCTGATTGCCATCGTCGGCGCAGGCGGCGACCGCGATGCCACCAAGCGCCCGCTGATGGGGCAGGCGGCGGCAAGGCATGCCGATGTGGTTTTTGTCACCGACGACAACCCCCGCAGCGAAGACCCCGCCACCATCCGCGCCGCCGTTATGGAAGGCGCGCTCGGGGTGGACGCGACCGTCAGTGTGACCGAGGTCGGCGACCGCGCCGAGGCTATTCTGCGCGGCATCGACGCCCTGCAACCCGGCGATGCGCTGCTGATCGCTGGCAAGGGCCATGAAACCGGCCAGATCGTCGGCGATCAGGTGCTGCCCTTTGACGATGTTGAACAAGCCAGCATCAGTGTCGCGGCTTTGGATGGGAGAGTCGCATGACGCTTTGGACTGCCGCCGAGGCTGCTGAGGCGACCGGAGGCCGCGCCACAACCGACTGGCAGGCCAATGGCGTGTCGATTGACACCCGGACCCTGCAACCCGGTGACCTGTTCGTCGCCCTCAAGGCCGCGCGGGACGGGCATGATTTCGTGGCTCAGGCGTTGGAAAAGGGCGCGGGGGCGGCGCTGGTGTCGCGTGTTCCGGAAGGCGTTTCCGAGGACGCGCCGTTGTTGATCGTTGAGGACGTGCAGACGGGGCTTGAGGCGCTGGGGCAGGCCGCCCGTACCCGCACTGATGCGCGGGTGGTTGCGGTGACCGGCAGTGTCGGCAAGACCTCGACCAAAGAAATGCTGGCCAACATACTGGAGACGCAGGGCAAAACCCATGCCAGCGTGGCCAGTTACAACAACCATTGGGGCGTGCCCCTGACATTGGCGCGGATGCCCCGTGATACGGAATTCGCCGTGATCGAGATCGGCATGAATCACCCCGGTGAGATTGCCCCGCTGGCCTGTCAGGCCCGCCCGCATGTGGCGCTGGTCACGACGGTTGCGGCGGTGCATCTTGAGGCGTTCGACTCGGTTGCCGGTATCGCCCACGAGAAGGCGGCAATCTTCGATGGGCTGGAAACCGGCGGCGCGGCCATCGTGAACGCGGATATCGAACATGCGGACATCCTGCGCCGGATTGCGCAGGAGCAGGGCGCGGGGATCGTTGATTTTGGTCGTGTGGCTGCGGACTATCGTCTGAAGGACGTAACGCAAGCGGCGAACTCGGTTCACGCGGATGCGTCGGTCGGAGACGCGCAGATCAGTTTCGACGTTCAGTCGGCAGGGACGCATTTCGCGACGAACGCGCTGGGTGCACTGGCGTCTTGCGTCGAATTGGGTGTCGAACTGGAGGACGCCATCACCGGCCTGCGCCAGTGGTCACCCGTCAAAGGCCGTGGCGTACGCGAGACGTTGTCGCTTACGGGTGGGCAGATCGAGCTGCTGGATGACAGCTACAACGCCAACCCAACCTCGATGGAGGCCGCGCTGGATGTGCTGGTCGTCTCGCAAGGCGACCGCCGGATCGCCTTTCTGGGGGACATGAAGGAACTGGGCGCACAGGAACTCGCCATGCATGCGGATATGGCAAATGTTGGGGCGATGGCGAAGGTCGATCAGGTTCACTGCATCGGTCCGCTGATGCAGGCGTTGCACGACGCGCTGCCGGACGACAAGCGCGGGCTTTGGTTCGACACCAGCGCCGAGATGGCCAAACACTTACCGCAGCTTATTCGGCCGGGCGATACTGTTCTGGTCAAAGGCTCGCTCAGCATGGCGCTGGCGAAGATTGTTGACGCTCTGCGGAAAATGGGGCAAGGGGGCGCGCTTGATTGATGCCCGTACCCGCGACCGCTGCGTGAGAAAGGTTTTGCGATGCTCTATTGGTTGACCGCCTTGTCGGACGGAGGGGATTTCTGGAACCTCTTCCGTTACATCACGTTCCGCGCTGGTGGTGCCTTTATGACCGCGCTGGTCTTTGGGTTCCTGTTTGGCAAACCGCTAATCAACGTGCTGCGCAAAAAGCAGGGCAAGGGCCAGCCGATCCGCGATGACGGGCCCGAGGGGCATTTCTCGAAGGCCGGAACGCCGACTATGGGCGGATTGCTGATCGTGGGCGCGCTGGTCACATCAACGCTGATTTGGGCGCGGTGGGACAATCCTTATGTCTGGATGGTGCTGTTCGTAACGCTGGCCTATGCGGCCATCGGGTTTGCTGACGATTACGCGAAGGTGTCGAAGCAGAATACGCAGGGCGTGTCAGGCAAGATGCGTCTGGCGCTGGGTATCATTATCGCGGCGCTGGCGGCGTTGTGGGCCACTTTGCATCACCCTGACGCGCTGCAAAGCCAGTTGGCGGTGCCGGTGCTGAAAGATACGCTGATCAATCTGGGGATTTTCTACATCCCGTTCTCGATTGTGGTGATCGTCGGGGCCGCGAATGCGGTGAACCTGACCGACGGCTTGGACGGGCTGGCGATCATGCCTGCGATGATCGCGGCTTCAACCCTCGGGATCATCGCCTATGCGGTTGGCCGCGTCGACTTTACCGAATATCTGGACGTGCATTACGTGCCGGGAACGGGTGAGATTTTCATCTTCACCTCGGCGCTTTTTGGCGCGGGGCTTGGGTTCTTATGGTACAACGCCCCTCCGGCGGCGGTGTTCATGGGCGATACCGGATCGCTGGCGTTGGGTGGGGCTTTGGGCGCAATTGCCGTTGCCACCAAGCATGAGCTTGTGCTGGCCGTTGTGGGCGGCTTGTTCGTGGTCGAGGCGCTGAGCGTGATCATCCAGGTGCTCTACTTCAAACGCACCGGCAGGCGGGTGTTCCTGATGGCCCCCATCCATCACCATTATGAGAAAAAGGGCTGGGCCGAGCCGACGATTGTGATCCGGTTCTGGATCATCTCACTGATCCTGGCGATGGTTGGGTTGGCGACGCTGAAAGTCCGGTAGCTCTCCCGCCAGGTTCGGCGGACTTGCGGTCCGCCTGCCACCTGTTGGGCCGGGCTCGCGCTGACGCGCGAGCCTTTGGCGCTCTTGCCAATCCTCGCGTCTTCGGTGCAGTGTCGCTGCGCATTTGAATATCTGAACAAGGTGGGCAGCATGATCCCGGTCAAAGGGTTTTCAGGGCAGAAGGTTGCGGTTCTGGGTCTGGGCCGGTCGGGTCTCACGACGGCGCGGGCTTTGCGTGCAGGCGGGGCCGAGGCGATCTGCTGGGATGACAACCCCGCAGCGAGAGAGGCGGCAGAGGCCGAGGGCTTCCACTGTGCCGATCTGCGCCGACACGGCGCGTTTGACGGGATCGCTACACTGATCGTGTCGCCGGGTATTCCGCATCTCTACCCCGAACCCAACCCGGTTGTGGCCGCCGCGCTTGAGGCGGGTGTGCCGGTGGACAACGATATCGGCCTGTTCTTCCGCTCGTTCTCCGGCCCGGAGTGGAACAATTTTGATACGCCGCCCCGGGTGATTGCCGTGACGGGCTCGAACGGTAAATCCACCACGGCGGCGCTGATCCATCACATTCTGACCGCAGCCGGGCGCGAGGCGCAGCTGGCCGGAAATATCGGGCGCGGGGTTCTGGATATCGACCCGGGCTCGGACGGATCGGTCGTGGTTCTGGAGCTCAGCAGCTATCAGACTGAACTGGCGCGCTCTCTGACGCCGGATGTGGCGGTTTTTACCAACCTGTCGCCGGATCATCTGGACCGGCACGGCGGCATGGGGGGGTACTTCGCCGCCAAGCGCCGCCTGTTTGCCGAAGGCGGACCCGACCGGGCCGTGATCGGTGTGGATGAGGCCGAAGGTGCCTTTCTGGCCGGGCAACTGTCCGAAGGGCCCGCAGATGACCGGGTGATCCGCATCTCGGTCGCGCGCAAACTGACCGGGCCGGGATGGCAGGTTTTCGCCCGCAAGGGATTTTTGTCGGAGTACCGCAAGGGCCGCCAGACCGGCTCGATCGACCTGCGCGCGATCAAGGGACTGCCCGGTGCGCATAACCACCAGAACGCCTGCGCGGCCTATGCGGCCTGCCGGTCTCTGGGTCTGGCACCGCGCGTGATCGAGGATGCGCTGCACAGCTATCCGGGCTTGCCGCATCGCAGCCAGATCATCGCCGAGGCCGAGGGTGTGACCTATGTGAACGACTCCAAGGCCACCAATGTGGACAGCGCGGCCAAGGCGCTCAGCGCGTTCAAAAAGATCCGCTGGATATGCGGTGGGCTGGAGAAAGAGGGCGGGATTGCCGCCTTGAACGGGGCCGCAACTGAGGTCTTGAAAGCCTACGTTATAGGCCGCGAGGCCGCGAAATTCGCCATGCAGCTTGAGGCGGACGCGCAGGTCTGCACCACGATGGAGGCCGCCGTCGAACAGGCCATGGCGGATGCAGAGCCGGGGGATACCGTGCTGCTGGCCCCGGCTGCGGCCAGCTTTGACCAGTACGACAATTTTGAAAAGCGCGGCGACGACTTTACGGCGCAGGTGCGACAAAGGTTGGCATAGCCCCGTTCTTGCAATCACCCGCCGGTCACTTAAGTTTTTTAGCTATCAGCTTGACGCGCATCGGGATTTGGGATTGCGTCAAAGGCAGTTCAAAAAAGGGGTGCTGGATATGTCTGCACGCAAGTTTTTCTTTGTCCTTCCTGTGGTTGCGCTGGCCGGAGCCTGCGCCAATACGGGGGCGAACTATGTCCCGATCATCGACGGTCCGGTCGGGCCGAACTATCAGTCCGATCTGGCAAATTGTCAGGCGTTGGCGCGCACGCAGCCGACGCTGGACAGCAACACCGCAGGTGCCGCGGCCATCGGTGCAGCCGGTGCGGCGGCGACTACGGCGATCATCGACAACAGCGCCAGCGATCTGGGTCGCGCAGCGGCTGCTGGCGCGCTGATCGGGGCCGGGGCAAGCGCGGTCAACAACACGCAGAACCAGGCCGTGATCGTGCGCAACTGCATGCGCGGACGGGGCTACAACGTCGTAGGTTAACGCGCCGCGATGGCCGTTCCGGCGGCGTGGCCCGAGGACCACGCCCACTGGAAGTTGTAGCCACCCAGCCAGCCGGTGACATCCACCGCTTCGCCAATGACATAGAGGCCGGGGACCTCCCTGGCCTCCATCGTTTTGGACGACAGATCATCGGTGTCGATCCCGCCCAGCGTCACCTCGGCGGTGCGATACCCTTCGGTGCCCGATGGGGTTAGCTGCCAGTCGGAGAATGCGGCGGTGAGGTCGGTCAGCGCCGCGTCGGACTGGTCGGCCAGATTGCCCTGCATGGGGATTTCATTGCTCAGGTACTCCACCAGCCGGGCGGGCAGATGGCGCGCCAGTTCGGTGGTCAGCGCCTTGCGCCCCCCTCTTTGCCGCTGATCGCGCAGCAGGTCGTAGATCGGCAGGTCGGGGATCAGGTTGACCCGGATCGCTTCACCCTCGCGCCAGTAGGAAGACAATTGCAACACCGACGGGCCGCTAAGGCCGCGATGGGTGAACAGCATCGCCTCGTCAAAGCTGGTACGGTCGTTTGACAGCCGCGCGGGCAGAGAAACACCGGACAGAGCCTTGAACCGGCCCTCGGAAAAAGTGAAGGGCACCAACGCGGCGCGTGTCTCGGTTATGCGCAGCCCGAATTGCCGTGCGATGTCATAGGCCAATCCGGTCGCGCCCATCTTGGGGATCGACTTGCCGCCGGTGGCCAGCACCAGATTGCGGCAGCTGAGGAGGATGCGCTGGCCCTCGCGCTCGACCTCCAACGCGAAGCTGTCTCCGGTCTTTCGCAAGTCCTTCAATTCAGTCCGAACCCACAGCTCAGCCCCGGCACGGTCCATTTCATCCAGCAGCATCTGGATAATCTGCTTCGAGGAGCCGTCGCAGAACAACTGCCCCAGCGTTTTCTCATGCCACGCGATGCCGTGGCGGTTCACTAGATCGACAAAATCCCACTGGGTGTACCGCGCCAGAGCGGATTTGCAGAAATGCGGATTCTGCGACAAGAAGTTGGCAGGCCCCGCATACATATTGGTAAAGTTACACCGCCCGCCGCCCGAGATGCGGATTTTCTCGCCCGGAGCCTTGGCGTGGTCGATCACCAAAACGCGCCCGCCGCAATGGGCCGCGCACATCACACCGGCTGCACCGGCCCCGAGGATGATCGTGTCATAGGTCATGCGCGGGGGATGGCGAGGTTTGCAGCGGAAGGCAAGGAAAAGTCGCGGACATCATGTGGTCTGGCCGCGATTGCTGAACTCAGCGTGTTTGCCAGCCGTTGGAACAAGCGACAGCCACCGTGAACCGCCAGCCAACCTCTGTTTTTCGGGCCACGTAGTGCCCGTCAATGGCCTCGAGTAGCGATCCGTCATGTTTCAGCCTGTTGACGTCTTTTGCGTCCACAATGGCGATTCCGTCACCGCATAGTTGGGCCTCAACGGCACCAATTGTTGTGTGGCTAAACCCGGCCTGTTCCAGCCCGTCGAACACCTTGGTAAGTAGCGCGACCAAGGCTGCCCGGTCGGGCAGGGCGACCGCCCCCGCCGGGAGAATGAACATCGCAGGTTCATCAAAACAGGCCGCGACTCCTTCAAGATCACGGTTATTCCAGCAGGTCAGGTATTCAGAGAACAAATTTTGCGCTTCGCTGGAAATACTGTCCATAGGAACCTCCGGTAACAAACTAACTTGTGAGGTTTACTGTACCGGGAGTGTCCCACAGGAACAACGCAGCGCAATTTCTCCGATCCCCGTCATTTCCCTAGCCGAAACCCCAAAACCCCTGTAAACTCTCAAACAGATCCCGAAAACGGGACGTGAACGAGGCAGAGAGTGGCGGTATCTCATGACTGAGATGGTGTATGGCGCGGTCCGGGACACGCGCGGCGAACCGATTCTACCAAAGTGGTGGCGGACGATTGATCGCTGGACGATGTCCTGCGTGCTGATCCTGTTTGTCATTGGGTTGTTGCTGGGGCTGGCGTCCTCGCCGCCGCTGGCCGGGCGCAACGGGTTCGATCCGTTCCACTATGTCGAACGGCAGGCGCTGTTCGGCGGGCTGGCACTGATTGCCATGCTGCTGACCTCGATGATGTCGCCGACACTGGTACGACGTCTGGCGGTGCTGGGCTTTCTGGGTGCCTTTGTGGCGCTGGCTTTTCTGCCGGTTTTCGGCACCGATTTCGGCAAGGGTGCGGTGCGGTGGTATTCGCTGGGTTTCGCCTCACTGCAACCGTCGGAATTCCTTAAACCCGGCTTTGTGGTCGTCGCCGCTTGGCTGCTGGCTGCCTCGCAAGAGATCAACGGCCCCCCGGGGCGGCTTTGGTCTTTTGCGCTGTGCATGGCGATTGTGGCGATGCTAGTGCTGCAACCCGATTTCGGGCAGGCCTGTCTGATCCTGTTTGGCTGGGGTGTGATGTATTTCGTGGCAGGCGCGCCGATGCTGCTGCTGGTCGGCATGGCCGGAGCCGTCGTGCTGGGCGGGATGCTGGCCTATTCGAACTCGGAACACTTTGCGCGCCGGATTGACGGGTTTCTGAACCAAGAGGTCGATCCGACCACCCAGCTTGGCTACGCCACCAACGCCATCCGCGAGGGTGGCTTGTTCGGCGTCGGTGTGGGTGAGGGGCAGGTGAAATGGTCTCTGCCCGATGCCCATACGGATTTCATCATCGCTGTCGCGGCCGAGGAATACGGCCTGATCCTCGTCCTCATTATCATTGCGCTTTATTCGCTGATCGTTGTGCGGTCGCTGCTGCGGCTGATGCGCGAACGCGATATGTTCATCCGTCTGGCCGGGACCGGTCTGGCCTGCATGTTCGGCGTGCAGGCGATGATCAATATGGGCGTCGCCGTGCGGCTGCTACCGGCCAAGGGCATGACGCTGCCTTTCGTCAGCTATGGCGGCTCGTCGCTGATCGCAGGCGGCATTGCCGTTGGCATGTTGCTGGCCTTCACCCGCTCGCGCCCACAAGGCGAGCTGGGTGACATTCTGCGTGGGCGAGGCTGATGCCTTATCTTCTGATCGCGGCAGGCGGCACCGGGGGGCACATGTTCCCCGCGCAGGCGCTGGCCGAGGCGATGCTGCAGAAAGGCTGGCGCGTGCGCCTGTCCACTGATGCGCGCGGTGCGCGCTATACCGGCGGCTTTCCGCATTCGACCGAGATTGTTGAGGCGACTTCGGCCACTTTCGCGCGCGGAGGTCTGGCGGCCAAGGCGCTGGTCGGGCCCAAGATTGCAGGCGGCGTGACCGGCATGGCACTGCAGATGTTGCGCGACCGGCCCGATGTGGTGGTGGGCTTCGGCGGCTACCCGTCGATCCCGGCGCTGGGGGCGGCGACTCTGCTGAAAATCCCGCGCATGATCCATGAACAGAATGGCATTCTGGGTCGCGTGAACCAACTGTTCGCAACCCGTGTCGCCCAGGTGGCCTGCGGCGTCTGGCCCACCGACCTGCCCGAGGGCGCAAAGGGCATTCACACCGGCAACCCCGTCCGCGCCGCCGTGCTGGAACGCGAGGCGGCCCCCTATATTCCGCCGGGCGAATACCCGATGTCGGTTCTGGTGATGGGCGGCTCGCAAGGTGCGCGCATCCTCAGCGATGTTGTGCCGGGAGCCATTGCGGCGCTGCCCGAGTTTCTGCGGTCCTACATCCGCGTCTCGCATCAGGCCCGCGATGAGGACGGCGAGCGCGTCACGGAATTCTACCGGGAAAACGGCGTCATGGCCGATGTTCAGCCATTCTTCGACGATTTGCCCCGTCGCATGTCCGAGGCGCAACTGGTTGTCAGCCGCTCGGGCGCGTCGAGTGTCGCTGATATCTCGGTCATTGGCCGCCCGTCGATCCTGATCCCGTTCGCCGCCGCCGCAGGTGATCATCAGACCGCCAATGCGCGCGGGCTGGTGCAGGCGGGCGGAGCGATCATGATCCCCGAAAACGCCCTTGACGTTCCCGCGCTTACAGAGCAAATGACCACGGTTCTCACCAACCCCGAAGCCGCACAGAAAATGGCCCACGCTGCCTTGTCGGTCGGGGCGCCTGACGCGACTGAGCGTCTGGTCGCCCTTGTCGAGCAACTGGCGCAGAAGGAGACCTCATGAATCCAGCAACCAAACTGCCGCAGGACGTCGGGCCGATTCACTTCGTGGGCATCGGTGGGATCGGGATGTCGGGCATTGCCGAGGTGCTTTTGAACCTGGGCTACCGGGTGCAGGGGTCAGACCTGAAGACGTCGAAGATCACTGACCGGCTGGCCGCGCTGGGGGCCGAGATATTCGAAGGCCAGCGCGCTGAAAACCTGCAGAACGCCGCCGTTGTCGTGGTCTCGACTGCGATCAAGCCCGGCAACCCGGAACTGGATGAAGCCCGCGCCCAAGGCCTGCCTGTGGTGCGTCGCGCCGACATGCTGGCCGAACTCATGCGCCTGAAATCCAACATCGCCATCGCCGGAACCCATGGCAAGACTACCACCACCACGATGATGGCTGAGCTGATGGTTGCAGGGGACTTTGACCCCACCGTCATCAATGGCGGCGTCATCCACGCCTACGGCTCGAATGCGCGGATGGGGCAGGGCGAATGGATGGTGGTCGAGGCTGACGAATCCGACGGCTCGTTCAACCGTCTGCCAGCAACCATCGCCATCGTCACCAATATCGATCCCGAGCATATGGAACACTGGGGCGATTTCGACCTGCTGCGCGCGGGCTTTGATGAGTTCGTCTCGAACATTCCGTTCTACGGCCTTGCTGTCTGCTGTACCGACCATGCCGAAGTGCAGGCGCTGGTCGGGCGCATCACCGACCGTCGCGTGCGCACCTATGGCTTCAACGCGCAGGCCGATGTGCGGGCCGAAAACCTGACCTATAAGGGCGGCGTTGCCCATTTCGACATCCACCTGCAATACGAAGACAAGGTGATCGAGGGTTGCACCCTGCCGATGCCCGGCGACCACAACGTCTCGAACGCGCTGTCCGCCGTGGCCGTGGCCCGCCATCTGGGCATGAAAGCCTCGGAAATCCGCGACGCGCTGGCCAATTTCGGCGGCGTCAACCGCCGCTTCACCAAGGTCGGAGAGGTGGGCGGCGTCACCATCATCGACGATTACGGCCACCACCCGGTCGAGATTGCCGCCGTATTGAAAGCGGCACGACAGGCCACCGAAGGTCGTGTCATCGCCGTGCACCAGCCGCACCGCTATTCCCGCCTGTCCAACCTGTTCGAAGACTTCTGCACCTGTTTCAACGACGCCGATGTGGTGGCTATCACCGATGTCTTCGCCGCCGGAGAGGACCCGATTGAAGGGGTCTCGCGCGATGATCTGGTGCAGGGCCTGATCCGCCACGGTCACCGTCATGCGCGCGGGCTGCTGGACGAAAACGACCTTGCGCGCCTTGTCCGCGAACAGGCCCGTCCGGGGGATATGGTCGTCTGCCTCGGGGCCGGTACGATCAGCGGCTGGGCCAATGGGTTGCCGGATAGATTGCTGGAAAAACAAGCGGTTTGACCGCCTTCTTCGCATGGCGCTCAACCTGAGAGTGTGATACTCTGAGCGCAGAGCCTCAGCCCCCGGAGCGAGCGTATGGACTATTCGATGATCTTTGCTGCCCTCTGGGTCATCTGTGCCACTGTGGTCGCCTTGCTGCCGATGCGCCTGCAGTTCCCACCGGGATTTGCTTTGCTGATCTGCGCACCGGTGCTGATCGTCTGGCTGGGCTATGATCACGGCTGGGTTTGGTCGGTTGTGGCGTTGGGCGGCTTTGTTTCGATGTTCCGCCATCCCATCCGCTATTACTGGCGCAAATGGTCAGGCCGAGAGATCGCGGAATGAGCTGGTCCATCACTCTTGCCGCCGCTTGGGGGATTGCTGCGAATGTGCTGGCGATGATCCCCAGCAAAGACAACCACTGGACGCGGGCGTATATCCTGATTGCCGTGGGCATCCCCATTCTCGGCTATGTCACCTATGAGAACGGCCCCTGGATCGGCCTCATCGTGCTGGTCGCAGGCATGTCCGTGCTGCGCTGGCCGGTGATTTACCTGACCCGTTGGACAAAGGCGAAAATGCAGGGCATGAAGGCGGCCAACAAGTAACGGCCGTTTTCAGGAGGCCCTCATGGTCGACATCGCCACATTCGCCTATCTGCCGCTGATCGCGCTGACCTTCGGGGCCGTTGCAGGCTTCGTTGCGGGGCGCTGGATTGGCCTTAGGGGTGTGCTGTTGCTGATCGGGCTGGCCTCGGCCGTTGCACTGGTGCTGATCGTAACGTTGGCCGGAGTCGGAACCGGCGAGGAAGAGCAAGCCTTTGGCCCCTTCGTCTGGCTGACCGGCGCGGTTCTGCCCTTCCTCTTTGCCGCTATCATGGGCGGCATTGGCGGGCGCAGTCTTGCGGCGCGGGCACGCGGATGACCCAGTTGCCCGACGTCCGGGGCCGCTTGACGCAGGCCAGATCATTGAATGATCTCACATGGTTGCGCGTCGGCGGTCCTGCGGATTACCTTTTCCAACCGGCTGACATCCAAGACCTGCAGGATTTCTTGCGCGATCTGCCCGCAGATGTGCCGATCTTCCCCATGGGCGTCGGATCGAACCTGATCGTCCGCGACGGTGGCCTGCGCGCCGTGGTGATCCGGCTGGGGCGCGGGTTCAACACGATCTCGGTCGACGGCACCACCGTCACCGCTGGTGCGGCGGCGTTGGACGCGCATGTGGCGCGCAAGGCGGCGGACGCAGGCGTTGACCTGACCTTCCTGCGCACCATCCCCGGATCCATCGGCGGCGCGGTGCGCATGAACGCAGGCTGTTATGGCAGCTACACCGCAGACGTTCTGCAAAAGGCCACCATCGTGACGCGGGCCGGAGAAGTCAAAGACCTCTCACCCCAAGACCTCAACTTCCGCTATCGCCAGTCCGACCTGCCGGAAGGCGCGGTGCTGATCTCGGCCACGTTCCAAGGCCCGAAAGTCGACCCCGCCGAGCTCCACGCTCGCATGGAAGCGCAGCTGCAAAAGCGGGATGAGACGCAGCCCACCAAGGACCGCAGCGCCGGATCGACCTTCCGCAATCCCGCAGGGTTTTCCTCGACCGGCAAGGCCGACGATGTCCATGACCTCAAGGCGTGGAAGGTGATCGACGACGCAGGAATGCGCGGGGCCACGCTTGGCGGCGCGCAGATGAGCCCCAAGCATTCCAATTTCCTGATCAATACCGGTGACGCCACCGCCGCAGACCTCGAAGGTCTGGGCGAAGAGGTGCGAAAAAAGGTTTACGAAACAAGCGGCATAACGTTAGAGTGGGAAATCATGCGGGTCGGTGATCCGCTGGAATAATAAAGCCCCAACCGTCAGACCAAAATCAGGCAATTAACGGCGACGGATCAAAGGCATAAACGCAGTACGGACCACCACATAAGGTCCGGGGACATTGAGGCGCACATTGGGTATGTCGAGCAGGACAAACCCCAAAGTGGCGGTATTGATGGGCGGCCCCTCGGCGGAACGCGAGGTGTCTCTCAGCAGCGGGCGCGAATGCGCAGCCGCCCTTGTGGGAGAAGGCTTTGAAGTGGTCGAGCTGGACGCAGGTCCCGACCTCTATGCGCGCCTATTGGACATCAAACCAGATGTGGTTTTCAACGCCCTGCATGGCCGCTGGGGCGAGGATGGCTGTGTGCAGGGCCTGCTGGAATGGATGCGCATCCCGTACACGCATTCCGGCGTGCTGTCCTCGGCCTTGGCGATGGATAAGCAACGCAGCAAGGAAATCTACCAGACCGAGGGCCTGCCCATCGTGCCCAGCGTGATCGTGCCCAAGATCGAGGTGATCGAGGTCCACGTGATGGAACCGCCCTACGTCGCCAAGCCCAACAACGAAGGCTCCAGCGTCGGCATATATATCGTGCATGAAAACGCCAATGGACCGCCGCAACTGTCCGATGACATGCCCGAGCATATCATGGTCGAGAAATACGTCGCAGGCCGCGAACTGACCGTGACCGTGATGGGCGACCGCCCTCTGACCGTGACCGAGATCATGACCGATGGCGGCTGGTACGATTACGATGCCAAGTACAAACCCGGCGGCTCGTGGCACGTGCTGCCCGCCGATATTCCGCAGGATATCTTTGACCGCTGTATGGAGTATGCTGTGAAGGCCCATAACGCACTGGGCTGTCGCGGCGTGTCCCGCACCGATTACCGCTGGGATGACAGCCTCGGCGCGGATGGTCTGTTCCTGCTGGAAACCAACACGCAGCCGGGCATGACCCCAACCTCGCTGGTGCCCGAACAGGCCGAGCACTGCGGCATGACATTCGGCCAGCTTTGCGCCTGGATGGTGGAGGACGCCTCATGCGACCGCTGACCGCCACCCGCGCGCCGGTGATCCACCGGACCAAAGCCCTTGCCGGGCCGGATGCCGAATTCGAAACCGCCGAGACGCATGAGGCACAGCCGCTTCTGCGCCTGCGGGGGGCACGGATGTTTGGCCGCAATGCGGGCCGGTCCGACCCTGCGCCGTCACGGCTCAGCTACCGGTTCCAGCGCTGGATGCTGACGCCTGGCATTCGTCTGGGCGTCAAGCTGGGCGTGCCGATCTGCGCCGTTGCGGCAGCGATTGGCATCTACTTCGCATCCCCGGACCGGCGCGAGGCGGTCAGCGCCTATATCGCCGACATCCGCACCTCGATTCAGGAACGCCCCGAATTTATGGTCAACCTGATGGCCATTGACGGCGCAGGCACCGATCTGGCCGATGATATCCGCGAGGTCGTGCCGCTGGATTTCCCGATCAGTTCCTGGGATCTGGATGTCGAACATATGCGCGACACGATTTCCCGTTTGGACCCGGTCAAATCCGCGACCGTGCGCATCCGCCCCGGCGGCATCCTGCAGATTGACATTGTCGAGCGGCAACCGGTCATCGTCTGGCGGACCCGCGACGGGACCGAGTTGCTGGATGAAACCGGAGTGCATGTGGATCAGACCGGCTCGCGCAAGGAACACGCGCACCTGCCTCTGATCGCAGGCAAGGGCGCTGATCAGCATGTGGGCGAAGCGCTGGACCTGTTCCGCACTTCGCGCAGCCTTGGCGACCGCGTGCGCGGGTTGGTGCGCGTGGGTGAGCGGCGCTGGGATCTGGTGCTGGATCGCGGGCAGCGCATCATGCTGCCAACCGATCAGCCGGTACGGGCGCTGGAACGCGTGCTGGCAGTGAACGAGGTGCAAGACCTTCTGGAACGCGACGTGGCGGTGGTGGACATGCGCCTTGGGCAGCGGCCGACGATCAGAATGACCAAAGCCGCCAGCGAAGACTGGTGGAATACAAAAACAGATGTGAGTAGCGGGCAGTAACGACCATGATGACCGATCTTTATCAGTCCCAACGCGCCATGCGGCAAATGCGCAGACAGGCGATGCAGCGGGGCGTTGTCGCCATTCTGGACATCGGCAGCTCGAAAATTTCCTGCCTTGTGCTGCGTTTTGACGGAACCGGGCGGCTGAGCGACGATAACAGCATCGGGTCATTGGCAGGCCAGACCGGGTTCCGCGTGATCGGGGCCAGAACCACCCGCTCGCGCGGCGTGAAGTTCGGCGAGGTCACAGCGATGCAGGAGACCGAGCGCGCCATCCGCACCGTTCTACAGGCGACCCAGAAGATGGCCGATATCCGTGTGGATCACGTGATCGCTTGTTTCTCGGGCGCGAACCCGCGTTCTTACGGGCTGGACGCTCAGGTCGATCTGGAAGGCCAGGTGGTGTCCGAGGCCGAGGTTGGTCGGGTTCTGAATGCCTGCGACGTTCCGGACTATGGCGCGGGGCGCGAGGTGCTGCATGCGCAGCCGGTGAACTTTGCACTCGACAACCGATCGGGCCTGATCGACCCGCGCGGGCAGATGGGGCAATCGCTGGCCGTGGATATGCACATGCTGACCGTGGATGCGGTGGCGATCCAGAACATCGTGCGTTGTATCAAGCGTTGCGATCTTGAGCTGGCGGGGATTGCGAACTCGGCCTATGTGTCCGGCATTTCGTCGCTGGTCGAGGATGAGCAGGAACTGGGCGCGGCCTGTATCGACATGGGGGGCGGTACGACCAGCGTGTCGATCTTCATGAAGAAGCACATGATCTATGCCGATTGCGTGCGAATGGGTGGCGATCACGTGACGGCCGATATTTCGATGGGGCTGGGCGTGCCGACAGCGGTGGCCGAACGCATCAAGACGTTCAATGGCGGTGTGCACGCCACCGGGGCCGATGATCGCGACCTGATCGACATCGGCGGCGATACCGGCGATTGGGAACATGACCGCCGCACCGTCAGCCGCGCCGAGTTGATTGGCATCATGCGCCCTCGGGTCGAGGAAATCCTTGAAGATGTCCGCGTGCGTCTAGATGCCGCCGGGTTCGACCATATGCCCAGCCAGCAGATTGTTCTGACCGGTGGCGGCAGTCAGATCATGGGGCTGGATGGGCTGGCCACCCGTATCCTGGGGCAGCGCGTTCGTCTGGGTCGCCCGCTGCGTGTGCATGGCCTGCCGCAATCGGCAACCGGGCCGGGGTTCTCATCCGCCGTGGGCCTCAGCCTGTTTGCGGCGCATCCGCAGGATGAATGGTGGGATTTCGAAATCCCGGTCGATACCTACGCGGCGCGCCCGTTCAAGCGCGCCGTCCGGTGGTTCCGTGACAATTGGTGAGACACTGCGCCGCGGCCTCCTTGGCGCTTGCTTGCTGCCGGGATGGGCTGCGGCGCAAACCGTGATCTCGCCCGAGGCGTTTCTGGACGCCGTCCTTGGCAAAACGGTGACGTTTTACGAAATTCGCAGCGGCGATCTGGTGGGGACCGAGCAGTTCCTGACCCGCACAACCTCGGTCTGGCGGGAAGAGGGCAGGGGCTGCGTCTACGGCCAGATCACCACGCCACACGGCCAGATCTGCTTTCTCTACGACAATGATCGCGACGGCGTCCCGGTGTGTTGGTGGCCATTCGTGCATGAAGATCGGCTTATGGTCCGGCTCGCCTCGCTTACCGATGGAGAAATCCAGGAGGTGCGCAGCATCACCGAAAACAGCCTGAACTGCCCAAGCGCCCCGATCAGCTGAAGAAACCGGTTGCAGCCCTCGGATTTATCCCTAAAAATATCCACAAGGCCCGTCAGAGGCCCCGCGGCAGGACATTGAGCAGTTTTCCGCAAAAGTAAGGCCAAGGATTGCAGTGTGACGCAGTGGGTGAAGCTGCGCACCGATCTGGCTTGTCTTGTAGTGATCCGCGTTGTTTCCGCTATATCTCGCGGCGGTCGCGAAATGCCGCTGTCTAATGCCTTATTTCCTCCATATTTTGTGGAATCACGCGATTTTTGACGTGACCTTTTTGCATATCAGCGGTAGGATCGAAGGCGGATAGGTAAGAAAAACACCGCTTTGGCGGGACATAAATACAGGCGGACAGAGCATGACATTGAATCTTTCGATGCCCGGGCACGACGAACTGAAGCCTCGGATTACAGTATTTGGCGTTGGCGGCGCAGGTGGGAACGCTGTCAACAACATGATTGAGAAACAACTGGACGGCGTTGATTTCGTTGTCGCCAACACCGACGCGCAGGCGCTGCAACAAAGCCAGTCCTCGGCACGGGTGCAACTGGGCGTGAAAGTCACCGAAGGTCTGGGAGCAGGGGCCCGCCCGACCGTTGGGGCGGCCGCCGCAGAAGAAAGCATCGAACAGATCGTCGATCATCTGGCCGGTGCGCATATGTGTTTCATCACCGCCGGTATGGGCGGCGGCACCGGCACAGGGGCGGCTCCGATCATCGCGCAGGCCGCGCGGGAATTGGGCGTGCTGACTGTTGGTGTTGTCACCAAACCCTTCCAGTTCGAAGGCGCCAAGCGGATGCGTCAGGCCGAGGACGGCGTTGAATCGCTGCAAAAGGTCGTCGACACGCTGATCATCATCCCGAACCAGAACCTGTTCCGTCTGGCCAATGAAAAGACCACGTTTACCGAGGCGTTCTCAATGGCCGACGATGTCCTTTATCAGGGCGTCAAAGGCGTGACCGACCTGATGGTGCGTCCGGGCCTGATCAACCTCGACTTTGCTGACGTTCGCGCCGTGATGGACGAGATGGGCAAGGCGATGATGGGCACTGGTGAGGCGACCGGCGAAGACCGCGCCATTCAGGCGGCTGAGAAGGCGATTGCCAACCCGCTGCTGGACGAAATCAGCCTCAAGGGTGCCAAGGGCGTTCTGATCAACATCACCGGTTCGCACGACCTGACCTTGTTCGAACTGGACGAGGCCGCCAACCGCATTCGCGAGGAAGTGGACCCCGAGGCCAACATCATCGTGGGCTCGACTCTCGACACTGCAATGGAAGGCGGCATGCGCGTTTCCGTTGTAGCCACCGGCATCGACGCCACTGAAAAGACCGAAGATGTTCCGGTCGCGCGCCGGTCCATGTCGGCCCCGCTGACCCGCACGGTTTCCGCAGAGGAGCCCGAGCAGGAACAGGTGGCCGCCGCCGAGCCCGAAGAGAAATCGGACATCGCTCCGTCGCTTTTTGAAACCGTTGATGAGCCCGAGCGTGACGATAGCTGGCACGCAGACAAGGTTGCGTCCGCCAAGCAGGACGATGACGGCCTGCCGCCCCCGGCCTATCAGCCGCGCGTGGCCGAGTTCGAACCACAGCCCGAGCCTGTTGAACCCGCGCCGGAAAGCTATGTCGCACAGCGCGCCAACGCCGCCGGAAACCCCTCGCCCGAGGCATTGCAACGTTTGCAGGCTGCGGTGCAGAACACCCCTGCGGGCCAGCAGCGCATGACCACACCCCGGTCGCCGGAACCCGCGCCGCAACCGCAGGCCGGGCAGCAAGAACGTCGCGGTTTCGGCTTCAACAAGCTGATCGACCGGATGACTGGCCATGCTCCGGATACCCCTGCGCAACCGCCTCGTCAGCAGCCCACAATGCGCCAGGCTGACGTTACGGCACCTGCGCATGATGAGGCTGACCCGGATCAGGAGCGGATCGAAATTCCGGCCTTCCTGCGCCGCCAGGCCAACTGATCGCGGTAACAAATTAGGGTCAAAGGGTCGCCGTTTGGCGACCCTTTCTCGTTTGTTTCCATCGTCTTACACTGTTGTCAGCAGGGTTTTGCCGATCTGTCACATTCATGTTTCATTCGGTTGCAAAGAGTGAGTTGAGCCTGAGCCGACACTTCCTTAACTGAGTGTCCAACACAGCCCTCGCTGGCTGCACACCACTCGCTGAGGCCAATCTTGCAACATACGCTCAAATCTCCGGTTACGTTCAAAGGCGTCGGCCTGCATGGCGGTCAGCCTGCAACCATGGTTCTGAAACCGGCTGCTGCCGGTCACGGCATCTGGTTCAAACGGACGGATATCGAGCTTGGCAATGCCCTGATCCCCGCGATCTATGATGTGGTCGAACGCACTCCGCTGTGCACCCGTCTGGTGAATGATGCGGGGGTTTCGGTTTCTACCATTGAACATATCATGGCTGCCCTGGCCGGTTGCGGTGTGCATAACGCGCTGATCGAGATTGACGGGCCGGAAGTGCCGATCATGGACGGGTCGTCCATCGATTTCGTGCGCGGGATCATGGCTAAGGGTGTCCGCCGTCAGGCCAGCCCGGTTCTGGCGTACGAAGTGCTGAAACCCGTGACCGCATCGCGCGAGGGGGCAAGCGCGTCGATTGCGCCGGCAGACGGTCTGATCATTGATTTCCACATCGATTTCGAAGACGACGCCATCGGCAACCAGACTAAGACACTGGACATGCGCAATGGATCCTTTGCCCGCGAGCTGAGTGATTGCCGCACCTTCTGCCGCCGCATCGATGTCGAAGCGATGCGTGAAAACGGGTTGGCCCTGGGCGGTACGCTGGATAACGCCGTGGTCGTGCAAGGGGACGAGGTTTTGACCCCGGGCGGTTTCCGCCGCGCGGATGAGGCCGTGCGCCACAAGATGCTGGACGCTCTGGGCGACCTGTACTTGGCAGGCGGCCCGATTCTGGGGCATTTCACCGGCGACAAGTCGGGTCATTCGATGACCAACACGCTGCTGCGTAAATTGTTCGAAACACCCGGCGCGGTGCGCCCGATTCTGTGCACGCCGGAACAGGCGGCGCGTCTGCCGGGGCAGGGTCTTGTTCTGGACGAAATTCCGGAAGTTGCCTGACCTGATCAACTCTGACGACATTTACGCCAGAGCGTGGATAAGGCGTTTTGCACCGGAAATATCTATGCTAGACCAAGGCCTGATCCGGGGCGCGCCCCGTTAGGTAAGACGACAAGGATGGGCGGTATGGTTGGCAGCAAAGCGGCAGTCAGATTCGCAGGTGCGATTCTTCTGGCAGCAGTGTTGGCGGCGTGCAGCAGCAAAGGTGCGGACCGCGATCAAAATCTGGAAGGCTTCACTCCGGAACAGATATTCACCCGGGGCGAATTCGAACTGTCGCAGAATCGGTCAGACGACGCGGCGTGGTATTTTTCCGAGGTCGAACGCCTTTACCCCTATTCCGACTGGGCCAAACGCGCGCTGATCATGCAGGCGTTCTCGTATCACAACGACAAGAATTACGAAGAAAGCCGCGCCGCCGCGCAGCGGTACATCGACTTCTACCCAACCGACGAAGATGCGGCCTATGCGCAGTACCTGCTCGCCCTCAGCTACTACGACCAGATCGATGAAGTGGGCCGCGATCAGGGCCTGACCTTTCAGGCACTGCAGGCCCTGCGAACCGTGATCGAGGTGTATCCGGACAGCGAATACACCACTTCAGCCGTTTTGAAATTCGATCTGGCCTTTGACCATCTGGCCGGCAAAGAGATGGAGATCGGGCGCTATTACCTGCGTCAGGATCATTATACCGCCGCCATCAACCGCTTCCGCGTGGTTGTTGAGGATTTCCAGACCACATCACACACGGCCGAGGCGCTTTACCGTCTGGTCGAGGCCTATCTGTCACTGGGCCTGCTGGATGAGGCGCAGTCGGCGGGTGCGATTTTGGGCTACAACTACCAGTCCACGGAATGGTATGACGATGCCTACAAGCTACTGACCTCGCGCGGGTTGGACCTTAAGAGCCGTGGCAACAACTGGCTGTCCACGATCTACCGTCAGACCATCAAGGGTGAGTGGTTGTAACCGCCATGGCTAAGGCCGAGGGACGCTAAAGACCCGATGCTGCGCGCCCTTGATATCCGCGACATGCTGATCATTGACCGGTTGGAGCTGACCTTCCAGCCGGGCCTGAACGCGTTGACCGGCGAGACCGGCGCGGGCAAGTCGATCCTGCTGGATTCGCTGGGCTTTGTGCTGGGCTGGCGCGGACGCGCCGAACTGGTCCGTCAGGGGGCTGCGCAAGGCGAGGTTGTGGCCGAGTTCGAACTGCCCGAAAACCACCCCGCACATGCCATACTGGCCGAGGCTGGGCTGCCCGGTGGCGAAGACCTGATCCTGCGCCGCATCAACACCGCCGAGGGGCGCAAGACCGCATGGGTCAATGACCGCCGCTGCTCGGGCGAGGTGCTGCGCGCCCTGTCGGAAACCCTGATCGAACTGCACGGCCAGCACGATGATCGCGGCCTGCTGAACCCGCGTGGCCACCGCGCCATGCTGGACGCTTATGCCGGGGCAGGGGACCATCTGACCACTGTCCGCGAGGCGTGGACCCAGATGTCCCACGCCCGCAAGGCATTGGCCGAAACCGAAGCCACGCTGGCCACCATGCGCGCCGAGGAAGAATTCCTGCGCCATTCCGTCTCAGAACTTGACCAGCTTGACCCGCAACCGGGCGAGGATGCTGACCTCGACGCCCGCCGCCGCATGATGCAAGGGGCCGAGCGCATCCGCGACGACGTGGCCCGCGCCTATGCCCTGCTGGGCGGCGACGGGGCCGAAGGCGCGATGGCTGATGCCGTGCGCTGGCTCGAAGGCGTCTCGGACAATGCAGGCGGTCGGTTGGAAGACCCCATCGCCGCGCTTGGCCGCGCCCTGATCGAACTGGGCGAGGCGCAGGATGGCGTCAACACCTGCCTGCAGGCGCTCGATTTCAACCCGGCGGAACTGGAACAGGCCGAGGAACGCCTATTTGCCATCCGCGCACTGGCCCGCAAACACGACGTCGCCCCCGACGATCTGGGTGCCTTCGCCGATACCCTGCGCGACCGCCTGAACCGTCTGGATGCGGGTGATGCCGACCTCAGCGACAAACGCGCTGCCGTTGATGCGGCGCAGGCGGCCTATGACAAAGCTGCCACCGCGCTCAGCACCGCGCGCCAGACCGCGGCCAGCGCGCTGGACCAAGCGGTCATGGCCGAACTCGCGCCCCTGAAAATGGAACGCGCCGTGTTCCGAACCGAGATCACGCCCGCCGACCCCGGCCCCGAAGGCACCGACGCCGTGGCCTTCACCGTCGCCACCAATCCCGGCGCGCCCTCTGGTCCGCTGAACAAGATCGCCTCGGGCGGTGAACTCAGCCGCTTTCTGCTGGCGCTCAAGGTCTGCCTGACCGGTGAAGACAGCGCCCGCACCATGATCTTTGACGAGATCGACCGCGGCGTCGGCGGCGCTACGGCAGACGCGGTGGGCCGCCGTCTGGCATCGCTGGCCCATGGCGGGCAGGTGCTGGTGGTCACGCATTCCCCACAGGTCGCCGCCCGCGCCGCGCATCACTGGCGGGTGCAGAAACAGGTGACGGGCGATCAGACCCTGTCCACCGTGATCCCGCTGGCCGATCCAGACCGCGTCGACGAAATCGCCCGCATGGTCGCAGGCGACACCATTACCGACGAGGCCCGCGCCGCCGCCCGCGCCCTGCTGGACGCCTGAGGCGTAACACCCGCCAACAATCCCCCGTGAACCGACTTTTCTCAGGTCGCCGAGTGGCTTACTAAGGGATATGTATTGATCCCCCGAGGGCCGATGACCCAGTCAACCCGCACTGTTCTGCGCAACCAGTTGAATCAGGCTTTGGCCGCGATCCGGGACGCGTGGCAGGTTATGCGCCGGCGTGGGCCCAGCCAGATCCAATTCTGGTTCATCGCTCTGGCCATCGGGGTTGCGGCGGGCTTCATGGCGCTTGGGTTCCGCAAGGGCATTCAGGCGTTGCAGGCCTATATCTACCGCTCCGAAGATGTCTTTTTGCTGCATAGCCATGCCGAGAAGCTTCCGTGGATTCTGGTGTTCATCACCCCGGTGATCGGGGGGTTGGTTGTGGGGATTATCCTGCACAAATTCACCGATGATGGCCGCGTACGCTCTGTTGCGGATGTCATTGAAGGGTCCGCCGTCACCGATGGCCGGGTCGAGACCAAGGCGGGTATCGCGTCCTTCTTCGCATCGCTGATCACGCTCAGTTCCGGCGGTTCAACGGGGCGCGAGGGGCCGGTGGTGCATATGGCCGGGGTCATCTCGACCTGGGTCAGCAACCGCATCCATGCCGACGGGATCACGGGGCGAGACCTGCTGGGCTGCGCGGTGGCCGCCGCCGTTTCCGCCAGCTTCAACGCGCCCATCGCTGGGGCGATTTTCGCGCTTGAGGTTGTGCTGCGCCACTTCGCCGTCCACGCCTTTGCGCCGATTGTCATCGCCTCGGTCGCGGGGACGGTGATCAACCGGCTGGAATATGGCGACGTGACCGAGTTCGTTCTGGAAACCCCCGGTTCGCTGCAGTTCTACGTTGAACTGCCCGCGTTCCTGATCCTCGGGCTGATCTGTGGGCTGGTTTCGCTGATCCTGATGCGCTCGATCTTCTTTGCCGAGGATATCGGCTCCCATGTTCAGGCCCGCCTGTCCCTGCCGCGCTGGCTGCGACCCGCTGTGTCCGGGGCCATGCTGGGCCTTCTGGCGATCTGGTTCCCGCATATTATCGGCGTTGGGTATGAGACGACGATCCGTGCGCTAACCGGCGATTTGGTGCTGACCACGGCCATCCTGTTTGCCGTTGTCAAGACGGTGGCCGTTGCGATCACGATGGGCGGACGCATGGGCGGAGGCGTCTTCTCGCCCTCGCTGATGATCGGCGCGTTGACCGGGCTGGCCTTTGGTCTGATCGCCACCGGGTTGTTGCCTGATGTGTCGGGCACCCATACGCTTTATGCTTTTGCCGGGATGGGTGCCGTAGCCGCAGCAGTACTGGGCGCGCCGATCTCGACTACGCTGATCGTGTTCGAACTTACCGGGGATTGGCAGATCGGTCTGGCCGTGATGGTCTCGGTCTCGATGTCCACCGCGCTGGCCTCGCGACTTGTGGACCGGTCGTTCTTCCTGACCCAGCTCGAGCGGCGCAATGTGCATCTGGCTGCCGGGCCGCAAGCCTATTTGCTGGCGATGCTGCGGGCGGGGACGGTGATGCGGCCGATTGGCGATGCCCGGTCCATCACCAAGGACGAGGCGCTTGAACTGATCAATCAGGGCATGTGCGTCAAGGCCAGCGCCACGCTTGAAGCCGCCATGCCCTATTTCGACCGCGAGGATATCCCCTGCATTCCCGTTGTCATCGTGGACAAGGACGGGCAGGAGGAACCGGTTGGCGCGCTCTATCACATCGACGCGCTCAAGGCGTATAACCGCGCGTTGGCAGCTACCGCGGCCGAGGAGCACTCCTAGCCGCGATACACGCTTGCGGCATCCCCCAGGTAATTGTCCCACGCAAACCAGTACGAGATATGGCCCGCCACTCGGGGCAGCCGCGTTCCGTCGGGGCCAATCAGTGCTTCTTCGGTCATGGTCCACTTGCCACCCGACTGATCCACCAGACCTCCATCTGCAGCCTTGAAACGGTTTGATTTGCGCTCATAGGCCCGCACCGCGCGTTTGTCGGGGTTGCCGACCAAAACCAGCGGGCGGTCGGCAATTGCATCGTTGATCACGCGGGTCCGGCTGAACGCATCCAAGGGCCACGCCCGCGCGGCACCAAACTGACGGATGGCAAAGATGTAGTCCTTTTGCCGATGCTGGGACTGATCCACCAGTGCCGGGAACATCAGATTAGGCGAGGCGAAGTAGTCGCGATACACCACCCCCGAGCCATAGTTGCGCCGATGACCGGTCTTGAGCGACAGAACCTTGGTGTCGGGATGCGAGGTCTTCCAGCTTTCCCACGTGGTAATCACCACCGGGCGCTGTTTCAGCGTGATGCCGCTGCCCACCAGCGGGCCGACAACCGGCTTGCCGGTATACTGGTTCCACAGCGAATGCGTCTGCCGGTCAAACATCAGCTTGTTCGACCGATACAGGAACCCGGACGAGCCAAAGACAAACGGTTTCCGCCGCGCCTGCACTTGCGTTTCGAACAGGATGCCAGACCCGCAGAGCGTGCAATAGGCCAGCGCCACGGGCACGCCGCCGATCACCTCGTTGAACATTTCGTGCCAGCCCATGATGCGCAGCGGATAGGCGCGCACATCTCCGTTGATGGCGACCCCAAAGACCAGATCGCCATCTTTCATATAGCTGGCGTCGGATGCGGATATCAGCGCCGGATTGTCCAGCGAAGGGATGCCGTCCTTGTGCACCCCGCCCCAGGTAATCTCCTCCAGCCGGATCTTCATTTTGTCGCGCTGCAGGTACTGCGGCCGCAGGAAAAGATCGAAATCCGAGTCGATCCCCAAAAGAACCTCGCGCTTGAACGGGATCAGCGAGGGGTGGGGCACAACTTGCGGGTTGCGTTCCTGCCAGAGCATCCATTCAAACCAGTCGGTGCCGAGCTTCTGCCCGCTCAGGGCCTCCATCACTTCGGCGATGTCGTCCCGCCGCCGGTCGGAATAGCGCATCGCTGTCAGCAGGCCCGGCACAACATCCGGGTTCCCGCGATCTTTGAGATAGGCCATGCTTTCTTCGAACTGGGTTCTGCTCAGGTAAAGCGTGCTGCGCAGTGCCTCGAGCACCGGGTCCTGCTGGGCCCAAAGCGCGCCCGGCATCAAGGCCCCGGCACTAACCATTCCTGCAAAGCCACGACGTGAAATACTCATGACACCCTCCGATTGCATCCCACGCCAGTTTGCCCGCTGTCACGATCACTTGCATGCAACAGGTGCGTGAACGAGAGGCATGCTAGCCATTTCAGCGCGCAGAGAGACCCGCCTGTTGCATCCCGCAGCCAAATTTGAAAGACAAACCATGTCTTTGACGGGGTTGAGAAACATGCCCAAAAGTCAGATCGCTGCACGTTTTCTGTTCTTGCTCCTGTTGTTCTGCGGGACGATTTGCAGTTCGATGATCATCCCGTTCATGGGCTTTTTTCTGGTCGAAGGCTTGGGATATCAGCCCTGGATCATCAGCGTGTATTCCGTGCTGGCGGTCAGCCTGACGATCGTCGCCAACAGGCAGTTCGCCCGGCGCATTGATGACGGGGCCCGCGTCTTCCCCCTGATCGGGGTCGCGGCGCTGGGTTTTCTGACGGCCTGCCTCGCCCTGTCCTTGTCGCCTGCGCTGTGGACCGTGATGACCGTTGGCGTGATCGGCTTCGGCATCAGCTCCAGCGCCGTTTCGACCATGTTCAGCCTTGGTGGCAGCATCGCCGAGCGCCACAATATCGAGCGCAGCCGTTTCAACGCCTATATGCGCGCGACCACATCTACCGCCTGGATGATCGGGCCAGCGGTGACGTTTCTGGTCGCCGACCTTTTCGGGGCCAACACTGTGTTCATGGTCGCGTTGAGCGTCGCCCTGATCTGGCTGGCCTTGTGGTGGACAACGTTGCCGCGCGATATCGCGGCGAAGGCCAAACCGGCCTCGGCCACGTCCGGGGCAGCGACCCCCGCACGAGGCCTGTGGCTGGCGGCGGGTTTCGTGTTCTGCCTGTCGCTGGCGCATTCGCTGACGTTTACGTCTCTGCCGATCTTCTACGTGCAAGAGGTCCGCTTGCCCGGCTTCGCCCCCGGTCTGGCCTTCAGCATCAAAACCTTTGTCGAGGTTCTGGCCATTTTCAGCACACCGATGATCATTGCACGGTTCGGCATGCGCCCGGCGCTGATCGCAACAACCCTGCTGGCGGTTGTGACCATTCAGTTGCTGGCCGCTGTGCAGACCTTTCCACAGATGCTTGCCGGGGCAGCGCTAGAGGGGCTGTATTATGGCTTCTACGCCAGTCTCGGCATCAGCTACGTGCAGTCCTTCGCCAAGGACCGTCCCGCGCATGCGACGGCTGTTTACTGGAATACGCTGATGATCACCGGTCTGTTGGCGGGCCCTGCGGTGGGGCTGATCGCGCAAGCCTATGATTTCCAAATGGTGGTACGCGTTGCGTCCGGCGTTGCCCTGGTGGCTGCGGTCACCCTGATCGCGAGCCGCCCAAAGGAGAAAATGACGGCTTAGATTTGCTCGACCTTGACCGAATCCGCCGGGTAAAAGGCCAGATACTCTTTGATCTCGCCAACCGCCGGGATCGGGTCCTCATAGCTCCACGCGGCATTTTCAGTGACCGAAGACTTGTTCACGATGGAAAAATGCACCGCATTCCCCTTATGAGGGCAATGGGTGACCTTGTCCGTCCGGTCCAGAAAGGCCATTGCGATGTCCGAGCGGGGAAAGTAGATAACAGGCTTCAGATCGCCTTCTTCCAGTACCAGAGCGTTGCTCGTTTCCCCCAGAATTGCGCCGCCGGAACGGACGCTCCATTTGCCTGCTGCCTTTTGGATCGTAATCTCGGTCATATATGCTCCTTCCCTCGCGAATGTCTGGCCTTTCGTCTGCCCATTCTATGTTACAGTTTGGTGTCAGATCGGCGCAGTTGCGGCATCCAACCACAGTTGCGCGTCAAGGCCCAGCCTTGGTCTGACTTTTTCCGCAACGTCGCGGTGGTAGGCGTTCAGCCAAATGCGCTCTTGGGCTGTCAGCAAATCAGCTACGATCAGGCGGCGGTCGATGGGCACATAGGTCAACGTGCGCCAGTTCAGCATCGCGCGCTCGGTGTCGCCACTGGGCAGGGCGGGGGCCTCTTGCACGACCACAAGGTTTTCGATGCGGATGCCAAAGGCCCCCTCGCGGTAGTAGCCCGGTTCGTTCGACAGGATCATACCCGGTTCCAGAGGTACGTGGCTGACCTTGGACAGGCGCTGCGGGCCCTCATGTACGCCCAGGTACGCGCCGACCCCGTGCCCGACGCCGTGGTTGAAATCCTGCCCGGCCAGCCACAAGGGCGCGCGGGCGATGCATTCGATGTCGCGACCGGCCAGACCCACCGGCCAGCGCTGCATCGACAAGGCGATCATGCCCTTCAGAACGCGGGTGAAACAGGCTTTTTCCTCGTCGCCGACCTCGCCAATGGCAATGGTGCGCGTAATGTCTGTGGTCCCGTCCAGATACTGTCCGCCACTGTCCAGAACCAGCAGATGGCCGTTCTGCAGCTTGCTGTCGGTTTCCTCGGTCACGCGGTAATGCATGATCGCGCCGTTGGGTCCGGTGCCCGCGATGGTATCGAACGAGATATCCTGCAGGACGTTGTCCTTTCGGCGGTTATCCTCAAGCCGAGTGACAACCTGCGTTTCGGTCAGGCTGCCCGGTGCCTGCCCATCCAGCCAGCACAGGGTTTCGACCACCGCCACCGCGTCGCGCAAATGCGCCTCGGCGCTGCCCGCGATCTCAGCCGGGTTCTTGCAGGCCTTGGGCAGCGCGCAAGGGTCGCCGCCGCCTTCCATCCGGTCCCCCAGAGCATCGGCCACGATCTGAGGCAGGGTGTTGAGATCGACCTGCACCTTGCCTTCCAGCGCTGCAACCGCGCCCAGAAAGCTCTCGGGGTCGATGACCGAGACCTGCTCGCTAAGATGATCCCGCACCTCGGTCAGCTTGGCGGCGGCCATGAACAGATCGACCCGCCCATCGGCATGCAGAATGGCAAACCCGTGCGCGACGGGATTATAGGCAATGTCCGAGCCGCGAATGTTCAGCAGCCACATGATCGAATCCGGCAGCGTGATCACCGCAGAGGATTTCCCCGCCTCTCGCAAAGCCTTCGCCAGCCGCGCAATCTTGCTTTCAGCCGTCTCGCCGGCAAACTCAATCGGATGAGCCTTGACCGGGTTCATCGGAGGGTCAGGCTGATCCGCCCACACCCGGTCCACCAGATTGTCACAGGGCACAAGCTGGACGCCGGAGCCTTCCAATTCCTTGCGGGTGCTGGAGATCTGACCTGCGGCATGCAGCCAGGGATCAAAGCCTACCTTGCCGCCGTCCGGCAGTTGCTCGTTCAGCCAGGCGCTCAGGCTGACATCCGGCCACGGCACCGGCGTAAAGTCGTCGGCTACCTGAGCCTTGACCTGCGTGCGATACCGCCCGTCGATGAACACGCCCGCAACGTCATTCAGAGCAACGCAGAACCCGGCAGATCCGGTAAACCCGGTTAGCCACGCCAACCGCTCATCCCGAGGGGCCACATACTCGCCCTGATGCGCATCCGCACGCGGGATCAGAAACCCGTCCAGACCTTCACTTGCCAATTCCGCCCGCAGCGCCGCCAACCGAGGCGGGCCCTGTTCCGGGCGCGCAGTCACTTTGAAGGATTGGAACATCTCACACCTCATGCAAACGGGGGGCTGACCCCTTCATCTTTTTGGAAAATACTCCAGCCGGAGGCAAGGCCAGCCCTAGCTGGCCTTCTTCATTCCCATCACCCGCGCTCGCGCGCGCGGATCACTGTCGAACAGGGCGGCCAACTGTTCCGTCATCGCGCCCGCAAGTTGCTCGACATCCGTGATCGTCACCGCGCGGTCGTAATAGCGGGTCACATCATGCCCGATCCCGATCGCGAGCAGTTCGACCATCTTGCGCTTTTCCACCATCGCGATCACGTCACGCAGGTGCTTTTCCAGATAGTTCGCCGGATTGACGCTGAGCGTTGAATCATCAACCGGCGCGCCATCCGAAATCACCATCAGGATCTTGCGCTGCTCACGCCGCGCCAGCATCCGGCGATGGGCCCATTCCAGCGCCTCACCGTCGATGTTTTCCTTCAGCAGGCCCTCTTTCATCATCAGGCCCAGATTGTCCCGCGCCCGCCGCCAGGGCGCATCCGCGCCCTTGTAGATGATGTGGCGCAGATCGTTCAGCCGCCCGGGCTGCTGCGGACGGCCATCGTTCAGCCACGCCTCGCGCGCCTGCCCGCCCTTCCACGCGCGGGTGGTAAAGCCCAGAATCTCGACCTTCACATTGCACCGCTCCAACGTCCGCGCCAGAACGTCGGCGCAAATCGCCGCGATGGAAATTGGACGCCCGCGCATCGACCCCGAATTGTCCAAAAGTAGCGTAACCACCGTATCGCGGAACTCGGTATCCTTCTCGACCTTGAAGCTCAGCGGCGTGGTAGGGTTGGCGACAACCCGCGCCAGACGACCGGCGTCCAGAATGCCTTCCTCACGGTCGAATTCCCACGACCGGTTCTGCTGCGCCTGCAACCGGCGTTGCAGCTTGTTGGCCAGACGACTGACGGCCCCCTTCAACGGTTCAAGTTGCTGATCCAGATAGGCCCGCAACCGCTCCAGCTCTGCCGGTTCCGCCAGATCCTCAGCGGCAATTTCTTCGTCATAGGCGTTCAGATAAACCTTGTAATCCGGATCAGCTTCAGACGCGGGCGGGGGTGCGGGCGGTTCCAGAGGTGCCTCGCCTTCGGGCATCTCGGCCTCATCGCCCATCTCATCCTCGGCCATCTCATCCATCGAGACTTGGGCCTGAGATTGGTCCTGCTGCTCCTCCTGCGTCTGCTCGGGCGTGGCGTCGGGGTCCTGTTCCTCCTGATCATCCTGCCCGGTGCTGTCGGGATCGGGCTGCTCTTCGGCGTCTTCCTCGGCCTGATCCTCCTGCTCGTCGTCCAGTTCATCGGGGTCATCGCCAAGCTGGTCGCCGTACCCCAAATCCTTGATCATCTGGCGCGCGAACCGCGCGAACTCCGCCTGATCCGCCAGAATCTCCTGCAGATTTTCCAGAGTGCCCCCGGCCTGTTCCTCGATAAACCCGCGCCACAGGTTCATGACATTCTCCGCCGCCGCAGGCAGGTCGCGCCCGGTGGCCAGATGGCGGATCAGATAGCCTGCCGCCACCGACAGCGGAGCCTCGGCGGGCTGCTTGCACTGGTCATAGCCGCGCCGGATCGCCTCGTGCCCGATCTTGACGTCGATATTGCTGGCAGTGCCGGGCATATCCCGCGCGCCCATCGCCTCGCACCGGGCCACTTCCATCGCCTCGTACAGATCGCGCGCCATATCACCCGGAGGCGCATACCGCGCATGGGTCGCATCATCATGATATTTGCGCTGCAACGCCAAAGCGTCCGCCGTGCCTCGCGCCAGCAAAACCTCTTCCCGCGTCATCCGGCGGCTGACCTGCGGCAACCGCATCGACTCGCCTGTCATGCCAGACGGATCAACCGTGTAGGTGACGTTCAGTTCGGGATCGTCGGCCATAACCTTGGTGGCCTCAGCCAAGGCCTTCTTGAACGGATCAGCAGGGTTGTCGTTCTTCTGCACCATGTTCAAACGCCCTTTATGTTGCGACGACCCGCCGTTTCAAAGCGAAACCGGATCCCCCTTCATCTGGCCAAAAATATCCCCGCCGGAGGCATTGCGCCCGGCACGGGCGCAATTCGGCGCGTTATCCCAAACTCGCAGAGGCTGCACTTTCAGGCAATTCCTCATCAAAACAGCGCTGATAGAACTCGGCCACGGTCTGGCGCTCCAACTCATCGCATTTGTTGAGGAAGGACAGGCGGAAGGCATAACCCACATCGCGGAAAATCTCGGCGTTTTGGGCCCAGTTGATCACGGTCCGCGGGCTCATGACGGTGGATAGATCGCCATTCATAAACGCGGTCCGGGTCACGTCGGCGACCGTGACCATCTGGCTGACGGTCTTGCGGCCCTTCTCGGTGTTGTAATGGGGCGCTTTCGACAGAACGATCATCGTCTCGGCATCGTGGCTCAGGTAGTTCAGGGTCGAGACCAGCGACCACCGGTCCATCTGCGCCTGGTTGATCTGCTGAGTGCCGTGATACAGGCCCGTCGTGTCGCCCAGACCCACAGTGTTTGCGGTGGCGAACAGGCGGAAATTGGGGTTCGGCGTGATGATCTCGTTCTGGTCCAGCAGGGTCAGCTTGCCATCATGCTCCAGTACCCGCTGGATCACGAACATCACATCGGCGCGGCCTGCGTCATATTCGTCGAATACGATAGCGACGGGGTTGCGCAGGGCCCAGGGCAGGATTCCTTCGTGGAACTCGGTTACCTGCTTGCCGTCGCGCAGCTTGATCGCGTCTTTGCCGATCAGGTCGATCCGGCTGATATGGCTGTCCAGGTTCACCCGCACCGCGGGCCAATTCAGACGCGCGGCGACCTGTTCGATATGGGTCGATTTGCCGGTGCCGTGATAGCCCTGGATCATCACCCGGCGGTTATGGGCAAAGCCTGCCAGAATCGCCAGCGTGGTTTCCGGGTCGAATTTGTAGGTCGGATCGACGACGGGCACGCGGTCGCTGCGGTCGGCAAAACCCTTGACCGCCATGTCCGTATCAATGCCGAACACGTCACGGACCGAGATATCTTCGGTAGGTTTCGCGTTGATGTCGATCGATCCGTCAGCCATGCGCCTTGTCCTTATCCTTTGGCCCGAATTGCCGGGTTTGAACCTGTGTGTGGTGCAACATATTGCGGGCAAGGGCAAGGGAAAGCCGCCCGCGTCGTGTGGTCGGCGGATGTTTCTTTGAAACTGGCCTTATCGGCGCGTGACCTGTTGATGGATCAACCGTTTCCGGGTGGCTCGAACCTCAGCCTGACCAGAAACGGTTCCGGTTGGGCCGAACGCTGCATCTGAAACACACGGATTTCGAGATGCCCGGGCAAATCGCCAAGGAACTGCCTTTCGATGCGCGCGTCATAATATCCGGGAACCGAGATCGCGACATTCCTGCCGCTGGCAAGCTCGATGCTCATGTTCTGGCCGCGCGGGAACGACAGGTCATAACAGATGAAGCCTTCGGGCGGGGCATCGCCGGGGATGTCGCCGATGACGAATGTGCTGTCCAAATCCAGACGCAGACAACCCTGGGCTTGTCCTTGATGGGGCACAAGGCAGAGTATTCCCAACAGGATCAATGGAACGAAACGCATACCCCTCGCCTTTCTTGAATGCAGCAATGCAAAAACAGACCGCATAGCTCGATCAAAATGACATGCCAAGAATAGCCGGTCCGGCAGAGAAAATCACCCCAATGACCTAAGACTGCGGCGGCTGCCGCGTTTTCAAATCGGAAGCTATTTAAAGTTCCGGCTGTCCTTGATCTGATCCCAGGCCCAGACAACCTCTTGCAACTGCTCTTCCTGAGACCGGTCGCCGCCATTCATGTCCGGGTGAAGCACCTTGATCAGTTTTTTGTACGCCTTGCGCACCTCGGCCTTGGTCCAGCTGTCATTGGCTTCCAGAATCTCAATCGCGCGACGTTCGGTCGGGGGCAGGCGGCGACCGCCACCGCCCGAGGTGCGGCCCTTGTTCTGCGTGCTGTTCGCGCCCAAAACCTGATGCGGGTCCTCAATGCCCAGACGGGCCCAAGCGCGGGCCTCGGGGTCGCCCATCGGCTTGGTTTCGCGCTCCCAGACCTTGTCCTTCGAGCGTTGCGCGTTCAGTTCAGCCTCGGTCGTGCCGTCGAAGAAGTTCCATTTCTGGTTATATTCGCGCACGTGTTGCTGGCAGAACCAAAAAAAGTCGTCCAAGACGTCAGGTGCCTTGGGCGCGCGGAATTTGCCCGCCTCTTCGCAGCCTTCGTGATCACAGATTCGGACCGAGGTTTCAGACGCGCCTGACATGCCCCGACGCCCGCGCGGGTTCTTTTTCTTGGCGCTGGAAACGGACATATCGAATCCAAAGGGGTCTGACTTGGCCATATACTGATCCTCACGAACGTGTCTTTTCGACTCGGAGGCAGCAGTTTAATCTAAGCAGCCGAAAGTAGAAGAGGGGGGCGGCAAAAATTTTGCCGCTGAGCAGAAAAATGACAGTGACCGAAGACATCCGCAACCGCCTGCAAGCCGCCTTTGATCCGCGCGAGCTAGAGGTGATTGACGACAGCGAAAGCCATCGCGGTCACGCAGGGTATCAAGATGGCGGAGAGAGCCATTTCAACGTGCGCATTCGTGCTGCGGCGTTCGAGGGCCAGTCCCGCGTAGCCCGCCACAGGGCTGTTCACAAGGCGCTGGGCGATATTGTTTCCCGGATACATGCTCTGGCGCTGGATATAGATGGCTGACGTCTGATCTGATGCCTTCGCGCCCCAAACGGGGCCGGTGGGTTCGGCCCCGTTTGCGAAGCACTGTTGTCCAGCCTCAGAACTCGAGCTTCGTGTTGAAAAACGAACCCGGTCGCTCAACGCTCAGGCTGATGGAGCGTTGACCTCGTGCAATCGCCGCATTGACGCGCTCGCTCAACTCCGTGAGGTTTTTGACCGGCGCGTTATCCGCACGATAGATGATGTCGCCATCCCGCAACCACCCGGTTTTGTAGGCCGCGCTGTTGGTATCCACCGATTGCAGCTTTAATGGGCCGTCCGAGTTTATGTTGGCCGTCATGCCAAGATAGACACCTAGTTCCGGTGGCGTGGTGTCCTTTTTCATCTTGCTTTCAATCAGTGCGATTTTCTTGACGACCAGCTCTTCGAATTCTGGATCGGTTTTCAGATTTCGGCTATGGCAGGTGATGTTCAGACCCTTCAACTCGGTCTGCTCTTTTTCGGGAAGGGCGTCATAGTCGAGAGTCAGAACACTGGGATAAGCGTATGAATGGCGCTCAGGTGCAACAGAAAGCTCGGCCGCGGTTGCGTAACAGGTGCATGTGAACAGTGCTGTACTCTGAGAGTGGGCATAGCGAGAGATCAGATCGGGAATGCACTGCAAAATATAGTCCTCCCACTTTGTCAGATCTGCCTCCAGCTTGGGTGACGCGGCGAAACCGGGGTCCGGCAACGTGGCGGGCACCGAACTTACGTCAATCGTCACATTGGAGTCGGAAAGCCCTGGGTTCATCATGATCGAAACAGGAACCTGCGCGCTTGGACCTTGCGGGCAGGTTCGGGACAACTCGCTCTGGCTGAGAGTGCCGCGGCCAAAGTCGCTGCCGTCCTTGGTTACGCAAACCTCGGTGATTGCGGGTGGCGGACCCCAGCGGTTGAACTGACGGCTGGGGGTATATTTGAAAGGCTTGAAGCCGTCATTCACACCGACCGAAAAGACCAGTCCACCCCAGTGATCGGTGATGCGCCCGGCATAACCGCATTTTCCGGCCGGGAACTTGAGCCATCCCTGCACCCTCCAGACCAAATTGCCCTGATGCCGATATTGCTTGAACAATGCAGCCCTAAACGGGTTTTCCGACCGGTTGCATATAGTTATCGAAACATCCGCCGCCTGAACCTGTGTCACACTCAAACTCAACGCCAGACCAAGGCACACCAACAACAATCTCGACACAATAATTCTCCTAACGCTGACCAACTGAAACTCAAAAATGTCTTGCGGTCATGTAATAGGAAAAACCCGCGCCTGACAATTTTGTGCGGATTACATTTTCTGTCAGTTTTGGGCCGCGTTCGGAGGCTCCCGTAACGCGCCCCGACGCCGTATCATCCATCCATCTGAGCCGATGGGGTGGATTTCGAGATATCGCGTTCTTCTTCCGTCATCTCTTCCTCAATCCCCTCGAACAGCGGGGTCGACAGGTACCGCTCGCCGGTATCCGGCAGCATGACCAGCATGACCGAGCCTTCGGGCGCGTCTTCGGCCAGTTTCATCGCCACCGCAAAGGTCGATCCGCCTGAGATTCCGGTGAAGATGCCTTCTTCCGCAGCCAGACGGCGGGACCAGGCGATGCCTTCGGGGCCGGGAACGGGGATCATTTCATCGTAGTAGGCGTTGTCGATCGCCTCTTGCAGCACCCACGGGATGAAATCCGGCGTCCAGCCCTGAATCGGGTGGGGTTCGAAATTGGGGTGGCTTTCGGTGGGTTGATGCGCGTCGTTTCGGGTGTTGGTGTAGCCGGACGATACGATGGCGGCGTTGGCGGGTTCCGTCAGGATGATCTTGGTGTCCGGGCGCTCTTTCCGAAGAACGCGCGCAACGCCTGATACGGTTCCGCCCGTCCCATAGCCGGTGACCCAATAGTCGAGCTTACCGCCATCGAAATCGGCAAGGATTTCCTGCGCCGTGGTGGCTTCGTGAATATCCGCATTTGCGGCTGTTTCGAACTGGCTGGCAAGGAACCAGCCATTCTGCTCGGCCAATTCCTTGGCCTTGGTGTACATGCCAAAGCCCTTTTGCGCCCGTGGGGTCAGCACGACCTTCGCGCCCAGAAAGCGCATTAGCTTGCGGCGTTCGACGGAAAAACTGTCGGCCATGGTCACGACCAGCGGATAGCCCTTGGCGGCACACACCATCGCCAGCCCGATCCCGGTGTTGCCCGAGGTCGCCTCGACCACGGTTTGACCGGGTTTCAGGGACCCGTCCAGTTCCGCCGCTTCGATGATATTGAGCGCCAGCCGGTCCTTGACCGAGCCTGCGGGGTTAAAAGCCTCGAACTTCACATAGACCGTCACGTGGTCCGGTGCGATCCGGTTGACGCGGATACAGGGCGTATCGCCGACCGTGTCCAGAATGCTGTCATACAGACGCTTGCGCCCGTGTGTCTGCCGAATTGCCATTTCAAAGCCCCCCTTTGTTGCCTCGTTAACATGCCACAGAGGGGGAGAAATTGATAAGACTCTTTCCCGCGGGCGAGGGCGCGGCATGACACAAGCCCAAAAGGGCCCGCTTTCGCCTAGGGCTTTTCAGGCTCTTCCGCGCTGTCCTCGGGCGTTTTCAGCGTCAAAGGCGGCTCCTTCGCCTCTTCCGCAATCGGCTCGGGGGCCTGAACCGCCTCGGGGCCCGGAACCGGCTGGGCCAGCGGCACGCCCTCGGGCGTTTCCGTGGGCGTTGGGGTGGGGACTACCGCCTGTTCCACCTCGCGCCGGAACACCAGTACATTGCGCCAGTTCGTGGTTGATCCCGTCAGGCCCGAGCGTTCCTCGCTCGGCAGTAACTCGGCCCGCTGGTATTCCCAGCCGTCCTGTCCCATCTGGTTCAGCACCTGCTCGACCGAGGCGGCGAACCGGCCCTCGGCGGTTTTCACACCCTTGGCCTTGACCCCTTTCTGCGGGGCGGGGACGACCTTGTATTCGTAGCGCTGCATCAACTGATCCTTAGTGCCTGTTGCCGCCAACTTAACAGGTTGATCCCGGTGGGAAAGAGACCTTGCCCCACCGTCGCATTTCAACCTTTGGCCTGCGCCGCTTTGGCCACAACCGACAGGCACAACTCGGTAGCGTGCGCCATGTCCTGCACCGAGATCCATTCCAGCGGCCCGTGAATGCACTGCATCCCGGTGAAGAGGTTGGGGCAGGGGGTGCCGAATTCGGTCAGGCGCGAGCCGTCGGTGCCGCCCCGGATCGGAACCGAAAGCGGTTCGATCCCCAACTCGCGGCAGGCGTCGCGGGCCAGATCGACCGGGGTCATGTCCTTTTCCAGCCAATAGCGCATGTTGCGGTACTGGTGGCTTATGTCACAGGTGATCTGCGCGCGCGGTTCGGTGGCCTGCACGGCGTCGCAGACCTGACGCACGATGTTGCGCTGCTCCTCTAACCCGTCCATCTCGAAATCGCGCAGGATCAGCTTGATCTCCATCTCAGAAGACCCGCCACTCATATCGGTGACATGGATGAACCCCTGACGGTCATCGGTGGTCTCGGGCGTCATGGTGGCCTGCGGCAGCGTCTGCACGATCTTAGCCGCAAGGTGGGCCGCGTTCACCATCTTGTCCTTGGCCAGCCCCGGGTGGATCGAGACGCCTTTGACCCGGATCACCGCCTGATCGGCCGAGAAGCTTTCATACTCGATCTCACCCACTTCCTGACCGTCCAGCGTAAAGGCAAAATCCGCGCCGAGGTCCTTGGGTAGCTGTTCGGTCACGCCGCGCCCGATTTCTTCATCCGGGGTGAAGGCGATGCGGATCGGGCCGTGGGGGATGTCTTTGTTTTCCAGCAAATGCCGCGCCATCGTCATCAGGATCGACACGCCCGCCTTGTCATCTGCGCCCAGCAGGGTGGTTCCGGATGCGGTGATCAGGTCATGACCGATCTTCTCGGCCAGATAGGGGTGCTCCTCGGGCGACAGAACCAGATCGGGATCGTCCGGGAAGGTGATATCGCCGCCGTTATACCCTTTGATTACTCGCGGCTGGACGCCGGTGGCGTTGAACTGAGGCGCGGTGTCCACATGGGCCAGAAAGCCCACTGTCGGGCCCTCAGCCGTGCCGGGGATGGTTGCCACGACCACGCTGTCGCCGGTGATCTCGACATCCTGCGCGCCAATCCCGGTCAATTCATCGCGCAGCAGGTTCAGCATATCGAACTGAATGTCGCTGCTGGGGGTCGAGGGCGATGTCTCATCGCTTTGGCTGTCGATGGCCGCATAGCGCATCAGCCGGTCTTCGAGTTCCTGATCAAATCTGTTCTTCATGGCACCTTACCTCTCTGGTGCCGAAGAAAGGGGGCAAACGAAAACGGAGTCAAGCGGGTGGCCTGACTCCGTTCGATCCCGTGAAGCCGGGTGTTACGATCCCAGCTTCTGGGCGATCAACTGGTTTACCGCCTTGGGGTTGGCTTTGCCGCCGGTGGCCTTCATCACCTGACCGACAAACCAGCCCGCCAGTTTCGGGTTCACCTTGGCCTTTTCGACCTGCGCCGGGTTGGCGGCGATGATCTCGTCCAATGCGGCCTCGATCGCGCCGGTGTCGGTCACCTGCTTCATGCCGCGCTCTTCGACGATCTGTGCAGGGTCTCCGCCTTCGGTATAGACGATCTCGAACAGGTCCTTAGCGATCTTGCCCGAGATGGCATCCGAGGAGATCAGGTCGATGATCCCGCCCAGTTGCGCGGGCGAAACCGGCGAGTCGGTGATGTCGTGGTCTTCTTTCTTCAACCGGCCAAACAGCTCGTTGATCACCCAGTTCGCAGCCAGTTTGCCGCTGCGGCCCTTGGCGACATCTTCGAAGTAAGCGGCGCTTTCGACCTCGGCCGTAAGTACCGAGGCGTCATAGTCGGTCAGACCGAACGCTTCGATGAACCGCGCCTTTTTCTCGTCGGGCAGTTCAGGCAGCTTGGCGGCGATGTCATCGACCCACGCTTGTTCGATCTCCAGCGGCAGCAGGTCAGGGTCGGGGAAATAGCGGTAATCATGCGCTTCTTCCTTGGAGCGCATGGACCGCGTCTCGCCCTTGTCCGGATCATACAGGCGCGTTTCCTGATCGACGGTGCCGCCACCCTCGACAATGGCGATCTGACGGCGGGCCTCGACCTCGATGGCCTGCTGAATAAAGCGCATCGAGTTCATGTTCTTGATCTCGCAACGTGTCCCCAGATGCGAGAAGTCTTGCGTTTCCTGATACTTTTCGTAAGCCCCCGGCAAACAGATCGAGACGTTCACGTCCGCCCGCAGGTTGCCGTTCTGCATGTTGCCATCGCAGGTGCCCAGATAACGCATGATCTGGCGCAGCTTGGCGATATAGGCGGCGGCCTCTTCCGGCCCGCGAATATCGGGGCGGCTGACGATCTCCATCAGGCAAACGCCGGTCCGGTTCAGATCGACAAAGGACATATGCGGGTCCATGTCGTGGATCGATTTGCCCGCGTCCTGCTCCATATGGATGCGTTCGATGCGGACCATGCGCGCGGTGCCGTCACCCATCTCGACCAGCACTTCGCCTTCACCGACGATGGGGTGGTAAAGCTGCGAAATCTGGTAGCCCTGCGGCAGGTCGGGGTAGAAATAGTTCTTGCGGTCAAAGGCCGATTTCAGGTTGATATCCGCCTTCAGTCCCAGCCCGGTGCGTACCGCTTGCTCAACGCAAAACTCGTTGATCACTGGCAGCATTCCCGGCATCGCCGCGTCCACAAAGGCCACGTTGGAATTCGGCTCGGCCCCGAATTGGGTTGACGCGCCCGAGAACAGCTTGGCATTGGATGAGACCTGCGCGTGCACCTCCATCCCGATCACCAGTTCCCAATCGTGCTTGGCCCCGGCAATGGTTTTGACTTTGGGCATGTCGTAGGTCAGGTCGAGCATGGCGCGCCTCATATCCGCAGAAATCTAAGCCTGCGTATTAGGCGCGCCGCGCCAAAGGGGCAAGGGGGAATCAGTGCTGAGACAGGCGTAGGCCCGCAGGGGTAAAGGTCACATCCATGCCGCTGTGCAACTCGTCGCGGAACAGATCGCCAATGGCCCGCAACGCGCAGCGATGCCCACGGGCGGCAAAACGCTCGGGCGAGTTGATGCGCAGGCTGTTGTTGAACCCGTTGGCCGCATGGGCCCAGATCAGCGGGTAGAGCTCGGTCAGGTGGTCGCGGATCAGCCAGTTTGCTGCCTCGCGCATCTGGGCGCGGACCGCGTTGGCCTGCGGGCTCAGACCGGTGCCGTTCTGCATCGTGATGGCGCAATAGGCCGATAGGGTGTTGATCATCGGCTGATCGGGGCGCAGCCGCACGATGTCGTGCAGACCTTCGAGGAAATACTCGATATCCAGCCGCGCGCAGGCGTCTTCGTCCAGTGCGATGGCGTCGAACTGAACCCAGGTATAGCCGCCCGCGCCCCAGATCTTCTGGGTCCGGGCCGCGTTGCGCAGGGCCTGAATTTCCAGTTCCTCATAGCTGCCGAACCAACGCGGCAGCAGATGGCTGCCCATGGCGCGCATATGGCGCTGGTTGTTCGGGTCCAGATCAATCAGACGTTCATATTCATCCCCGACACGGGCTGAGGTCTTGCGCTGACCCGCCAGCAGCGAACAACCGGCGGCTGCGATCAGCGGGCTGTCCGGCGCGGCCTCGCGGCATCTGGGCAGGATCGCTGCGGCGCGGTCAAAATGCGCCGCGCAGCGCGAGCGGTGAAGCGGCGGCAGGGCGCTGTCCGATGCGTTGCCGCGCCAAGCCCAGGCGAGGTCGATATGCGACAGGGCGACGACCGCGGCCATCATCGGGTCATCGGGACGCTCTGCCATCTCACCTTCCAGTTCCGAGATGCCGCCCAGCAGGTCATAATCGGAAATGGCTTTGCCATCGGACAGGGCATGTTCCGCCGCCATCACTACGTCCGAACGCGCACCAAAGGCCAGCAGATCTGCGATGGGCATGCCGTCCGGGGCAGCCTCGCGCGCTTCATCTGCTGTGCGCATTTCCGAAGACAGTTCATCCCAGCGATCCTGGCGCGCCAGATAGCGGCCATGCTCAATGGTGGAGTGACTCAGCAGATCGCCGGATTCCGATTTCGCGACGGGAATGTTGATCTGCCCCTGATCGGGCAGAGCGGCGGCCAAGGCGGCCTCGGTCGCGCAAATCTGCGATGTGGGTTGCGTGGAAGATGCTGATAATCTGGCTGATAGCGCCTGGAAAACCCGGAACATGGTGAAACTCGAAACTGAAAAACTGGTAACTTAGATGTAAACTTTGGCCGCTATCCCCGCCCAAATCAAGTTAAATACGGGAGATTGCACAAAAATGCGGCCCAATGTTGCGGACCCGAGGGGGATCGTTTCAGAAAACAGTGAAATGATGCCGTTTGACGCGAAAGCCCGCCTGCTGCAGCACATCTTCGAACGCACGGTGGTGGGGAATCGACTCGTCCGGAAGGCGAACGCGCTTTCCGTTGGTCAAAACCATCGAAACGCGGACCGAGAAATCCCAGCGGGTGTCGAAGCGGAAGAAATCCACGTCGCTCAGGTCGATCTGGCCCTGCCGTTTGCCGGAAAACCAGTGTAGCTGCTTCTGATCCAGTTGCAGTCCTGCGCTGCTGTTCTGGAACACGTCCCAGACCGCAGGCAGAGTGGTCAGGGCCAACGCCCCGACAATCCACCATGTGGCGTCAAACAGGATCACCAGCGCCAGCAAGGCGGCATAGACCCCGATCAGGATGAACACTGTGCGCGAGTTCCTGTGGTGGCGCGTGAACGTGTAGGGGGTCATGCGCCGAGGATACGGGACACCATCTCGGTCGTGTCGCGCGACAGGTTTGGTGTTTCCGCGATACGCGTGAGTTGCGCGCGCATCAGGTCTTGCCGCCCAGCGTCATAGCGTTTCCAGGTTTGGAAGGCCGAACACATCCGTGCAGTGGTCTGCGGGTTCACCGGGTCCAGCCGGATCAGCCAGTCGGCCAGCACCTGATAGCCCGCGCCATCCGCCTGATGGAACCCGGCATGGTTAATCACCAGCCCGCCCATCACGGCCCGGAAACGGTTGGGGTTCTTCCAATTGAAATCGGCATGCTCGGTTAGGCGGCGCGCGGTTTCGGGTGTCGCTTCGGGCGCGGCCATTGCGACCTGCAGGCCGAACCATTTGTCCATCACAAGTCGGTCATGTTGCCACTGATCGTAGAACGCGTCCAGTTCCGACTCACCCTTGCGGGCGCGCAGCAGGCAGGACAGGGCGGTCAGTTGCAGGGTCATGTTGTCGGCTTTGGCATAAGCCTCGGCCGCCATCGCCCCACCATCCAGCCGCGAGGTCAGGGCCAGCGCCGCGCTGCCCAAGGCGCGTTTGCCCGATTGGTCGGCGTCGGGCGCGTAGGGGGCTTCGACCAACGCCTCGCTATGCAGCCTTGGCAGCAGGTCCTGCATGCGCTGCGCGGTTGCCTGCCGAAGGGTTTCCACGGCGGTCCAGATCGCCATCGGGTCGGGCGTGGTGCCCCCTTCGTGCAGGGCCGCGGCCAGTTCCGATTGGGTCGGCAGACCCAGCATCAGGGCGCGATAGGCCGGGTCCAGCGTCGTGTCGCGCAGAACCGCCAGCAACCCGTCCAGATATTCGGCGTCCGGGGTGGCCTCATCCGTGATCGTGTGCAGTAACGTGTCCTGCGCCAGCGACCGTCCGGCCTGCCAGCGGTTGAACGGATCGGTGTCATGGGCAAGCAGGAAGGCGCGTTCGGCATTCGAAGGGTTATGCTCAAGGATCACCGGGGCTGAAAATTCCCGCAGGATCGAGGGCACGGGTTTGGCGGCCAACCCGGTGAAGGTGAAGCTCTGCTGCGCTTCGGTCAGTTCCAGCACTTGCGTTTCGCGCACCTCATCCCCATTGGGGCCCAGCAGGCCAACGGCGACCGGGATCACCTGCGGCTGCTTGCTGTCCTGACCGGGCGTAGGCTCAGTGCGCTGGCCAAGGGTCAGGGTGTAGGTGCCATCAGCCCAGTCCTCAGACACCGTCACCCGAGGCGTGCCGGATTGGCTGTACCAGCGCTTGAACTGGCTCAGATCGCGGCCTGTCGTATCCTCGAACACCTTTATCCAGTCCTCGATAGTGCAGGCCTGCCCGTCATGGCGGTCGAAAAAAAGGTCTAGCGCCTTGCCATAAGCCTCATCCCCGACCAGACGTTTTAGCATGCCGATGACCTCGGCGCCTTTCTCGTAGACGGTTGCGGTGTAGAAGTTGTTGATCTCCTGAAAGCTCTCGGGCCGCACCGGGTGGGACAGCGGGCCATTGTCTTCGGGGAATTGCCGCGCGCGCAGGTCGATGGCGTCGTGAATACGTTTGACCGGCGCTGAGCGCATGTCGGATGTGAACTGCGCATCGCGGAACACGGTCAGACCCTCTTTCAGGCAAAGTTGGAACCAGTCGCGGCAGGTTATGCGGTTGCCGGTCCAGTTGTGGAAATACTCATGCGCGATGATCGCCTCGATCCGTTCAAAGTTCGCATCGGTCGAGATTTCTGGGCTGGCCAGCACAGCCGAGGAGTTGAAGATGTTCAGTCCTTTATTCTCCATCGCGCCCATGTTGAAATCGTCGACGGCCACGATGTTGAACACGTCCAGATCGTATTCGCGGCCATAGACGTCCTCATCCCATTTCATCGATTTCTTCAGCGCCTCCATGCCAAAGGCGCATTTGCCTTCATCCCCGGGACGAACCCAGAGGTTCAGTTCGACCTCGCGCCCCGACTTGGTGGTGAACTGGCCGGGATGGGCAAGCAGCTCGCCTGCGACCAGTGCGAAAAGGTAGGCGGGTTTGGGCCAAGGGTCGGTCCACTCGGCCCAGCCATCGCCCTTGCCCGAGGGGTTGCCGTTCGACAGCAGCACCGGCAGATCGCCGTTGATGCGCACGGTGAAGGTGGACATCACATCGGGGCGGTCGGGGTAATAAGTGATCTTGCGGAACCCTTCAGCCTCACACTGGGTGCAATACATGCCGTTCGACATATAAAGCCCTTCGAGTGCCGTGTTGTTGCCGGGATCGATTTCGACTTCGGCCTCCCAAACAAAGGGCGCGACAGGCACACCGACAGTCAGGCCTTTGTCGGTGACATCCGGCGTGATCTCGGCCCCGTCAATTGACGCACGGATCAGGGTCAGGTCTTCGCCATGCAGGAAGAATGTCTTGTCGGTCGCTTCGGGGTTGGGTCGGAAAGCGATGCGCGAGGTGACGCGCGTGGCGTGGGCTGCCAGATCGAAGGTCAGATGCACGCTGTCCACCAGATAACCAAAGGGCGTGTAGTCTTTCAGATATATCGTTGTGGGGGCAGCGTCGCGCATCGGGGGCCTCGCATCGGTTGGGGTTTGGCGCGACGTTATGGGGATCGGGGCAGGGCTGCAACCGTCAGAACGTACGCGACTTTGGTAATATTTTTTGACCAAATATCCAGCGGTAATGTTGCCTATCGGAAACTTTCGTCCTAACTGATGAGCGCATACAATCGCACACAAAGCGGGAGAATCGGAACATGAGCGGCAGAATAAGCCGGAACGGGCTGCAGATTGCTGAGGAACTGGTGGATTTCATCGACACGCGGGCCTTGCCGGAAACCGGTGTGTCGTCCGAGGCATTCTGGGCGGGGCTTGCCCGCATGGTGGAAGAGCTGGGGCCGAAAAACCGCGAATTTCTAAGCAAACGTGCAGATATCCAAAGCCGCGTCGATGCCTGGCACGAGTCTCGCAAAGGGCAGGCGCATGATGACGCTGCCTACAAGGCTTTCCTGCAAGAGATTGGTTATCTGGTCGACGAAGGCCCGGATTTTCAGATCGAGACCGCAAATGTCGACCCCGAGATTGCGCTGACGCCCGGACCTCAGTTGGTGGTGCCGATCACCAATGCCCGCTTTGCGCTGAACGCCGCCAATGCGCGCTGGGGCAGTCTGTATGATGCGCTATATGGCACTGATGCGATGGGCGATCTGCCCGAGGCGGGCGGGTATGATCAAGCGCGCGGCGCGCGGGTGATCGCGTGGGCGAAAGCGTTTCTGGACGATGCTGTACCGCTGGGCGAAGGGTCTTGGGCGGACGTTTCTAGTGTGAGCGTTGCCGACGGCGCGCTCACCCCGGCTCTGGCCGATCCGGCGGCCTTTGCAGGCTTTGGCGGGGCGGCTAAAACCCCGGACTTCGTGCTGCTTAAGAACAACGGTCTGCATATCCAGATCATGATCGACCCCAGCAGCGATATCGGTGCCTCGGACCCGGCAGGCATTGCAGATGTACGTTTGGAATCTGCCCTGTCCACCATCATGGACTGCGAGGATTCCGTGGCCTGCGTCGATGCCGCCGACAAGGTGGTGGCCTATGGCAATTGGCTGGGCCTGATGCGCGGCGATCTGGCCGAAGAGGTCACGAAAGGCGGCAAAACCTTCACCCGCAAGCTGGCAGGCGACGTGGCCTATACCACCGCTGGCGGTGAACAGGCCACGCTGAAGGGCCGCTCTCTGATGCTGATCCGCAATGTGGGCCACCTGATGACCAACCCCGCCGTTCTGGACGGGGAAGGCAATGAGATCGGCGAGGGGCTGATGGATGCGCTCTGCACCACGCTGATCGCGATGCATGATCTGAAACGCGCGGGCGGCAACTCGGTCGAGGGATCGGTCTATGTGGTCAAGCCCAAGATGCATGGCCCCGAGGAGGTCGCGTTCTCGGTCGAAATCTTCGACATGGTCGAAGAAATTCTGGGCCTTCCGCGCAACACCGTGAAACTGGGTATCATGGATGAGGAGCGTCGAACCTCGGTCAACCTGAAAGAGTGCATCCGGGCGGCGAAATCGCGTGTGGCCTTTATCAACACCGGGTTCCTGGACCGGACCGGGGATGAGATTCATACCTCGATGGAAGCCGGGCCGATGCTTCCGAAGGGCGACATCAAGAACACGCCGTGGATCGCGTCCTACGAGGATCGCAATGTCGATATCGGTCTGGCCTGCGGGCTGAAAGGTAAGGCGCAGATCGGCAAGGGCATGTGGGCCATGCCGGACCGGATGGGCGATATGCTCGAGGCCAAGATCGGCCACCCGATGGCGGGCGCGACCTGCGCATGGGTACCGTCGCCGACCGCTGCAACCCTGCACGCGACGCATTATCACAAGGTGGATGTGCTGGCCCGTCAGGACGAGCTTGCCGCCGGTGGCGCACGCGGCACGTTGGCGGATTTGCTGACCATTCCGCTGCTGGGTGGGCGCAACCTTGGGGACGAGGAAATCGCGCGGGAAGTTGAAAACAACGCGCAGGGTATTCTTGGATATGTCGTGCGCTGGGTCGATCAGGGTGTCGGTTGCTCGAAAGTGCCCGATATCAACGACATCGGCCTGATGGAGGATCGTGCCACCTGTCGGATCTCTTCGCAGGCGCTGGCCAACTGGCTTCATCACGGCATCGTTGATGAGGCGCAAGTGATGGCCGCGATGCAAAAGATGGCCGCCGTTGTCGATCAGCAGAACGCGGGCGATCCGGGGTACATGCCAATGGCCCCTGCCTTTGACGGCATCGCTTTTCAGGCGGCCTGTGATCTGGTGTTCAAGGGGCGGGTTCAGCCCTCGGGCTATACCGAGCCCGTATTGCACGCGCGCAGGCTGGAACTGAAGGCAAGCGATCAACCGGCAGATCAAAAGGTCAGTGCGTAACGCCGACATCAACCACTCCGGCAAGAGGAAGCCCATATGACAGTGTCACTGCGCAAGGCGCGAACAATCATCCGGAAAGCCCTTGAAAAAGGGCGAGAGATGGAGCTGAAACCCTTGTCCGTCGTCGTTCTGGACGCAGGCGGCCATGTGATTGCGTTCGAGCGAGAGGACGGGGCCGCGCCCGGTCGGTTCGCGATTGCGCAGGGCAAAGCTTACGGCTCGGTCATGTTGGGCATGGCAGGCACCGCGCAGATGCAACGGGCCGAGGCGCAGTCTTATTTCATGGCCTGCGTGAACGGTGTCTATGGCGGTCAGGTGGTGCCGGTGCCGGGGGGCGTTTTGTTGCGCAACCGCAAGGGCGATATCATCGGTGCGGTGGGCGTAACCGGAGACACATCCGACAACGACGCGATTGCGGCAATGACCGGAATTGAGGCAGCTGGCCTGGCAGGTGAGATTTAATCTCTGACCGCCTATTGCGGGACGGTTTCCTGAGTTTTCGATGAATTTGGGAACTATTTTCCAGTATCGAGCGCAAATTTAGAACGGTGCGTGCAAATTCGAACACGTTCCTGCGCTATGGCGCAGGGCGTGTTCTGTTGCACGTTCCCGACTCTGCAGATAGCTTTCTTGCTAATCAAGTTAACTGCAAGGAAAGCGGAATGGCTCGGCCCGTCGTCGGAATTATCGGCAACTCTTACCTGATGAACGATCAGTATCCGACGCATGCGGGCGGAACGATGAATTCGGATGCGGTGGCCAATGTGTCCGGATGCCTGCCGCTGCTGATCCCGGCCGATCCGCGGTATGTCGCGGTCGATGAGTTGCTCGAGGTTTGCGACGGCTTCCTGCTGACTGGCGGGCGGCCCAATGTGCACCCCGAGGAGTACGGCGAAACCGCCACCGACGCGCATGGCGATTTCGACCGGGCGCGCGATGCGATTACGCTGCCGCTGGTCCGGGCCTGTGTTGAGCGTGGCCAGCCCTTCATGGGCATTTGCCGCGGCTTTCAGGAGGTCAACGTGGCGATGGGCGGGACGCTCTATCCCGAAATCCGGGACCTTCCGGGCCGGATGAACCACCGCATGCCCCCCGATGGCACGCTGGAGGAAAAATTTGCCCTGCGCCACGTGGTGTCGCTGACCGACGGTGGCGTGTTTCACCAGTTGTTCGGCGCATCCGAGGTGATGACCAACACCCTGCACGGGCAGGGTATCAAGACCATCGGCCAGCGCATTGTGATTGACGGCCACGCGCCCGACGGCACGCCCGAGGCGATGTATATCAAGAGTGCGCCCGGCTTTACCTTGTCGGTGCAGTGGCACCCCGAGTGGGACGCAATCAACGACCCGGTCTCGCGCCCACTGTTCAAGGCGTTTGGCGAAGCCGTGCGGGCGTGGTCAGCAGGTTCTGGCGCGCGTTTTCTGCAGCAGACCGCATAGCTTAGGCACCGACCCCGGCCGACGTGCCGGTGCGTCGCGATCAGACCAGCAGGTTGAACTGGTGGCTCAACGGCAGGCTGCGGGCGCGTTCTCCGGTCAGATCAAACAGCGCATTGCCAAGCGCGGGCATCGAGGGGGGCGTGCCGGGCTCACCTGCGCCGCCCATATGGCGGTTGGTCTCAAGAACGCGCACCTCGACCTGCGGGGCGGTGTGCATGCGCAGCGCGTCATAGTCGGGGAAGTTGAACTGCTCGACCTCGCCTTCGGCAAAGGTGATCTCACCGAAACAGGCGGCGGACAGGCCGTACATCATGCCGCCGAACATCTGGGCCTTGACGTTTTCGGGATCCAGCGCGATCCCCATGTCGCAGGCAATCCACGCTTTGCTGATGCGGATGGTGCCGTCTTCGTCCACAACCTCGATCACCTGCGCGACGGGCGTGCCGAAGCTGTAGGTGAACGCAACGCCGCGTCCGACGCCATCGGGGGTCTTGCCCGTCCAGCCGGACATGTCGCGGACTGCCTCGAGACACCCGGCAGAGGGCGCGTGTTCGGATTTCATCAACTCCAGCCGAAACTCCAACGGGTCGCGGCCTGCGGCATGGGCCATCTCGTCCATGAAGGTCTCGTGGAAGAACCCGTTATGGCTGTTGCCGACCGAGCGCCAGAACCCGACCGGAACGGCCAGATCGGCGATATGGCCGCTCATGCGGTAATTGGGCACGGCGTAGGGCTGGTTGAAGAACCCTTCGACCAGCACCTTGTCCGGACCCGCGCCGGGCAGGCCGGTGTAGCGCGTCACGGCCTGTTGGGTGCAGGATTGCGACGCGACCTTGCCGTCGATCAGAACCGCCTTGCCGTTCTGCACCGCGCCGCGCATCCGGGCGATTGCGCCGGGGCGGTAGAAGTCATGGCGCATGTCTTCCTCGCGGCTCCAGGTCGTCTGAATCGGCGTGCCGGGGACGGCCATCGCGACCTTGGTGGCAATCTCGCCAAAGTCCAATTCTCCGCGACGGCCAAAACCGCCACCCAGATAGGTGGTGTGGATCTGAACCGCTTCGGTGTCCAGACCGGCGGTATTGGCAACCCGGAACTGGATCAGGGTCGGGGCCTGATTGCCGCACCACAGTTCCAGCGTGTCGCCGGTATAAAGCGCGGTTGCGTTCATCGGCTCCATCGTGGCGTGGGCCAGATAGGGCACCTGGTATTCGGCGGTAATCTCGGTCGCGCCGTCGGGCGTGACACTGACGTCGCCATCATCGCGCATTGTCGAATTGGGGGCGTCGTGGAAGGCCTCGGCGATCTTCGCGAAGATCGCGCCGGTTTCGGGCGGGTAGGGGGCATCGCCCCAGTCAACCTCGATTGCCTCGACCGCCTGATTGGCCAGCCAAGTGTTGGAGGCGATGACCGCGACACCGGTGCCCAGATCGACGATTTTCTCGACGCCGGGCATGGTTTTGGCCGCGCTGTCATCAAAGCCGTTCATCGCGCCACCCAGTTTCGGGTTCATGCGCACGCTGGCGAATTTCATGCCCGGCAGGCGGACATCCACGCCGAACTCGGCGGTGCCGGTGGCTTTTTCCACCATGTCCAGCCGCGGTTGCGTCTGGCCAAGATGCCGCCATTCCGACGGATCGCGCAGCGGGGCCTCGACGGGGTCCAGCAGCGCAACCTCGGCAGCGAGGTCGGTATAAGCAATCCGGGTTCCATCAAGCGCGATCACATGGCCCGAGGCCGTTTTCAACTGATCCCGCTCAACCCCCAACCGATTGGCCGCCGCCTGTTTCAGCGTCTCGCGGGCCGAGGCTCCGGCCTCGCGCATCCGCTCGAACCCGTCCTTCATAGAGGTCGAGCCGCCGGTGACCTGCAGGCTTAGCACCTTGCCGATCCCGCCCAGAGCTTCCCCCAGATTGTGCTGGAAATCCGAGATGTCGTAGCCCTTGTTGGGCAAGCCTTCCCCCACAAGCGCCGAGTTGTAATAGGCCGCAGCCGCAGGGCCGTGCAGGACCTTGATCTGGTCTAGATCCACGTCCAGTTCCTCGGCAATCAGGGCGGCCCATGTGGTTTTGACGCCCTGACCCATCTCGGCGCGCGGCGCAAAGAGCGTGACGCCATTTTGGTCAATCAGAACAAAGGGACTCAGCGCCGCCTCGCCTTCGCCGGGTTTCAGCGGATTCGGGACCGGGCGGTTCACGTAGTACACGCCAAAGGCCACCCCGCCCGCAATCGCGGCAGATCCGATCAGGAAGGTGCGGCGCAGGATTTTACCGATACGGGCCATCGTTTATACCTCTTTCAGCTTGGACGCAGCATCGTGGATTGCAGCGCGGATGCGGGGGTAGGTGCCGCAGCGGCACAGGTTGCCCTGCATGGCGTCGTCGATATCCGCATCCGATGGGGCCGGGTTTTCTGCCAGCAGCGCGGCGGCCTGCATGACCTGGCCGGACTGGCAATAGCCGCACTGTGCCACCTGGTGATCGACCCAGGCCTGCTGGATGGCCGCCATCGCGTCCGGAGTGCCAACGCCCTCGATCGTGGTCACGTCCCCCCAGACATCTGACAGGGCGATCTGGCACGAGCGCACCGCCTCACCATCAATGTGAACCGTGCAGGCCCCGCAGGCGGAAACGCCGCAGCCGAATTTGGTGCCGGTCAGGCCGATCTCGTCCCGCAGCACCCAAAGCAGGGGAACATCGTCAGGCAAGTCTACCTGATGTTGCTTGCCGTTGATTTTCAGGCCCGTCGCCATGGCGCACCTCTCGTAGCTGTAGCTGGTTTCTGACATATTTAGCGCAAAGTGTCAGTATGTCAATTGACAAAATGAACAAAAAGTGTCAGAGGTTTCTTCATGACGGAAACCACTTATGACTCTCGACAAACAGCGATCCTGAACTCGGCCTTTCAGGCCTTTGCGAGCTATGGATTCCGCAAAACCTCGATGGACGACATTGCGCGCGGTGCGGGCATGTCCCGACCCGCCGTCTATCTGCACTACAAGAATAAAGAGGCGATTGTCCGCAAGCTCACCGAACTGCATTACGAGGGGAAGATCGCCGCCGTCAGTCAGGCGCTTGAGCAAGACGGGCCTGTGCCCCAGATTCTGAAAGATGCGGTCGATGCCCAAAGCGAAGGCATGGCCGCCATTCTGGCCTCGCCACACGGGTTGGAGATGCTGGATACCACCAAATCCATGTCGACGGATATTGTCGAAAAGGGCGAGGCAAAGCTGACGACGCTTTATTCCGCGTGGCTGACACGAGAGGCGGCGGCTGGACGGGTGAAGCTGACAGCGGGGCCGGATGAGACCGCTCAGACCATTACTGCCTCGCTCAAGGGCATCAAGTTGACAGCGGCGAGCGCCGAGGAGTTCGAGACGCGAACGGCACAGTTGGCGGCGCTGCTTGGGGCGGGGCTGGAGGTCCGGTAGGTCACTGACGCCGATCAAATCAGACCAGCCAAACGCGTATCCTCGGTGATGCGACATCCTGTTTTTTGCCATTGCGGCCTGAAACCGGTAGGACGTGTCGCAGAAGCGACATGTGCCATGCGTGTCGTCATCCAAAAGGATCGCGCATGCGCCGGATCGACATACCGCCTGTCTGGCTTTTGGGATTTGCCCTGCTGGCCTGGCTGCAGGCAAATTACCTTGGCCTCGGGTTATCCCTGTCAGGCGGCGTCACGCAACTGCTGAGCGGTATTCTAATCGGCGGCGGCATATTGCTTGCCGTGCTTGCCGTTCTGGAATTCCGCCGTCACCGGACCACGGTTATCCCGCACGAAACGCCCTCGGCCATGGTGCAGACGGGCATCTATAAACGCAGCCGCAATCCGATCTACGTGGGCGATGTCCTTATCCTTGCGGGATTGATTTTGCGCTTTGACGCCGTGGTGTCGCTGGTGCTGGTCCCGATATTTGTCTGGGTGCTGGAACGGCGCTTCATCCTGCCGGAAGAGGATCGTTTGCGGCGGACCTTTCGGATGGATTTTGCCAGATACGAACAGCAAACAAAGCGATGGATATGAGGTATGCGACTGATGACCTCATGCGCGAAATGCCGCGCTTGCGAAATAATCTTGCGCGAGATACATGAATGCTTAACAAACAATGCTGACCACCCGCTCGGCCTGAGTGAAAATTAGGGGGAACTGCCAGTGAAGATAGGCACACCGAAGGAAATACTGGACGGAGAGAATCGGGTGGCAATGACCCCGGACTCGGCTGTTCAGCTACAGAAACTGGGTTATGACTGCGCCATTGAGAAAGGTGCAGGTGCCGCTGCTGGCTTTTCCGATGCAGCGTATGAGGCCGTCGGCGTCGAAATCGTCAAAACCGCCGCTTCGCTGTGGAAAACCGCTGACATCGTCGCCAAGGTCCGGGTGCCGACCGAAGTCGAGCTCAAGCGCCTGACCAAGGGCAAGACGTTGATCTCGTTCTTCAACCCTGCGGGGAACGAAGAAGGGATGGAACTGGCCAAATCCAAGGGTGCCAATGTCATTGCGATGGAGATGGTGCCGCGGATCAGCCGCGCGCAGAAGATGGACGCGCTGTCCTCGATGGCGAACATCGCGGGGTATCGTGCCGTTATCGAAGCGGGCAACAACTTCGGTCGTTTCTTCACCGGTCAGGTGACAGCGGCGGGCAAGGTGCCGCCTGCCAAGGTGCTGATCGTCGGGGCCGGTGTGGCCGGTCTGGCCGCCATCGGAACCTCGACCTCGCTTGGTGCGATCACCTATGCGTTCGACGTGCGTCCGGAAGTGGCCGAGCAAGTCGAATCCATGGGGGCCGAATTCGTCTATCTGGACTTCGAGGAAGAACAGCAGGACGGCGCATCAACCGGCGGCTATGCCTCGGTCCAGTCGGAAGAGTTCCGCAATGCGCAGCTGGCCAAGTTCCGTGAACTGGCGCCCGAGATGGACATCGTGATCACCACCGCGCTGATCCCGAACCGCGAGGCTCCTGAGCTGTGGACCAAGGATATGGTCGAGGCGATGAAGCCGGGCTCGGTTATCGTGGACCTTGCGGCTGAAAAGGGCGGCAACTGCAAGCTGACCGTGGCGGATGAGAAGATCGTGACCCCGAATGGCGTGACCATCATCGGCTATACCGATTTCCCCAGCCGGATGGCGGCGCAGTCGTCGTCGCTCTACGCTACCAATATCCGTCATATGATGACTGATCTGACGCCCGAGAAGGACGGGCAGATCAATCACGACATGGAAGATGACGTGATCCGCGGTTCGACCGTGACCTTCGAGGGTGACATCACTTTCCCGCCACCGCCGCCCAAGGTGCAGGCGATTGCGGCGCAGAAGAAACCGGAAGTCAAGGAACTGACCCCGGAAGAGAAAAAGGCGCAGGAAATCGCGGCCTTCAAGGCGCAGACCAAGCAGCAGGTCACTCTGCTAGGGGTCGGTGGCGCGCTGATGCTGCTGGTGGGGCTGGTTGCTCCGGCCAGCTTCATGCAGCACTTCATCGTCTTTGTGCTGGCGATCTTCGTGGGCTTCCAGGTGATCTGGAACGTCTCGCACAGCTTGCACACACCGTTGATGGCGATCACCAACGCGATCTCGTCGATCATCATCGTTGGGGCGTTGATGCAGATCGGATCCGGATCGTTCCTGGTTATTCTGCTGGCGGCGCTTTCCGTGTTTATGGCCGGGATCAATATCTTCGGCGGCTTTCTTGTCACCCGGCGCATGCTCGCCATGTTCCAGAAATCTTAAGGAGGCCGGGTAGATGATTGGCTTCACCACTGCCGCTTACGTCGTTGCGGCTGTCCTTTTCATCCTTTCACTCGGCGGTCTGTCGAACCAGGAAAGCGCCAAGCGCGCGGTCTGGTATGGCATCGTCGGTATGGCACTGGCGGTCTTTGCCACGCTGGTCGGCCCCGGTTCCGGTCTGTGGCTGCTATCGATCCTGCTGATCATCGGTGGCGGTCTGATCGGCCAATACGTTGCGAAACGCGTACAGATGACCGAGATGCCGCAATTGGTGGCCGCGATGCACTCGCTGGTCGGTCTGGCGGCCGTGTTCGTCGGTTTCAACGCGCATTTCGAGATTCAGAATGTTGCCGAGGTCTTTGCCATCGCCGACGCGGCGAAAGAGGTCGAACTGACCGGTCTGGGCGAATTTGCCAAGCTGATCGCAAAGAAGACGCCAGCCGAACTGGCAATCCTGCACGTGGAACTGTTCCTGGGCATCTTCATCGGTGCGATCACCTTCACCGGCTCGGTCGTGGCTTACGGCAAGCTGGCGGGCAAGGTGACTTCGGCGGCAACCAAGCTGCCCGGTGGCCACGCGCTGAATGCCGCGGCGGCCGGCCTCTCGCTGATCTGTCTGATCTGGTACACCAGCTCGGGTGGCTTCTTCCCGTTGCTTCTGATGACGCTGGCGGCGCTGTTCATCGGCTATCACCTGATCATGGGCATCGGCGGGGCCGACATGCCGGTGGTTGTGTCGATGCTGAACAGCTATTCGGGCTGGGCGGCGGCGGCGATCGGTTTCTCGCTGGGCAACGACCTGCTGATCGTGGTCGGTGCGCTGGTGGGATCGTCGGGTGCGATCCTGTCCTACATCATGTGTAAGGCGATGAACCGGCACTTTGTCAGCGTGATCCTGGGCGGCTTCGGCGGCACTTCGGGTCCGCAGATGGAGGTCGAGGGCGAGCAGGTGGCCATCGAAGCCGATGGTGTGGCCGCGGCCCTAAATGACGCTGACAGCGTGATCATCATCCCGGGCTACGGTATGGCGGTTGCGCAGGCGCAGCAGTCGGTTAGCGAACTGGTTCGCAAGCTGCGTGCCGCCGGGAAAGAGGTGCGGTTTGCAATCCACCCGGTCGCCGGTCGTTTGCCGGGGCACATGAACGTGCTGCTGGCCGAGGCCAAGGTGCCCTATGACATCGTGCTGGAGATGGACGAGATCAACGATGACTTCCCGGAAACGGATGTGGCCATCGTCATTGGCTCGAACGACATCGTAAACCCTGCGGCGCAGGAAGATCCCAACAGCCCCATTGCCGGGATGCCGGTTCTGGAGTGCTGGAAGGCCAAGCAGGTTTTCGTATCGAAGCGTGGCCAGGGGACCGGGTATTCGGGCATCGAAAACCCGCTGTTCTTCAAGGAGAACACTCGTATGTTCTATGGCGATGCCAAAGCATCGCTGGACAAGCTGCTGCCAATGATCGACTGATCTTAGGGGTACAATCAAATTGCAAAGGGCGCCCGCAGGCGCCCTTTTCTTATTTATTGTTGGGGGGCTTCGCCCCCCATGACCCCCCACGATTTTTTTGGCCAGATGAAGGAGGCGGGGTGTGGTACATT